>JAUIMK010000070.1 GCA_030432735.1 bacterium
GTCGGCCGGGATCAGCGCGTCCTGGCTCCCGAAATAGCAGTGGATCCTGCCGGTGATCCCGCCGGTGCGTGTCAACGTACCCGGCGCGCCGCCGGGCCCCTCCGGCGCCGCGATGCCGCCGCCGTAGTAGGAGGCCGCCGCCGCCACGTCGGTCTCGCACGCGGTCAGGTAGGTCATGTGACCGCCGATGCAGAAGCCCATGACGCCGATCTTGTCCGTCGTGTCGTCGCGGCTCCGGAGATAGGCGACCGCGTCCTTCGCGTCGGCGATCATCTGATCCGCGACCAGGGCGTTCAGGTGCTTGAAGCCTTCTTCGAACCCGGCCTCGTCGTACCCCAGATCGAGCCCCGGACCCGTGCGATGGAAGAAATCGGGGGCGAGCGCGACGTAGCCTTCCGCGGCGACTCGGCGGGTCACGTCGCGGATGTGATCGTTCACCCCGAAGATCTCCATCCAGACGATCACGCCCGGCGCCGGGCCGCCGCCCTCGGGCAGCGCGAGATAGGCGTTCATGGTCTCGCCGCCGCTCGTCGTGATCTGGATGTCCTCGGTCGCTCCACTCATCTTCGTTCCCCTCTCGTCTGGGCGAGCGCGACGGGCGCTCTGCCGAGCGCGCTCGCTGGACGCCTCGTCGCGTCCCGGTTCGTCATCTTCACGCGTCGCCCTGCTCGACCCGCTCGAGATGGGACTCGAGCGCCTCGAGGAAGGCGGCGCGGTTCTCCTGGTGCGGATGATGCTCCGCACCTGCGATCGTGATCCGGCGCGCGTTCGGGAGATGTTGCTCGAAGAGGTCGGCTCCGGGCAACCAGTCCGCGTCCTGTGCGCCGACGAGCACGAGCGTCGGCACCCTCACTTCCGGCAGCCGCTCGACCATCGATTCGGATTCGAAGAGCGTCGTGCCCAGCTCGCGGTAGCTCTCCGGCGTCATCGATGCGTGCCGGCGGCGGTGATGGGCGAAGTAGCGATCGGGGTCGCCCCAGGCCGCGAGCCCGGGAGAGGGATCGTTCCGCATCGCCCGCTCGGCGAGGGGCTGGAATCCGTCCATTCCCCGCTCGCCGCTGATCGCGACGCCGGCCCGCCAGCCCTCGGGATCCAGCCGCGCGGGCGTCTCGGGCGCCGTGCACATCAGCACGAGGGAGCGAACCCGCTCGGGCGCGCGAAGCACCGCCCGCAGCGCGACGAAGCCGCCCATCGAGTGCCCCAGCAGGTCCACCCGATCGAGCCCCATCGCGTCGAGGAACGCGATCAGATCATTCACGATCTGATCGAAGGACCATCCCGAAGCCCCCGGCCCCGCTTCGGAATCTCCGTGGCCTCGGAGATCCGGAGCCAGCACGCGACGGCGTTCGCCGAGGGCCGCGAGGACGCCGACGAAGTCGTCGCGATGTCCGCTGAAGCCGTGCAGCATCACGAGCGCAGGCTCCCCCGCACCGGCCTCGTGGTAGGCCACGCGCCCTTCCGCCGTGTCGACGAAGCGCGGCGTGCTCTCGTCGAGGCCGGTCGCGGGTCGCGGGACGGCGGCCGCGTCAGCCGGCATGCAGCCTCACCCGATCGCAGGGAGCGGCGACGACCTCGGCTTCGTGGCGGGCCATCTCCGCGAGTCGGGCCTCCGCGGCGTCGCGTCCGACGAGGGCACACGCCAGGGACAGGTAGACCCCATGGTGCCGCGCCTCGCTCGCGAGCAGCGACGAATAGAGACGACGCGCATCGTCGTCTTCGTCGGCGAGCCCGTCGGCCAGGAGCTGGAAGCGCTCGCAGCTGCGGGCCTCGATCAGCGCCGAGATGCAGAGCAGGTCGAGCAAGCGGTCGGGCTCGTCCCGACGGACCTCCGCATGGAGCGCCATGCCGTAGGGGCTCGGTCGGATCGTCTGGTACTTCACGCCGCGCGCATCGAGGATCGCCAGCACCTGCTGGAAGTGCTCGAGCTCTTCGCGCGCGAGCTCCGCGAGGGGCTCCTGCAGGAAGCGGTGGTGCGGATAGGCGAAGAGCAGCTTGATCGCGGCGCCCGCCGCCTTCTTCTCGCAGTGCGCGTGATCGAGCAGCACCTCGTCGAGATGCGACGCGGCACGAGGCAGCCAGGCGGGATCGGTTCGCGAGACGAGGTGCAGCACGGCGGCGGAGTCTACCAGTACCGGCGCGGCCGGCCCGTCCCGCGGCACGGAGCGCCGAGGTGCTAGCTTCGCGCCATGCGAACACGCGCGTTGGGGCGAAGCGGACTCCAGGTGAGCGAGATCTCTCTCGGCTCCTGGCTGACGCTCGGCTCCCGCGTCGACTACGGCGAGACCGCCCGTCTCGTCCACTGCGCATTCGACCTCGGCGTCAACCTCTTCGACACCGCCGACGTCTACCAGGACGGCGAGGCCGAGTCGGCGCTCGGACGCGCCCTCGCGAGCCTGCCACGGAGCGCCGTCGTCGTCGCCACGAAGTGCTTCTTCCCCATGTCGGAGCGGCCGAACGAAGGCGGCCTCTCGCGGAAGCACGTGACCGAGAGCGTCGAAGGCTCCCTCGAACGACTCCGGGTCCAACGGATCGACCTCCACCAGTGTCACCGCTTCGATCCCGACACCCCCCTCGAAGAGACGATTCGTGCGTACGACGACCTGATCCGACAGGGCAAGGTCCTCTACTGGGGCGTGTCCCAATGGGCGCCGCGCCAGATCACCCGGGCCTGCGAGATCGCCGACGCCCTGGGCGCCCCCCGACCGATCTCGAACCAGCCCGAGTACTCGATCCTCTCGCGCGGGATCGAGCCCGGCGTGATCCCGACCTGCGCGCGCGAAGGCCTCTCGCAGATCGTATTCAGTCCGCTGGCCCAGGGCGCGCTCACCGGCAAGTACAGCGGCGGGCGGATCCCCGAACAGAGCCGGGCCAACGATCCGAAGCGCAACCGCTGGATGGGGCGCGCCCTCGACGCGGACGTGCTCGAGCGCGTCGACCGGCTGGCCCCGCTCGCGGACGACCTCGGCGTCTCCCTCGCCCAGCTCGCCCTCGCCTGGTGCCTGCGCCAGCAGAACGTGGCGAGCGTGATCGTCGGTGCGACCCGCCTCGAGCAGCTCGAGGAGAACGTCAAGGCGGTCGGCCTCGCGCTGCCCGAGGACGTGAGGCGGGAGATCGATGCGCTCTTCCCCGCCCCGCGCGCGTCGCAGCCCGACGCGAAGGACTCGGTGAGCGGGCTGGCATGAGCGAGCGCCTTCCGTCGCCCGCGGCGAAGCCGACTTCGATCCGGCTCTATACGCAGTCCCGCAATCCGTACTCGGAGCGCGTCGCGGCAGCCCTCGCCTTGAAGGGGCTGGCATTCGAGCGCGTCGTCTCGGACGACCCGGCGGACGTGAAGCGCTGGAGCCCGATCGCGCGCACGCTGCCGGTGCTCGAGATCGACGGGCGACGCAAGGCCGACTCCGGCGTGATCCTCGACTGGCTCGAGGAGCTCGTCCCGGAGCCGCCGCTGCTCTCGAGCGTGCCCAAGACCGCCGAGGCCCAGCGGCGCCTCGCCGAATGGTCGAACGATTCCTTCACCTTCTACTGGAACCGCTGGCGGACCGCGCGCTACCCGCAGCCCGGCGACGACCAACCGGTCGACGACTCGCTCATGGCCCGGGTGATCGGTCACGTCGGGCGACGCTTCGGAAGGAAGCCCACGACCCGCGCCGAGGCTCGGGAGCTCGAGATCGTCGCGGGGCTCTTCGACCGGATGACGGATCTCGAAGGATTCCTCGGAGACCGTCCCTTCTTTCACGCCGACGAGCCGTCGATCGCCGACATCTCGGTCTACGCGACGTTGCGGGTGCTCCGCGACGGACCGATCCCGGGCTGCGCCGAGGCGCTGGCCGAACGGCCGGCCCTGGCGGCCTTCGTCGACCGGATGGAGGCCCGGATCGAGGAGGCGGAATCCCGGCGGCTCGGCGTCGAGCGCTAGGCGGGACGCGCCGACGGGGCGGCGCACAGCCTGCTCGATGTCCACGATTCGCCTCCGCAAAGAGAAACGGGCCGGGCGTCCCTCGAGAGCGCCCGACCCGGTTCAGATGCGGCGACCGGGTTGCCTCGTCCCGGTCCCTCTCCCTATCGACGTGCCCCGGATTTTCTTGAGTCCGGCACCTCGGGCTCGCCTTTCCCCGGACGGCGCGCTCGTTACCCTTTCCGGGTCCCGGTCCACTCCGTCGCCGACGCTGCGGCGGCAGACGAGGAGCACTCGGCATGCATGATCTCGTGATTCGCGGCGGCACCCTCATCGACGGCACCGGGTGCCCCGGCACGATCGGCGACCTGGCGATCGACGACGGCCGCATCTCGGGCGTCGGTGGCGACGTCGGTCCGGGCCGGCGCGAGATCGACGCGACCGGCCTCCTCGTCACCCCCGGCTTCGTCGACGTCCACACCCACTACGACGGTCAGGTCAGCTGGGACTCCCTGATGGAGCCGTCGATCTACCACGGCGTGACCACCGTCGTGATGGGCAACTGCGGGGTCGGCTTCGCCCCCGCGCGCCCCGACAAACACGAGTGGCTGATCGGTCTGATGGAAGGCGTCGAGGACATCCCGGGCACCGCCCTCGCCGAGGGACTCACCTGGGACTGGGAGAGCTTCCCCGAGTACCTCGACGCGATCGAGAAGCGGCCGCATGCCCTCGACTTCGCGGCCCAGGTTCCGCACGGTGCCCTGCGCGGCTACGTGATGGGCGACCGCGGCGCGAACCACAACGAGCGCCCGACCCCCGAAGAGATCCGGGAGATGGCGCGCCTCACGAAGGAGGCCATCCTCGCTGGCGCCGTCGGCTTCTCGACGTCGCGCACCGTCAACCACAAGACCGTCGACGGGGATCACACGCCTTCCTACACGGCGACCTCCGACGAGCTCTGGGGCATCGCCGAAGGTCTGAAGGAAGCCGGCGCGGGCGTCTTCGAGATCGTCGGCGACTTCCCGGACCTCGAGCCCGAGTTCGCGATGGTCCGACAGATGGCGGAGCGCAGCGGTCGGCCGATGTCCGTCTCCGTCGCGCAGCTGAACGAGCGCCCGGAGGATTGGCGCCGGATGCTCGAGCTGATCAGCGAGGCGCAGGCAGACGGCGTCGCCCTCCACGCCCAGGTCGCCCCACGCCCGGTCGGCGTGATCATGAGCCTCGAGGCCACCTTCAACCCGTTCATCCAGAACCCGGTCTTCCAGGAAGCCGCGGCACTGCCGCTCGCCGAACGCGCCGCGGCCCTCGGCGATCCGGCGAAGCGCGACGCCTTCGTCGCCGGCGGCATGATCATGGATCCGCGGCGGCTCTTCCGACTCGGCGATCCGCCCGACTACGAGCCCGGACCCGAGGAATCGATCGCGGCGCTCGCCGAGGCCGCCGGCCAGGCGCCGGAGGAATACGCGCTCGGCGTCCTCCTCGAAGGCGGCGGCACCGGGCAGATCTTCATGCCCGCCCTCAACTACGTCTACGGCAACGCGGACCACTGCCTCGAGATGCTCCAGCATCCGCACACGGTTCCCGGCCTCGGCGACGGCGGCGCCCACGTGAGCTTCATCTCCGACGCCAGCTTCTCGACCTACCTGCTGACCCACTGGGCCCGCGACCGCGCGGCGAAGAAGCCCGGAACCGAGCCGATCCCCGTCGAGACGATCGTGAAGCGGCAGGCGGCCGACACCGCGAAGCTCGTCGGCTTCCTCGATCGGGGCGTCCTCGCGCCCGGCATGAAGGCGGACGTGAACGTGATCGACTTCGACGCCCTCGCGCTCGAAGCGCCGGAGATGCGATACGACCTGCCGGCCGGAGGCAAGCGCCTCGTCCAGAAGGCCCGCGGCTATCGCTATACGATCGTCTCCGGCGAGGTCGTGCTGGAGGACGGTGAGCCGACGGGCGCCACGCCCGGCAAGCTCGTGCGAGGCGCTCAGCCCGCGCCCGATACCCCGTGAAACCGCCATCGCTGCACGTCCCCGTCCCCGAGAGCCGCCCTGCCCGACGACCACAACCCACCGATTGAGAGTCATCCCATGTCCGAACTCACCCTCGACAACCTCGACATCCACACCCCCGAGCTCTATCTCGAGCGCGGCTACCCCTTCGCGGAGTGGGACCTGCTCCGCAAGGAGGCGCCGGTCTACTGGTACGAACGCGACGACATCGATCCCTTCTACGCGATCACGCGCCACGCCGACATCCTCGAGGTCTCGAAGCACAGCGAGGTGTTCGTCAACAGCCGACGCCTGCGACTCCAGTCGAAGGAAGACGACGAGCGGCAGGCCTGGTCGACGAAGATGCGGATCGAGGAGCGCGGCTGGGATCCGAACGAGGTCAGCGACTTCATCCTGATGGACGACCCGCGCCACCGGAACTTCCGCCTGATCACCGCGAAGCGCTTCACCCCGGCCGCCCTGCGCCCCCTCGAGAAGCACTTCGCGCGCATGTCCCACGAGTTCGCGCAGGAGTTCGTGACCGACCTGAAGGAGGCGAGCGCGCGCGGCGAGACCACCGACTTCGTGAAGGGCTTCGCGGAGAAGCTCCCGCTCGCCGCGATCGGCGAGATGATGGGCCTGCCCGACGGAGACTGGAAGCGGCTCAAGCAGCTCACGAACGTGATGATCGGCGCGCCGGAAGAGCAGTTCTTCCAGCCCGGCGAGGACCGGAACATGGGGCGCGTGCGCGCGCTGAACGAGATGACCGAGTACATGCTCGAGGTCATCGAGGAACGGCGCCGGAAGGGACCGGGCGGCGACGATCTCTCGACCCAGATCGTGTTCGGCCAGGTCGACGGCAAGGAGCTGACCGAGCAACAGCTCTCCGGCTACCTCTTCGTGATCCTCGCCGCCGGCAACGAGACGACCCAGAACGCGATCAGCGGCGGCATGGCCGCACTCCTCCAGCACCCGGAGCAGCTGAAGCTCCTCCACGAGAACGCCGACGACGAGGCGCTGATCGTGTCCGCCGGCGAGGAGATCCTGCGCTGGACCTCGCCCGTGCTCCAGTTCGCGCGCACCGCCGTCTCCGACTTCGAGCTGAACGGCGTGACGATCAAGGCCGGTGAGGACGTCGGCATGTGGTACCCGTCCGCGAACCGCGACCCCGAGGTCTTCGACCGCCCCTACGAGTTCGACATCACGCGCAAGAAGAACCGACACCTCGCCTTCGGCGGCTACGGGGCCCACTTCTGCCTGGGCGCGAACCTCGCTCGCTGGGAGCTGCGGGCTGCGCTCCGTGCCCTGGCGCCGATCCTGCCGGAGGTCGCGCTCGTGAACGGGCCCGAGCGGTGCCCGAACCTCCACGTGTCCGCGATCCACCGGCTCGAGGTGCAGGCGGCGGCCTAGCGTCGCCTCACCGAGAGCGGCCACGCGATCCCGACCAACATGATCGCTCCCCCGAGCAGCTGACGATCCGTCGGCCAGTCGTCGAGGATCAGGTAGGCGGGCACGAGAGTCAGCACCGGCGACAGCAGCATGATCAGACTCGTCAGCCTCGCTTCGATCGTGCGGGCCGAGTTCATCAGCATGAGTCGCCCCAGGAATGGACCCGCGATCGCGGCGAGCGTCGCGTAGCGCCACTGCGCGACCGGAATCCGCCCGATCCCGGCCGCATCGTTGAACACGAACCAGAGCCCCACCGCGAGCCAGAGTCGGATGGCGTTCACGCCGACGACGTCGATGCGGTGGATGAAGGCGCGGGTCACGACGGCGAGCGCCCCGAAGCAGGCGGCCGCCGCGAGCGCGAGCCCGAATGCGTCGAGTCGGAGCGCACCGACGTCGCCCGACGGCGTTCCCTGCAGCAGCACGAGCCCCGCCGCGGCGATCGCCGTCCCGATCCAGAAGCGCCCCTCGACGCGCTCACCGAGGAAGATCCACGCGGCCAGCGCGGTCAGCGGCAGCTCCGAGCGGAGCAGCAGGTTCATCATCGAAGGCGACATCTGCTGCACGGCCATCGCCGCCAGGTGATTGCCCGCGAGGGTGAAGCCCGCGAGCCCGATCGCGACGCCGAGGTCGATCCCGCGGATCCGCCCGCCCCGCGTCGAGCCGCCGCGCAGGCGCTGCCCCACCGAGAGCAGCGTGTTCCCGAGCGCGGCTACGCCGAGCAGGATCAGAACCGAGTGCGCTGGCGTCCCGACCGCGTTGGCCTGCTTCCAGGGGATCGCCATGAACGCCGACCCGAGCGCCGACGCCAACGCCCACGAGAGCCCGACCCGCCTCGCCCCGCCGCTCGACATCCGATCTCCGCGGGGCGCATCGCTACCCGAGCACGGAGCCCCGAAGTGTCCGCCCAGCGCAGCGAAAAGAATGGCGTCCCCAGCGGGAATCGAACCCGCCTCGCCAGCTTGAAAGGCTGGAGTCCTAACCGATAGACGATGGGGACGCGCTGGCGGCGCAGTATGGCGCAACTCCGCCGCGATCGGAAGCGCCAGGGCGCGCCGCCGCTAGACTGCCCGCCATGACGCAGCGACGCCTCCTCGCCGACCGGGCCGTGAACATCTGGACGAGCTTCCAGCGGAACGTGGACCCCCTGGCGCGCGGAGCGACGATCGTGGCGGACCCGGAGATCGACGCGGATTCGATCGGCGGCCTGGCGAGCGCGAAGGAAGAGATCCTCACGTACGCCTACGCCCAGACGAGCCCGGACGTCTACGGCCGGTGGGGCACGTTTCCGCCGAGCGCGATGCTGATGATCGGTCGCGGCGGAAGCGGCAAGTCACTGCTGGCGGAGTACCTGGCGACGCGGACCGAGACCGCCTTCGTCCGGGTGGACGTGCCGCGGATGGTCCTCGACGTGATCCACGGCGCGAACAAGATCGGCGAGCTCGTGCAGGGCTGGTCCCGGGCGCTCGAAGAGATGCCGCCCGTCACCATCTTCTTCGACGAGCTCGACTTCACCCGCGCCCACGAGATGGGCAAGCGCGCGACGGAGCTCCCGGTCGGTCCGATCATGGACCTGCTCTTCGAGCTGATCGACCGATCCCTGGCCGTCGAGGACTGCCTGGTGATCGGCAGCACGAGCCACCCCGACACGCTGACCGAAGCCTTCCTCGCCCCCGGCCGATTCGAGCGCATCGTCGAGGTCAATCCGCTCTTCCCGGAAGACGTGGTCGAGGCGCTGCGGATCCATGCGCTGACGGCGGAATCCCGGGCCGGCCGCCCGCTCTTCGGCGAGATCGACTGGGGCAAGGTCGTGAACAACACGCGGGAGCCTTCGATCGGGGACTGGATCCGGATCCTGCACGCGGTGCTCCGGCGCAAGGCGAGACAGGATGCCGCCGGCGAGACCCCGGAGGTCGTCGGGAACGACGACTTCGCTCGGGAGATCAGCCGCTTCCGCCAGGCGAACACGCGCATCCGGACCGACGGCGGCAACTATTTATAGGCGCGCGCAGGGCGCGCTTGGGCCGCGGGCGCTCTTTCTATCAGCGCGCGCAGGGCGCGCTTGGGCCGCGGGCGCTTTCCTCGCCGGCTCGCGCGGGTGCTCCGTGCGGCGCGCGCGGGCGTAGGGAAAAGCCACGTGTGCGCATCGCGTGCCCGGGGGCTGCGGATCGATTGCCGACCGTCCGCGATCCGTTGCCGATCGAGTCGGCGTAGGCGGGCTCGATGCCGCTCGTTTCCTAACGGTTCGGCCTGAAGTCGCCGATGAATTCCCTCGTGAGTCGCCCCCGACGGCCTCACGTCCGACGCGTCCCCGCAACCCGCAGCGGTTCGGGATCGCGTCGAGGGAGCTCCGGTGCAGAACCACACGGTCCTCTTCGTCGATGACGAAGTCAACATCCTGAAGGCCCTCCAGCGGCTGCTCCGCAACGAGCCGATCGACGTGTTGACGGCCAACAGCCCGAGCGAGGCCTTCGAGCTGATCGAACGCGCCGGCCCGCAGGTGATCGTCTCCGATCAGCGGATGCCGGAGATGAGCGGCGTCGACTTCCTGTCCTCGGTGCGCGATCGCCACTCGGACGTCGTGCGCATGATGCTCACCGGCTACACGGACATGACGATCGCGGTCGAGGCGATCAACAAGGGCGAGATCTACCGCCTGATCACGAAGCCCTGGAACGACGAAGAGCTCAAGGCCACGCTCCGTCAGGCCTTCGACCACTACGACCTGAAGGCCGAGATCAAGCGCCTCAACTCGGTCACGCGCGAACAGAACTTCAAGCTCCAGGACATGAACAAGAACCTGGAGGAGAAGGTTCGCGAGCGGACCAAACAGCTCGACGGCAAGAACACCGAGCTCCGCACCGCCTACATCCAGACGATCCGCGCGCTCGCCGAAGCGATCGACGCCAAGGACGCCTACACGCGGGGTCACTCGGAGCGCGTCGCCGTCTACGCCTCACGCATCGCCCGCGGAATGAACCTGCGCAAGGAGCTGATCGAGCGCGTCTACTTCGCCGGTCTGCTCCACGACGTCGGCAAGATCGGCATTCCCGACGCGATCATCACCAAGCCCGACCGCTTGAACGAGGCGGAGTACGAAGAGATCAAGCGCCATCCGGAGATCGGCGCGAAGATCCTCGAGCCCGTCGAGTTCCTGCGCAGCGTCGTGCCCTGCGTGCGCCACCACCACGAGTGGTACGACGGCTGTCAGCATGGCTACCCGGACCGGCTGGCAGGCGACCAGATTCCCCTGCCCTCCCGCGTCATCGTCGTCGCCGACACCGTCGAGGCGATGACCTCGGATCGCCCCTATCGCAAGGCGCTCCCGATCGACATCGTCGTCAAGGAGATGCACAAGTACTCCGGAACCCAGTTCGATCCCGTCGTGGTCGACGCGTTCCTCAAGCTGTTGGAAGACGAGGGCGATGCCTTCATCTCCAAGGACCAGAAGTTCGACATCTACGCCTTCATCGAAGGATGAGCGAGTCCCAGGCCCCGACGTGCGACATCCCCCCAAGCCCCCGACCGAGCCCGAGCGCGGCCGCGACCCGCTCGAGATGCTGACCGCCCTCGGATTCGGCCCCGACACGGTGCTGATGAACGACCCGAAGCTCTTCGTCGACGGTCGTTTCCTCGCATCGCTGCTGGTCGAACTCCAGGACGAGCTCGGCCCGCGCGACGCGAGCCTCGCCCTCTTCCAGATCGGCCTGCTCCACGGCCTCCGCGACGCCGCGCGGGTCTGCGAGGAGCACGACGACGAGGTCGGCTCCGATGCGCCGGACACGACGGCGCTCGTGATGCACTGGACGGCGGGCGCGTGCACCGACGCCGACGGTGCATTCTCCCTCGAAGGCACCTGGCCCGAACGGCACGAAGCGGTCGCGCGGTGCTCGCGACTCGGCGCGAGCGACGCCCCCTCCTGCTGGATGAGCGCCGGCTACACGACGGGCTGGCTCTCCGGCACGCTCAACCGCGCGCTCGTCGCGCGCGAAGTCGAATGTTCCGCTCGCGGCGACGAGGCCTGTCGTTTCGAGGTCCAGGAAGCCGGCGTCTGGAGCGCGCGCGGCGATGGCGAGATGCTCCGCCTCCTTGCCGACGTGCCCTTCGAGGCGTTCCGCAAGATCGCCGCGGCGCCCCCGGTCGAGCGCTTCGACGGGGCGCCCGCTGCGAACGGGATCGACGGTCAGTTCGACCGCTCCCAGCCGGTCGTCCACATCTGGGGCCCCGTCATGGTCCTGCCCTTCACGACCCTCGACGAGGCCCTCGGCACCGTCGACATGCTCGGCCGCGATCCCGGCATCTGCGAGATCCGCGCGGTGGTCGTCGACCTGCGCGAGCGTCCCCTCGACGAGGGCTTCGGTGCGGCGGCCCTCGAGCAGGTCCTCGAGACGATCGAGTCCTGGAATGCGCAGAGCCTGATCACCGGCGTCTCTCCCGCGGCCGAAGCCGCGATGGAGAGTCTCGAGGCGTCGCACCTCGTCCTTCGGAAGGACCTCTCCGAAGCGATCGCGACCGCCTTCCAGATCGCCGACGCCCAGAAGCACCAGCAGTAGCAGGAGAGACGCGTGGTGGAGGGCCAGTGGATCGATGCACCGGACGAGGGCGGCCTCGACGCGGTCAGCGTGCCCCAGATC
This sequence comes from bacterium, assembly GCA_030432735.1. Classification (GTDB taxonomy): domain Bacteria; phylum Myxococcota_A; class UBA9160; order UBA9160; family UBA4427; genus UBA4427. The sequence continues at coordinate 11,961 of JAUIMK010000070.1, forward strand.
CTCGCCCAGGCCTGGCGCGACGAGCGAACGGGTGTGCTTCGACTCGCGCACGGACAGCGCGAGCGTCACCTGCTCGTCCGCAAGGGCGCGCCGATCTCGATCTCCTCGCCCCGAGGAGACGACGAATTCGCCGCGTTCCTGGCGAACACCGGCCGGATCGGCGGCGCCCAGCGCGTCGAGGTCGAACGCCTGGCCGCCGAGCGGGGATGCGCGCAGGCATCCGCCGTCCTCGCCCTCGAGCTGCTCGATCCGAAGGCGCTCTACGCGGCGATGCGCGCCGACACCCGCGCCCGGATCGCCGACACCTTCTCATGGGGAGCGGGTCGGTATCACTGGACCTCCGCGCCACCCGAAGAGAACGACCCGAAGACCGCCCGCGCCTTCGATCTCCTCGCCCTGCTCCAGGACGAGCTCCCGCGCCGCTGGGACACCGACCGCCTCTTCGGCGCCCTCCTGCGGATCGAACACCTGCACGGGGACATCACGCCGCGTCACCGCAAGGTCGCGCAGAAGCTCGCCCGCGCCGGCGACATGGCCGCCCGCGCGATCGCCGCGCTCGACGGCAGTCGACCGCTCGGGCGCGTGCTGGGCGACTGCGCGGGCGATCCGCTCGCGGCGGCGACGCTCTGGACCGTCACCTTCAGCGGCGTGCTGCGCCTCGTCGCCGCGCCGAACGGTGCCGCCGAGACGAGCTTCGACTTCGAAGTCGAAGTCACGACGGAAGCCACGCCGGCCCGCGCGCGGGCCACTGCATCGACGCGGTCGGATGGCGCCGCCGCGAGCGCCGATGCGAGCCCGCAGGCGGAAGCGCTGCGCGAGGAAATCGAAGCGCTCCTGCCCCGGCTCGGCGAGCTCGATCACTACACGGCGCTCGGCCTCGAAGCGGACGCGAACGCGGCGCAGATCAAGAAGGCCTACTTCAAGGCGGCGAAGAAGTACCACCCGGACGCCCTCGCGCGTCTGGGCCTCGGCGGGTTGAAGGAAGCCGCCGCGAAGGTCTTCGGACGCATCGCGGAAGCCTTCGAGGTCCTCTCCGATCCGGACAAGAAGAAGGCCTACGACGCCGGCGGGAGCGACGAGCCCGAGATCGACACGGCGCGCCTCGCGCAGGCCGAGACGTCCTACCGCAAGGGCGAGATCCTCGCGAAGATGGGCAACTTCGACGGTGCCCTCGAGTACTTCGAGCCCGCGGTCGAGCTCTGGCCGGAGGAGCCCGCCTATCAGATGGGACTCGGCTGGGCGCTCTACAAGCAGCCGCGACCGGATCACGTCCGCGCCGTGCACCATCTCGAGATCGCCGTCGGACAGGCGCCGGAGAACGCCGTCGCCCACTACCGACTCGGCCTGGTCCTCCGGGCGGCCGGCGAGACGAACCGCGCGAACGAGCTGATCGCCCGGGCGCGGGCGATCGATCCCGACGTCTCGGAATGACGCCTAGACCTAACGCGCCCCCACCTCGCCGCGACGCGCGTCGATGGGGCGCCCCCATCTGAGCGAATCGCTCCAGTTGGGAAAGCGCAGCACGATCGACTCCCCTTCGCCCCAGGACCACGCGAGCCTTGCGTGTCGATCTCCGACGACGGAGCGCGCCGCGATCGGCGGTCCGGATCGTCGGCCGCGCGCCTCCACCTCGCGCGCGACCTCGTCCACCACGGACTGCGCCGAAGCGGAGAGCGTCACCGAACCGAGTCGCGTGCCGGGTGCCAGCGCGTAGAGCGCGCGTACGTTGGGCGCGGGCACCGGCTCGCCTTCCAGCGCCCGGCGACCGAGCAGACGCAGACGGCTCTGCTCGAGCTGCACGAGCGAATCGCCGACCGCCGCATGTCCCTGGAAGCCGAGGGCGTGGCCGAGCTCGTGGAGCATCGCCCCGACCCAGCCCTCCGCCGTCGCCGCCCGCCCCTGGGCGAAGGTCCCGAGCACGCGCCTCCGGATCCGCACCTGCGAACGCAGGAGGTGCCCTCGCACGTCGGCGGCGGAATCCTCGCGAAGGCGCACGTCGCATTCCGCGCGCGTGTCCGCGAGACCGACCGGCCCCGCGCCGCCGGCCGTGCTGATCGACCGGATGTGGATGCCCGGCGCGTCGAGCGGCCCCGGCCGCCGCTCGAAGGACACCGACCCGACCGCGGCTTCGACGGCCTCGAGGGCCGCCTCTCCCCAGGCCGAGGGCCAGTCGTCCCCGGACACCACGACGGGAATCGGTCGCGCCGGGCTCGCGAAACGACAGGCGACCAACGTGACGCGCCCGTCGACGAGCGCGGGATAGGGCGTGAGGTCGCCGATCCGCTGTCCCCGGATCTCACGGATCTCGGGCACCTGCTCGACCAGGGCATCGCTGTCCCACCCCCCGGTCCGAGCGACGCATCCGACGACACCGACGACACCGGCCCCGATGGCGAGGAGCAGACCGAGCGCTCTCATGCGGGCTCGACGACCCGCACGGGCGCCGGGCGCGGTGCCTCGAAGCCGAAGACGCGCGAGTAGAAGTAGAGCTCCCCGTCGAGGGCCGTCCGGATGTTCTCCGCCCGCCGGAAGCCGTGCTGCTCCCCCTCGAAGGGGACGTAGGCGTGGGCCAGGCCGCGCGCCGCCAGCGCGGCGACCATCGCCTCCGCCTGGTTGGGGGGAACCACCTTGTCCTCGAGCCCCTGGAAGAAGACGACGGGACAGGAGAGCCGGTCGACGTGATGGATGGGCGAGCGCGCGCGATAGAGCGCCGCCGCCTCCGGCAGAGGCCCCACCAACCAATCCGTGTAGCGCGACTCGAACTTGTGCGTGTCCCGGGCGAGGGCCTCGAGGTCGCCGATCCCGTAATGACTCGCCCCGGCCGAGAAGGTGTCGTGGAAGGTGAGCGCCGCGAGCACGGTGTAGCCGCCGGCGCTCCCTCCGCTGATCGCGAGTCGATCGCCGTCGACCCGCCCGTCGGCAGCGAGGGCCTCCGCGACGGCGAGGCAGTCTTCGACGTCGACGAGCCCCCACTGCCCCTCGAGCAGGTCGCGGTAGGCCCGGCCGTGCCCCGTCGACCCCCCGTAGTTCACGTCGGCGACGGCGAAGCCGCGACTCGTCCAGTACTGGATACGTGGGTCGAAGGCCGCGCTCGCCGCAGCCGTCGGACCTCCGTGGCTCTTCACCAGCAGAGGCGGCCGCTCGCCGTGCCTCGGTCGCTGCGTCCCGGACCTCGGGGCGTAGAGAAACGCGTGGACCGTTCGACCGTTCCGGGAAGGCAGCGAGACGAGCTCGGCCCGACTGATCACGTCGTCCGGCAAGGCGAGCCCGCTGCTCTCGCGCACCCGCACTCCGCTCCCGCCCCCTTCCGGCTGGAGGCAGACCGCGGCCCCGCGATCCGCGTCGCCACCGACGAAGGCGATCCAGCCCTCGGCGCTCGCGAGGCCGCCGATGCTCACCCAGGCCGTCGATCGCTCGCGAGAATGTCCGTTCTCGAGGTCGAGCTCGACGAAACGATCCAGCGCGTCGGCCTGAGCCGCCACCAGAGCCCCTCCGGACGCGAACGCCCAGCCGGACATCCCGAACTGCCATTGGGGCCGTCCGGCTTCGAAGGCGTCGCGGTGGACGGGAACGAGTCCCGCTTCCCCGAGCCGCGCGAGGTTCCACCAGCCGCTCGCGTCGGTGGCGACGAAGAGCGCGCCGTCGGCGGCGAAGCGCGGTTGGAAGAGGGATTCCGAGGGGCCGCCCGCGACCCGGCGCGGCTCACCGGCCGCTCCCTCCGATCCCCACGCGACGATCTCGAGCACGGTGCCGTTCCACGGCATGTTCGGGTGGTCCCAGGCGAGCCACGCCACCCGGTCCCCGTCGGGCGCGACGGCGGGGGACGCGTAGAAGTCGTGGCCCGCCGCCACGGGACGCGGCGTCCCGGCCCGCGCGCCCCGCTCGTCGAGGGGCACAGCCATCAAACGGTTCTCGGGCTCGCCGCCCTCACGCGGCCGCTCCTCGACCGCCAGTAGCCACGCGCCGTCGGGCGTGACGGTCAGGTCGGCCCAGGCGCTGCCCGAATCGACGATCGGCGCGACGCGTTCGCCGATCGGGCCGCCGTGGATCCGCTGGTCCGCGTCGTCGACGTAGTAGAGACGATCGCGCCAGACCGTGTACTCACCGCCCCCGTACTCGTGGACCCGGGTGCGCACGTTGACGCCCGCCGGGCTGACCTGCTCGAGCGGGCCGATCCCCTTCCCCGCCTTCGCGGGAAGCGCGACCCGGACTACGACCTGCCGGCCGGCTTCGTCGGGTCGCCCCTCGAGCCAATAGAGGAAGCCCGCTTCGATGCGCGGTGCGCCGAGGCGCAGGGCGCCCCTGACCAGATCCGCCGAACCGATCGGCGTCTCCCAGCTCCCGCAGGCCTTCTCGATGCTCACCGGCTCTCCCTTCCTCGCGAAGTCGACCGCCGCCCGGCCGCGTGCTGGCGGCGGGCCGGGAGAGTTTGCATGCTTGGGCGCGCCGTGGCGACCACGTCTCCGCCTCGCCCCACCCGGCTTCGGCTGCAGAGGAGTGCTCCGCCTCGATGGAAGACCCCACCACCTGGCTCCTCCTCGCGGTCGGTGGTCTCGTCGCCGGCGTGATCAACACCCTCGCCGGCGGCGGCTCCCTCATCACCGTGCCGCTGCTGGTGATGCTGGGCCTGCCGGCGACGACGGCGAACGGCACCAACCGGATCGGCGTGCTCTTCCAGAACGCGGTGGCGATCTGGCGCTTCCGCCGGGAAGGACTCGACGGGCTGCGCGGTGCGGGTCCGGTTCTGCTCCCGGTGCTGATCGGCTCGCTGGTCGGTGCCGAGGTGGCCTCGCGCATGTCGGCGGAGCTCTTCCGTCAGGTGTTCGGCGTGGCGATGATCGCGCTGCTCTACCCGATGCTGCGTCGTTCACCGAAACGAGACGCGATAGATAATGAGAGTCCTCGTTCTCGTTGGCTGAATCGCCTGATCTTCTTCGGGATCGGCCTCTACGGCGGCGCGATCCAGGCCGGCGTCGGTCTCTTCCTGATCGCCGCGCTCGCGCGGAGCGGCCTCGATCTCGTCCGGGCGAACGCGATCAAGGTCGTCCTCATCGGTGCCCTCACCCTCGTCGCGGTCCCCGTCTTCATCGTGCACGGACAGGTCGACTGGGCGCCCGCCATAGCCCTCGTCGTCGGCTTCGCTCTCGGTGGGGAGGTCGGCGCACGGGCCGCCGTGCTCGGGGGCGAACGACTGATCCGCCCCGTCCTCGTCCTCGCCGTCGTCGCGATGTCGGGCCGCATGCTCGGCCTCTACTGACGCGCCGCGAGCAGTCGGCGCGAGGACGCGCCCCTTCGGTCGCAGGCAGGGCCGCTCTCCGAACGCGCCACGAAGTTGATTTTTTGTGGTCTTCTCGCCGGCCGGCAGATACGATCGACGGGAGAGTTCCGTAGTCGGTGCTCGTGTTTTTCCCGGACGCGCTCGGGCAGGATCGATGTCGATGAGTGATCGAGACAAGCCGGCGGTGCAGGCCGGCCGCGAGCAGGCGCTGCTGCGGCATGCCGCCGACGTCCTGGTCGAGCTCGCCATCGACGGACGCATCCTCTACATCGCGCCCTCCATCGAACCGATCCTCGCGCGCCCCGCCGAGTTCTTCGTCGGCCGAAGCTTCGTCGAGGTCATCGTTCCCGAGGACCGCGCGAGCGCGCTCGCCGCGTTCCAGAAGGTGGTGGCGACCGGTGCCGAGCCGCTCGTGCATCTGCGCGCGCTCCGCCGGGACGGATTCCGCGTGGAGTTCGAGGTGACGGTTCGGCTCTTCGAGGACGAGCCGGCCTCCGAAGCGGACGGCGAGCCGACGAAGCGGGTCGTCGCCGTCCTGCGGGACGTCACGCAGCAGAGCGCCGAGGCCGCGGTCACGAAGCGACGAAACGAGCACTACAGGACGATCGTCGAGTCGGGTGCACGCCCCGCGGCAATCCTCGCGCGCAACGGGGACGTCGTCTTCTCCAACCGCGCCTTCAAGGCGGCCTTCGGGCGCGTCGCTTCCCTGCCCGACCTCTTCCTCCGCATGACCGACGACGTGCGCCAGGCCATGGAGACCGCCTGGTACGAGTCCGGACGCAGGGAGAACTCCGGACGCGGTGCCGGGGACTTCGTGTATCTGAACGAAGACGGAACCGAGTCCTGGTACGCCGCCACCTGGGAAGCCTTCCAGAACGAGGACGAGCAGCGACACTTCGCGGTCGTCTACGAAGACATCACGGCGCGCAAGCAGATCGAGCTCGCGCTTCGATCGATCGCG
>JAUIMK010000427.1 GCA_030432735.1 bacterium
CCCCCCGTGCATGGCTGGAGGTCGATCTCGACGCGGGTCCTTCGTTCGTCTCGTCTTCGCGCTCGCCGCGTCTCTCGGGATCGCGGCGCTCGGCTGCTCGGACGAGTCGAAGCCGGAGGCGCGCAGCGAGACCCGGGGCGTGGGGCCGGCAGCGGAGGCCGATGCGAGCCAGCCGACCCCCGCGGAGCAGGACCTGGACGAGGCCACCGGGGAAGCGCTCGGCCGGCACATCGGGAAGCGCTATCCGGCGGCCCTGTCGTCCATCGTCGAGAAGCGATTCGTCCGCGTGCTGACCTCGCGAAACGCCTTCGACTACTTCCTGCACGAAGGTCGGCGCGGCGGCTACCAGTACGAGATGGTCCGCGCGTTCACCCGGTTCCTCAACGAGCGACACCGGGGGGACGAGCGGGCGCTGCCGATCCAGTTCGAGCTGCTGCCCGTCGACGACGACCAGCTCATCCCGTTGCTCCTCGAGGGTGCCGGGGACCTGATCGCCGCACGAATGACCATCACCCCCGACCGCGCCGCCCAGGTCGCCTTCTCGCGACCCTATCGACGGGTCGACGAGCGGCTCGTCGCCCACGAGCACAGCCCGAAGATCCAGACGATCGCGGATCTGTCGGGCCGACAGGTGGCAGTGCGCGCCACCAGCAGCTTCGCCGAGAGCCTGGCCGACCTGAGCGCGCAGCTGCGTGAAGCCGGACGCGCACCCGTCGACGTCGTCTTCGTCGACGATGCGCTCGAGACCGAACGCATTCTGGCGCTCGTCGCGGCGCGCCGCTTCGAGTTCAGCGCGGCCGACTCCCTCGTCGCCGAGCTCGCCGCGGAGATCCACCCCACGCTCCGACTCGTCGAGGACGTGAACCTACGGGAGGACGGCGAGCTGGCGTGGGCGACGCTGCCCTCGGCGGACTCGCTGCTCGAAGAGACGAACGCCTTCCTGGCGAAGTTCCGCGAGGGCACGCTCCGCGGAAACATGGCGATCCGTCGCTACTTCGAGTCCGAGCGAAGCGCGCTCCGCCGGCTCTCCGAGGGCGAGGCCGATGCCCCGAAGCGGATCTCCGACTTCGACGAGCTGTTCCGCGAGCACGCGGCGGAGTTCGGCCTCGATTGGCGCCTCGTCGCCGCGATGGCCTACCAGGAATCGCGCTTCGACCCGCGGTCGAAGAACCGGTGGGGCGCGGTCGGCCTGATGCAGATCAAGCCCCGAACCGCTGCCGAGCCCTACGTCGACATCCCCGAGGTGGAGGGCGTCGAGCACGCCAGCGACAACGTACGGGCCGCGCTCAAGTACCTCGACTGGATCAAGGGCCGCTACTTCGACTCACGGCCCGGGCTGCGTGAACGAGATCGACTCCGCATGGCCCTCGCCGCGTACAACGCCGGCCCCCGGACGATCCTGCGAGCGCGCGACCGGGCGCGCAAGCGGGGCCTCGACCCCGACCGGTGGTTCCGGAACGTCGAGCTGGCGCTGCTCGAGCTTCGCAAGACCGAGCCGGTCCGCTACGTGAGCGAGATCAACCAGCGCTACCTGTCCTACGTGATGCTCGGCGTGGAGTAGAACGACGTCGGCCGTCGTCGTCGCGCGCGCGGGTGGCCTCCGATGCCGTCCCCGCCGTCAGCCGGACGGCGCGACCAGCACCTTCGCCGCCTCGCCCGCCGCGAGCGCTTCGAATCCGGACTCGAGCCCGTCGAGGCCGATGGTTCGCGTGTGGAGCGGCGCCGTCAGCAAACGCCCGTCGAGCATCAGATCCATCGTGATCGCGAACTCGTGATGGTGATGCGCGGTCGAGTTGTCGATCACGATCTCCTTCGTGATGCAGGCCAGCGGATCGAGGCGCATCCCCTCTGAAGACACACCGATCAGCATCAACGCCCCACCGGGCCGCAGCAGATCGAAGCCCGCATCCAGCGCCGCCTGACTCCCCGAGCACTCGTAGACGACGTCGACCCCGAGCCTTCCGGGCGTCCGGTCTCGGAGCGCTTCGAAAGCCTCGGGACCGGGGTCGAAGGCGGCGGTCGCGCCGACGGCCGTAGCGAGCGCCCGCCGCGGAGCGGACGGCTCCAGCACGAAGACCTCCCCTGCCCCCGCCGCGTGCGCCAGCTGGATCGCGAAGAGACCGATCGGCCCCGCGCCGAGCACGAGCACCCGGTCGCCGAGCCGCGGCGAACGCCGGCGAACGGCGTGGAGCGCGACGGTGGCGGGCTCGACCATCGCCGCCGCCTCGGTGGAGAGCGCGTCGGGCACCGGCGCGAGCGCCTCCGCCGGGACCGCGATCCGCGGCGCGTAGCCGCCGTGGGGCGGCGTCAGGGGATGGAGCCCGTAGGCCAGCGACATGATCGCTGCGCAGCGATGGCCGTGCCCGGCTCGACACTCGGCGCACCGCCCGCACGCGACGGGCACCGCCATCACGGCCCGATCCCCCTCGCGGATCGAGTCCGCCCGCGTCGCGACGACGGTGCCCGTCCACTCGTGGCCGCAGAGGAAGGGCGCGTACGGCGTTCCGGCCTTCCACGCGCTCACGTCGGTCCCGCAGATCCCGCAGAGATCGATGCGCAGGACCGCCGCGCCCTCGACCGGGACCGGTTCCGGGAAGTCGATCCGCTCGATCCGGCGTGCGCCGGTGATCAGGGCTGCCTGCATCGGACCCCCAGCGAAGTGAATGGCCGCGCGACCGTGGCGTTCGCGCGGGTCCGCTCGGGAGAACTAGCGCAGCGGGCGGGCGTCCGATAGCGCAGCCGGGAGAGCGCATCCGATTCGAACGGGGTCGACACGGACGGGGCGAACGCACTCTGCCTGGGATCGCGGGTCTCTGCCGGACAGCGCCCCGCGCGCCCGGATGCAGGCGCGAGCGGATCGGCGGGCGGGCGGTGGGCCCGATTCAGGGCGACTGCGGACGCGCTGCGGCCGGACTGCCGAATCGCTGCGGCGGCGCCGGCTTAGCTCTCCGGACCGCGTTGCCCTCGCTCGCCGGATCACCGAAGCTCGGTCCATGGCGCGCGCCCGGAATGCTCCGCAACGCTGGCTCTACGGCCCGGGGCCGGATCTCCTCCTCGGCTGCGGCCTCCTCTACGCCGTGTTCTTCGCCGTCTTCCTGGCGGTGGGCCCGAGTCTTCGCGCGGCGCAGCCCGCCATCCTCTTCCCCGTGCTGATGCTGCTGCTCTCGACGCCGCATTACGGCGCGACCCTGATCCGGGTCTACGAGCACGCGGAAGACCGCCACGCCTACGCCTTCTTCACGGTCTGGGTGACGATCGCGCTCTGTGCCGTCTTCGCGGCCGGTGTCTACGTCCCGTGGATC
>JAUIMK010000428.1 GCA_030432735.1 bacterium
CGCCGTCCTGCTCGCCCTTCGGCGTGCGCAACACCTCGACGTCCGGATGGATCAGCTCCTTCGAGAAGCGGTAGCGCTTGACCTCGCCGCTCACGAGCACCCGTCGGCCCTTCTGGAGACTCTTCGCGATCGCGTCGCCGCCGCGGAACCACTTGAGGGTCACGATCGAGTCGTCGTCACCGACCACCGCCTGGAAGATCTTGCCGAAGCGTCCCCCGCGCCGGGTCGGCACCCAGTCGACGACCTTCACCTCGCCCACGAAGGTCGCGTTCGCCCCGACCTTGAGCTCGCCGACCGTGAGGACGCGGCGCCGGTCCTCGTATCGCGCGGGCAGCCAGAAGAGCAGATCGCTCACCCGCTCGAAGCCGCGCCGCGCGAAGCCCTCCGCCTTCTTCGGGCCGACGCCGGGGAGCGCGGCGAGCGACTTCGCGAGCAGCTCGTCCGGCCAGCCGGCGCGGCCGAGCGGATCGACCAGCTCGAGGACCTCACGCCCAACGTCCCGGCGCGGCGCCCCCGGCTTCCGCGCGGCGAGGCGCTTCTCGATCTTCTGGAGCCGCGCCCGGAGCTCCTTCGGCAGCGGTCGGCCGAGCAGCTGCCCGAGGCGCTTGGCCGCCTCCTGCTCGGCCGCCGGCGGCGCCGCCTTCGCGGGATCCCCCGACGCCTCCGCACGCCCGAGCGCCTCGACCGCACGGTGCAGCGCGTCGATCTGATCGTGAAGCGTCTCGGCCATCGATTCGCGAGCTCCGCTGGAGAACGCGCGGAGGGTAAGTCAGGGCGAAAGAAAAGCGAACCCCCGCCGCCTAGACGCCTTCGTGGATCTGCTGCAACGATCGCACGCCGATCGACTGCGCCCGCATCGCCGCGATCGCGTCCGCCGAGGCGCGCGCGGCCGCCAGCGTCGTGCAGTACGGGACGCCCGCAAGGAGCGCCGCGCGGCGCAGCGACTTCGAATCCTCGATCGACTTCGGATCGGTGTTCGTCGTGTTGATGACGAGCACCACGTCCCCGCTCTCGATCCGATCCTGCGTGTGGGGCGAGCCTTCGTAGACCTTGTTCACGACCTCGGCCTCGATGCCCCGCCGCGCGAGCGCCTCCGCCGTGCCCCGGGTCGCGACGACCGCGAAGCCTTCGTCGACGAGGGTCTGGATCGGCTCGAAGACACGGTCGTGTTCCTCTTCGCGCACCGACACCAGGACCGTCCCGCCTTCGATGGGCAGGCTGTTCCCCGCTTCGATCTGGCTCTTCGCGTAGGCGCGCCCGAAGCTCGAATCGATCCCCATGACCTCGCCGGTGCTCTTCATCTCCGGCCCGAGAATCGTGTCGACGCCCGGGAACTTGACGAAGGGGAACACGGCTTCCTTGACCGAGTAGTGACGCGGCACGATCTCCTCGGTGAAACCGAGCTGCTCGAGCGTCTCGCCCCCCATGATCCGCGCAGCGAGCTTCGCGAGGGGCTTGCCGATCGCCTTCGAGACGAAGGGCACCGTCCGCGACGCCCGCGGGTTCACCTCGATCACGTAGATCTGCTCGTCCTTGACCGCGTACTGCACGTTCATGAGGCCGCGTACACCGATCTCGAGGGCGAGCTGGCGGGTCGCGTCGATGATCTCGTCGATCCGCTCGGGCTCGAGGGAGTACGGCGGCAGCGAGCAGGCGGAGTCGCCGGAGTGGACGCCGGCCTCCTCGATGTGCTCCATGATCCCGCCGACGACCACGCGCTCGCCGTCGCAGATCGCGTCGACGTCGACCTCGGTCGCGTCCGACAGGAAGCGGTCGATCAGGACGGGATGCTCGTCCGACGCCTTGACCGCGAACTGCATGTAGCGGCGCAGCTCGTCCACGTTCTGCACGATCTGCATGGCACGTCCACCGAGGACGTAGGACGGCCGGACGAGGACGGGGTAGCCGATCCGCGCGGCGATGACCTCGGCCTGGTCGGCGCTCCGGGCGACGTCGCCCTCGGGCCGAACGAGACCGAGCTGCTCGAGCAGCGCGTCGAAGCGCTCGCGGTCCTCGGCGCGATCGATCGCGTCCGGGCTCGTGCCGATGATCGGCGCGCCCGCCTTCTCGAGGGCGACGGCGAGCTTGAGCGGCGTCTGGCCGCCGAACTGCACGATCACGCCGTCCGGCTTCTCGAGCTCGACGATCTCGAGCACGTCCTCGAGGGTGAGCGGCTCGAAGTAGAGGCGGTCGCTCGTGTCGTAGTCCGTCGAGACCGTCTCGGGGTTGCAGTTGACCATGATCGTCTCGAAGCCGGCCTCGCGCAGGGCGAAGACGGCGTGGACGCAGCAGTAGTCGAACTCGATGCCCTGCCCGATCCGGTTGGGGCCGCCGCCGAGGATCATGATCTTCTTGCGGTCGGTCGTGTCCGCCTCGCACTCGTCCTCGTAGGTCGAATAGAGGTAGGGCGTGTGCGCCACGAACTCCGCCGCGCACGTGTCGACGCGCTTGTAGACCGGGCGGACGTCGAGTCGATGGCGATCGTCGCGGACCTCGGCCTCGCTCTTGCCCCAGAGCGCAGCGATCCGCGAGTCCGAGAAGCCCATCTGCTTGGCCGGGCGCAGCATCGCGTCTCGTTCGCGCTCGGGCGCGTCGGCGAGCCGTTTCTCGGCGACGGCGATCTCCTCGAGGTTGCGCAGGAACCAGCGGTCGATCTTCGTTCGTTCGAAGACCTCCTCGACGCTCGCACCGCGACGGAACGCTTCGACGATCGCCCAGGGCCGCGTCGCGCAGGGCGTGTCGATCTGGGCCCAGAGCGACGCCTCCTCGTCCTCGCCTTCGAGCTCCGGCGGATCGAAGCCCATGTGCCCGATCTCGAGGGAACGGATCGCCTTCTGGAAGCTCTCCTTGAAGGTCCGACCGATCGCCATCGCCTCGCCGACCGACTTCATCTGCGTCGTGAGCGCGGAGTCGGTGTTCGGAAACTTCTCGAAGGTGAAGCGCGGGATCTTCGTGACGACGTAGTCGATCGAGGGCTCGAAGGACGCCGGGGTCTCCTTCGTGATGTCGTTGCGGATCTCGTCGAGGGAGAAGCCGACGGCGAGCTTCGCGGCGATCTTCGCGATCGGGAAGCCCGTCGCCTTCGACGCGAGGGCCGAGGAGCGCGAGACGCGCGGGTTCATCTCGATCACGATGAGCGTTCCGTCTTCCGGGTTCACGCCGAACTGGACGTTCGATCCACCGGTGTCGACGCCGATCTCGCGCATGATCGCGACGGCGGCGTCGCGCATCTCCTGGTACTCGCGATCGGTGAGGGTCTGGGCGGGGGCGACGGTGATCGAGTCG
>JAUIMK010000429.1 GCA_030432735.1 bacterium
CGCCGGGCTCGAGGCGGGTCTGCAGCTTCATGGCCGTCGCGAAGCCTTCGGTCGTCGTGTCGAGCATGCGGACCGGGGTCTTGCCCGTCTTCGGGTCGATCAGCTCGTCGAAGGGGATCGGCACGATCCGGCCGTTCTGGCGCGTGATCATGACGTGGCCCGTTCCGTCGAGGAGCGTCGCGACCGCGCCGGCGCCGAGCTCCCGGGTGTATTCCTGGTCGTAGGCGCAGGGCGCGACGCACCGGCACTCGTAGCCGACGTCCTTGAGGACGATCGTAGCCTTGATGCCGTGCTCGCCGAGGGCGGTCTGGACGCGCTCGCGGACGAGGCGGCCGAGCGGGAACTCGGCGAGGCGCAGGTGGCCGTGTTCGTCGCGCGGCAGATCCGGGAGATGGGCGAGGTCGTCCGGGTCGATCGACTCGCCGAGACCTTCGGCGAGCACGATGACGCCGTGGGGGCGCCCCTCGGCGGTGCTCTTCAGGATCGTGCCCTCGACGCGGCGGGCGAGCTCCTCGAGGCGGATCTTGCGCTCACCGTACTCCTCGGCGACGACCGCGAGGGTCGAGTTCGCCGCGTGGGCGGCGCCGAGGGCGAGGTGGCCGGCGTTGCGGCCCATCATCGTGATGATGAACCAGCGCCCCGACGTGCGGGCGTCTTCGCGGAGGGTCGAGAGCACGCCGCTGGCGGTGGCGCGCGCGCTCTCGAAGCCGAAGGTCGGGACGCCCGGCGGAAGCGGGAGGTCGTTGTCGATCGTCTTCGGCACGTGCACGACCTTGAGACGGTCGCCAGCCGCTTCGGCGACGGTTCGCGCCGAGAAGCAGGTGTCGTCGCCGCCGATCGAGATCAGGTGGTCGACGCCGAGCCGGTCGAGGGAGTCGATCACGCGGTCGAGGTTCGCGGGATCCTTCGTCGGGTTCGCCCGGGACGTTCGGAGGATCGAGCCGCCGAGCTCGTGGATCCGGTTGACGGCCTCCTCGTCGAGGTCGATCACGTGCTCGATGTCGCCCTTCATCAGCCACTCGAAGCCCTGGATGCACCCGACGACGCGCGCACCCGCTGCGCGAGCGGCCAGCGTCGCGGCGCTGATCACACCGTTGATCCCCGGCGCCGGTCCTCCGCCGACCACGATTCCGAACGTCGCCATCACACCCTCCTCGAACGAGTCGCGCGCGAACGTAGCCGGATCGCTCCGGGAATTCAGCGCTCGATCGGCTATTCGAGGTCTTCGCGCCGGGCGCCGATCATCGTCGCGGCCAGCACGAGCGGAGCGTCTCCGACGACGCGCCACGCGTGCTTCGTGCCGCGCTGGACCACGCAGTCGCCCGGCCCGACGCGCTCCTTGCGGCCCTCGTCGAGCTCGAGCTCGGCCGATCCACTGAGGATCACCACGTAGTCGATCGTATCGGTCGTGTGCATCTCGGGATCATCGGGGTCGAAGTGACGGGCGATCTCCGGCGGCAGGTCGTACCCGCTCCGGGCTTCCGGTCGATCGCGGGCGGGCGGCACGGTCACGATCTTGAAGCTCGTCTCCCCCTCCTCGGCGAAGTAGCCGATCGGCGCGGGCGCGTCGGCCGGGGTCGGGTCCGGGACCGTCGTCGGCCCCTTCGTGGACCACAGGTCGTAGCTGCCCGGCGAGGGGCTGCGCGGCGGCTCGCCGGCGTGATGGAAGACGGACCTGCCTTCGGAATCGTGGCCGGTCACGACGAGCTTCATCGCAGCGCCTCCTTGCCCGGGTCGAGCAACAAAGTAGGGTGTCGGAACCTTCGATGGTGGCAGATCGGAGCGGTGGGACAATCCGGAAGGGAGCGGGGATGGCGGAAGCGGGACGACGCGCCTTCGTGACGGGCGGAACGCGGGGGATCGGGAAGAGCATCTGTCGCGAGTTCGCGCGGGCGGGCTTCGACGTCGCGTTCACCGGGCGGACCCTGCGCGAGGGCGAGGGCCGCGAAGAGGACGAGCACGGGAATCCGACGCCGCTCGAAGGCAGCCTCGAGGCGACCCGCGTCGAGATCGAAGCGCTCGGTCGGGAAGCGCTCCCGATCCAGCTCGATCTGCTCGACATGGACTCGGTCGACGCAGGCGCGCGCGCCGCGCTCGACGCCTGGGGCGGCGTCGACGTGCTCGTGAACAACGCGATGTACGAGATGGGGCGGTACACGAACGCGTGGATCAAGGACACGCCCATGGAGGAGTTCGCCGCCAAGGTCCAGGCGAACTTCCTGGCGCCCATCGCCCTCGTCAAGCATTTCCTGCCCGGGATGCTCGAGCGGGGGGGCGGGCGGGTGATCAATCTCTCGACGCGTCACAACTATCAGAAGCAGGGCGGTCCGCCGGGGCGGGGCGGGGCGGGCGTGTCCTACAACTGCTCGAAGGCAGCGTGCGGGAAGATCGCCGACGGGCTCGCTGCCGAACACGATCGGGACGGCATCCTCGCCTTCGACCTCGACCCGGGTCCGGTCATGACCGAGCGCTTCCACACCCAGGGTCATCGCCTGGGCTACCCGAAGGCGCTCTTCTGCCCCGTCGAGGTGCCCGCTCGGGCGGCGCTCTGGCTCGCGACCGAGGACGAGGCCTCGGAATACAACGGACAGCACTTCATGGCCCAGGAGTTCGTGCGCCGACGCGGGCTCTGGGAGGACTGGGAGAGCGTGCTGCCGATGAACGAGCGCTGGTCGCCGACGGCGATCCTCGACTGGCGCGAGCCGCGGCGGCGCTGATCGGCTTCCCGGGGCCCTCGAGGGCGGCGGAGCGCCGCGAGTTGCCCGCGCTCTGCCACCTCGCGCGGGCGCTGAGGCGGCTACAATGACCGGGATTCAACCAGCCCATCTGCCTCGAGGCTGGACGAGGAGACCTGCCCATGTTCGACCTGAAGATTACCGGCGGAACCATCGTCGACGGAACCGGTGCCCCGGCCTACGCCGGCGAAGTGGCCATCAAGGACGGGAAGATCGCCGCGATCGGCGCGAGCGTGCCCGGTGAAGCCGAGCGGACGATCGATGCGACCGGCCGGATCGTGACGCCGGGCTTCGTCGACGTGCACACCCACTACGACGGGCAGGTCACCTGGGACGATCTGCTCGATCCCTCCGGCGGACACGGCGTCACGACCGTCGTGATGGGCAACTGCGGCGTCGGCTTCGCGCCGGTCAAGCCGGGTCAGGAAGACTGGCTGATCCAGCTGATGGAAGGCGTCGAAGACATCCCCGGCACCGCGCTCGCCGAGGGCATCACCTGGGACTGGGAGAGCTTCCCGGAATATCTC
>JAUIMK010000071.1 GCA_030432735.1 bacterium
CGAGAAGGGCCGCTTCGGCGCCTCCTACACGCGGATCGAGAACGAGTACGGGATCCCCGAGGAGGACGAGGCGGTCGACATCGACATGCACTCCGACCGCTTCCGCTTCGAGGGCGATCTCTTCGCGCCGACCCCGGGCGTGAAGGAAGTCCGGGTTCGCGGCGTCTACACCGACTACGAGCACGACGAGATCGCCGACGGCTCGATCGGGCAGACCTACCGCAACGAGGAGTTCGACGGTCGCCTCGAAGTGCTCCACGAAGAGTTCGCCGGCTTCACCGGCGCCGTCGGCTTCCACGCCCAGCACCGGGATTTCCGCGGCGAGGGCGAGGCGGCGGAATTCCTCTCGCCGGCGGAGCGACGCTCGGTCGCCCTCTACTTCTTCGAGGAGCGGCAGCTGACCGAAGATCTCGGTCTCGAGCTCGGCTACCGCTACGAGAACACCCGCGTCCAGGGCGTCGACATCGGCGACATCAACCGCGACCTCCACTTCGACGCGTTCTCCGGCGCGATCGGGCTCGTCAAGACCCCGACCGACTGGCTGACGATCGGCGTGAACGGCTCCGTGAGTCAGCGCGCCCCGGCGATCGCCGAGCTCCTCGCGCGCGGTGCCCACGAAGCGACGGCCACCTTCGAGGTCGGCGACGAGGACCTCGACGTCGAGACCTCGTACACCGGCGACTTCCGCATAGAGGCGACCCACGAACGCGGCCGCATCGAGTGGGCGAGCTTCGTGACCCACTACGAGGACTACATCTTCGCCGCGCGGACCGGCAACCTCGTCGACGAGGACGGCCTGCCGGGCGGTGACCTCGCGGAGCTCTTCTACACCAACCGCGACGCGCTCTTCTACGGCTTCGAGGTCGCCGGCGACCTCGACCTCTACAGCATCGAGGACTGCGGAACGATCGCCCTCGACGGGCAGTTCGACTACGTGCGCGCCCGCTTCGACGGCAACGGCCTCGCCGGCGGCAGCAACAACGCGCCGCGGATCACGCCGATCCGATGGGGCGGCGGCGTCTCCTTCCGCGGCGAGCGGACGAAGGCGCGCGTCGGGTTCCTGCGCAACGAGGCCCAGGACGAGACCGGTGACTTCGAGACCAACACGAAGAACTTCACCTACCTGAACGCGTCGCTCTCCCACACCTTCGACATCGTCGACGAGATCCCGCTCGAGTTCTCGATCGTCGCGCGCAACCTGACGGACGTGCGCGGCCGAAACCACGTCGCCTTCAACAAGGACGAGGTGATCCTGCCGGGTCGCAACGTCCGGTTCGGCGTGCGCGCCCGGTTCTAGGCGCGGGTCCGCACCTCGCCGGTCCACGGGCGCTCGCCGGAGCGCCTCGGACTTCCGACGGGGCTCCGGGTCGTGCGACCCGGGGCCCCGTTTCGTGCCGCCTTGGCGCGAGGGTCGTGGTAGCCTGATCGGATGGAACCGACCTCCCATCGCGTCACCGGAAGCCATGGCAACGCCCTCCACGTGCTCGAATGGAGCACGGAAGGCGTACCGATGGTCCTCCTCCATGGTCACGGGAACGAAGCCCATCTCTGGGACGACTTCGTTCCGGCGGTCGCCGAGCACTACCGCGTGCTCGCCGTCGACCAACGCGGTCACGGCGACTCCGACTGGGACCCCGAAGGCCGCTACCACCCGGAGGACATGGCCGACGATCTCGAGCGGATCCTCGACCACTTCGGGATCGACCGCTTCGTCCTGATCGGCTTCTCGATGGGCGGCCGCGTCTCGACGGTCTTCGCGGGCCGTCATCCGGAGCGCCTCGCCGGCCTCGTCCTCGTCGACATCGGCCCCGAGCTCGACGCCCGCGGCACGTCGCGGATCGGCAAGGAGATGTCCGAGCAGCGCGCCCCCGTCTTCACGAGCGTCGACGAGTACGCGCGCATGCTGTCGCTCAACTACCCGGCGGGCCAACCCGCCGCGCTCCAGCGGATGGCCAGGTACGCGCTGAAGCAGCGGGACGACGGCCTCTTCGAGCTGAAGATGGACCCGAAGCTCCGCGGCGATCGTCCGGAGGACGACGAAGCGAAGAAGGCCGAGGAGGCCTTCGTAGAGCAGCAGTGGGACGCGCTCGCGAAGCTCCCCTGCCCGACCCTCGTCGTTCGCGGCGCCGCGTCGGACATCCTGGCCCCGGACACCGCGGACAAGATGGTCGACGAGGTGCTCCCGAACGGGAAGCTCGAGGTCGTGCCCCAGGCCGCGCATTCGGTCGCGACGGACAACCCGGAGGGCTTCGAACGGGCGGTCTGCGGATTCGTCCTCGGCTAGCTCGGTCCAGTCCGGCCAACGCCGGGCCGTCTCGGAGCGCCGTCTAGGGGAAAGTCCGGAGACGTCCCTGGGGTCGGCTCCTCTCTTCTCCCGAGTTCGTCAAGCCCCACCCGGGCCATTCCGATGGAAGCGGAAACGTCGGGTCGGACACGCTGTCCCCCCGTCGCGCCCGGGAGACACTCGAATGCGTTACGACCTCCTCGTGATCGGAGCGGGACCCGCAGGTTGGTCGGCGGCCCTCCAGGGCTCGAAGCTCGGACTCTCCGTCGCCGTCATCGAGAAGGGACTCATGCTCGGTGGCGCGTGCGTGCGGACGGGGACGCTGCCCTCCAAGGCGCTCCGCCACACGGTGCTCGAGCTCGTGAACAGCCGGCGCGCCGCGACCCTCGGCGTCCACGCGACCCAGCTCCGTCCGCTCGCCATCCAGGATCTCCGCGGCCCGCGCGATCACCTGATCGCGAGCCACCAGCAGACCCTCCGCTCCTTCTTCGAGCGCAACAAGATCCGCGTCTTCACCGGCTCGGCCTCCTTCGTCGCGCCTGATCGGGTCCGCGTGGCGGACCGGCACGGCGAAGAGATCATCGAGGCGAACACGGTGATCATCGCGACCGGCAGCCGCCCTCGCCGCCCCGAGTCGATCCCGATCGACGACCGCGTGATCGTGGACAGCGACTCGCTCCTCGAGCTCGACACGATTCCGAAGAGCCTCGCCGTGCTCGGCAGCGGCGTGATCGGCTGCGAGTACGCGACGATCTTCGCCGCCCTCGGCACGAAGGTCACGATCGTCGACCGCCGCGAGCGGATCCTTCGTTTCCTCGACGACGACATCCTCGATGCGCTCTGCCACTCGATGCGCAATCGAGGGATCCGGCTCATGCACGCGGAGACGATCAGCGGCGTCCGGGTCGAGACCCAGAAGCAGGAGCACGAGGGCGTCGTCTACCTCGAGAGCGGACGCACCGTTCGCGCCGAGCGCGTGCTCGTCGCCGCGGGACGCGAGTCGAACGTCGAATCCCTCGATCTCGGCAAGATCGGCGTCCAGGTCGGCGAGACGGGACTGATCAAGGTCAGCGATACCTACGAGACGTCCTGCCAGAACGTCTACGCCATCGGCGACGTGATCGGCTTCCCGGCGCTCGCCTCCACGAGCATGCATCAGGGTCGCCTCTCGGTGCTCCACGCGACCGGCCAGCCGATCCCGCCGGAAGCGGCCCTTCCGATGGCGATCTTCACGATTCCGGAGATCTCTTCCGTCGGCCTCACCGAGGAGCAGTGCCGCGAGCAGGGCCTTCCCTACGAGGTCGGCGTCGCGCGCACGCAGGAGACGCCGCGCGGCCAGATCGTGCGCGACGAAGGCATGCTCAAGCTGATCTTCCGGCGCGACACCCGGCAGGTCCTCGGCGTCCACATGATCGGCGTCGCCGCGAGCGAGCTGATCCACGTCGGCATGATGCTCGTGCACACCGGCGCCACGGTGGACCATCTCCTGAGCGCCGTCTTCAACTACCCGACGCTCTCGGAGTGCTACCGGATCGCGGCCCTCGACGGCGTCAACCGTCTCTAGCGAACCGCGCGCCCTCCCGGCCTACAGGAAGGCCCGCCAGTGGTCGTAGCGGGCGTCCTTGCCCGTCACGATGTCGAAGAATGCCGTCTGGAGCTCTTCGGTGATCGGGCCGCGCTTGCCCTCGCCGATCGTGCGGTAGTCGACCTCGCGGATCGGCGTGACCTCCGCCGCGGTCCCGGTCAGGAAGATCTCGTCCGCGACGTAGAGATCGTCCCGGGTGATCGGGGACTCCTCGATCTCGTAGCCGCAGGCCTTCGCGACCTGCAGCATCGAGTCCCGGGTGATCCCGTCGAGCACGCTGTAGAGCGGAGGCGTGCGGATCCGGCCGTTGCGCACGACGAAGATGTTCTCGCCGGTGCACTCGGAGACGAGACCCTGCGTGTCGAGCATGATCGCCTCGTCGAAGCCGTCGAGGAGCGCCTCCCGCTTGGCGAGGATCGAGTTCACGTAGTCGCCGCAGGTCTTCCCGTTGGTCATCTTCGCGTTCACGTGGTGCCGCGAGAAGGTCGAGATCTTGGCGCGGATTCCGTTCGCCATGCCCTCGTCGCCGAGATAGGCGCCCCAGGCCCAGGCGATCACGGCGACGCGCACCGGGTTCGCTCCCGGATGGAGGCCCATCGCGCCGTCCCCGATGAACGCGAGGGGCCGGATGTAGCCCTCGGCCAGGTCGTTCCGGCGGAGCGATTCGAGGGTCACGGCCTCGAGCTCGGCCTGGGGAAACGGAATCTCCATCAGGTTGATCTTCGCGGAGTCGTAGAGGCGCCTGATGTGCTCCGGGAGGCGGAACACGGCGGAGCGCCCGTCGGATCCCGCATAACACCGAATGCCCTCGAAGACCCCGAGCCCGTAGTGGAGGGTGTGGGTCAGGACGTGGACGTTGGCCTCGTCCCAGGCGACCCACTCACCGTCGAGCCAGATCTCCTTGCCGGTCACACCCTTCGCCGCGTTCTCGCCCATCGGAGCGTTCCTCTTCATCGGCCGTCGCCGACGCCGTCGTCTTCGCCGCCGAACCGGACGACCCGGTTCCAGCGGAGCCGCGACGAGGAGCGGCCGGGGGCGGGGCGCGACCCGGACCGCTCCGGCGCACTAGCGCTTGAAGAGCTTCTTGAGTCGGCCCAGGCCCGGAGCCTGGTCCTTGCCGCGACGCATGTTCATGATCCGCAGCTCGCGCATCGCTTCGACACACTGCGGTTTGATCTGCACGGCGCGCGAGAACATCTTCTTCGCCGCGACCGTCTTGCCCATGGCCTTGTAGAGCCGGCCGAGCAAGAGGTAGGGCTTCTCCCGATCCTTCGCCAGCTTGACGCCCTCACGGCAGTGTTCGAGGGCCTCGCCGAGCATCACGTCGTTGTCCGGGTGGCAGAGATAGAGGGCCCAGCCGTAGTGGGAGCGGTACTCGCCCTCGCTCGGAAAGTTCTGCATCGCCCGCCCGAAGCAGAGCAGCGCGCCCTCGTAGTCTCGGTCCGCGAGCAGCGCCTCGCCCTTCTGGAACTCGGTCTCCGCCGTGAGGGCCCGGCGTCCCTCGTCCTCGACGGTCTCCGCCCGCGCCCCCTTCGCGAGCTCCTGCGCGTAGCGAGCGCGGCCCTCTTCGGTCGCGAGGGCCTCGTGGGCCTCGGCGATCCGTTCGTGAACCTGCGCCGCGAGCTGCCGGACGCTGCTGCTCGCGCCGTGGTAGCGGTCGGGATGGCTCTTGCGGGAGAGGCTCGCGAAGGCGATCCGGATCTCCTCGTCGTCGGCGGACGGCGGCACGTCGAGGACGCCGTAGTGGTCCTTGCCGCGCATGCGGTTGGCGAGGCGCGCGAGCTCGGTGCGCGCCTCCTCCTCCGCCTGCGAGAGCGCCGGCGTGGCGCCCCGCGCCGCGCACTCGGCGAAGGCGCGCGCGTCGCCCGCATCCCCCTGCTCTTCGTCGATCGCCATCGCCTCGATCGTGATCAATCCGAACGCGAATCGCCGAACCCACTCCGGCGAATCGAGGAGCTGCCCGAGGGTCACCGAGGCGTCGAGCCCCGCGATCCACTCACGCTCCTGCGGTGTCGGGTGCGCATCCTCGACGCCGGCCTCACCTCCCGCGTTCGGCACGAGGAAGGCGTCGGCGTGCGCCGAGAGCCAGCGATCGATCTGCTTGAGCGGAAAGGCGCGTCGGATGCCCTCGACGACGAGTCGCGCCGGATGGCCTTCGATGCCGATGCTCGATCCGCGCTGGACGTGGGCGCGCGGACGAATCTGGTAGCGGCCGTCCCGCCAGCCGAAGAGCTCGAAGAACTTCTCCAGGCCGTGCGCGCGGAGCGCCTCGACGAGCGCGTCTTCGTCGAGCACGTCCATCGCGACCAGGATCTCGCCCTGCATGCCCTGACCGGCGCGCATGCGTTTCACCGACTCCTGGTGCAGGACCTCGTCGACGATGCCCTCGCGGACGAGGTAGCTCCCGAAGCACTCCGAGAGCAGGTTCGACTTGACCGACACCGGCCAGCCGTCCTTGAACTCGACCGCCTTCTTCTTCTTGCCGTGCTCGAGGACGAGGACGCCGTCGTGGCGGTCCTTGCGGAGCGCATGGATCAGCTCGGGGACGGGCAGCTCGCGAAGCCCGCCGGACTCGGGGACGCCCGGCACGTCGGAACGCGGCGGCGAAGCCTTCACGTGCTCGGCGATCCTCGCGACCAGACGATCGCTCGCCAGGGGGGTCGGCTCGACGCCGATGGCCCCGAGCGCCCGCGCGCGCTTCGCGACGTCGTCCGTCACGTCACCGTCCGAGAGCATCAACACCGGCATCGCGCGGCAGGCCTCGAGGGTCCGCATCTCCGCGAGGATCTCGAATCCGTCCTGTCGCGGCAGGTAGGCGTCGATCACCGTGAAGTCCGGTGGGCGCGTGCGCGCGATCTCGAGGCTCTGTCGACCGTCGAAGGCGCAGAGCACCTCGTAGCCCTCGGCTTCGAGCATCTCGGCGTGGATGCGAGCGACGGCGCGGTCTTCGTGGATACACAGGACGGTGGCGGGCATGCAGGGAGACTCCTCTCCTCCCTATCGGCGGCCTCTCCGCGAGGATGAGCGCGCGTTGGGCCGGGAAAGGAACGCGAAGCCGTTCGTGATTCCGGTCACGGGGCTCCGTCCGCGACGCGCGCGCGGGTGACCGGTAGACGGAGCGGGTTGCGGCCGCGTTGCACCGCGGCTGCACGCGCGATCAGTCTCCGCCGAGCACCCGATCGAGGGCCCGGCCCATCTCCCGCCCGATCCCCTTCGTGATCGTGTCGAGGCCGATCCCCTGGAAGAGGAGCTTCGGGATCGCGGCCAGCGTCTCCGCGGTCATCTTGACCTCGGGCTCCGAGAGCGTGTTGGTCACCTTCGCGAGCTTGATGCGGATCGGCTCGCGATCCGGGACGTCGGCCCCGGCGAGCCCGCCGAGCGTCGAAACGAGATCGCTCTTCAGCAGCACCTCGCCGGTCATGTCGATCGAGAGGTCGGCGAGGCGCATCGGGCCGCTGAGCCGCGCCTCGTAGCCCGGATACGCGAGTCGCAGCGTCTCCGCCTCGACCCGTCCGTCCCCGATCGCGAAGACGCCTTCGATGATCTCGAAGCGCTCCGTGAAGTAGTCGTCGACGGATCGGCCGCCGCGGAACGGTCGCGTCAGACGCGCGGCGCCCCCGATCACGGGAATCTGGTCGAGGATCGTGCGCAGGAGCGACACGCCGCGGAGACGACCGCCCCCGCGTTCGCCCACGCTGAACCGGACGTTGCCGGCGAGGGTCGAGGTGACCCCGGTCGGGTCGTCGAGTCGGCCCGTCACCCGGCCGTCGAAGCGCAGCGGGCCGTAGACGGTGTCCCGCGCCGAGGTCAGGTTCGAGAGCACGTCGTTCGCCTCGACCTCGCCTTCGGTCGCGATCGCGAGGTCGAAGCGACCCTCGCGAAGCGGATCCTCGATCACGCCCTTGATCCCGACGATCGCCGGTCCGAGCTTCGCCTTCAGTCCCTTCGTCCGGATCCGCGTCTCCTCACCGACGATCGTGCCGCGCAGCTGCACCCGGCCGGCATCGGGGACCGTGAGGGCGATCCCGCGCATCGCGAGCCGCCCGCCGAAGCGCCGCGGCTCGCCGTCGATCAGCTCGACGGCGAGTCCTTCGAAGGCGACCTTGCCCCTCGCCGACCAGGGCGCCAGGACGGGAAGGATCGACTCCCACCCTTCGAGATCGAAGTCGGTCGTGGTCACCGCGACCGTCGTCGAGTCGGCGATCGTTCCCTGGATCAGCACCTCGTCGATGTCCCGGAGCGCGACCTTCGCCTCGAAGACGATCTCCCCGGTCTGCTCCGGCACGAAGCGGGCGTTCGCCTCGGCCCGCACCTTCTCGGGCTTCGCGAAGGTCTCGCCATAACGGAGGCGGGTCGCGGTCAGGTCGAGCCGCGCGCGGCCCCGCGGTCGCGAGAGCGGCTCCTTGATCTCGAGCGAGGCGAGGAAGGGGCCCGTGAGGGAGGCCTCGCCGGTCTCGATCACGCCGCGGTCGATGCCGAGATCGAAGGACACGAACTCCGGCGCCGTCGCGTCGCCGACGAGACGCCCCTTGCCGGTGGCGAGTCCTTGCAGCGCGAGCTCGGGGTCCGGCAGGAAGGGCCGCACGATCGCGAGATCGAAGGACTCGAGATCCGCGCGGACGTCGACGACACCGGCGGTCGTCGACGTGCCTTCGATCCGAAGCGCGCTCCCGTCCTCGAGAGCGAGGGCCGCGTCGAGGTCGATCGGGCCCTCCCCTTCGATGCCGGCGGTCAGGACGAAGCGGCCCGCCACGTCGACGGGAGCACGGACGACTCGCGCGTCGTCGAGCGCGAGCTTCGCCGCGACGCGTTCGATCCGACCGGCCGCGGTCCGCGCGAGGTCCGCGTCGCCGGAGAGGCGGCCCGCGACCGTCGTGCCTTCCGGAATCCACGGGGCGAGCGGAGCCACGTCGACGCCTGCGAGGACGAGCTTGCCGTCGACTCCGCCCTCGAGCGTCGCCGTCCCTTCGGCATCGATCCGACCGCCGCCCTGCGCGAGGGCGAGCGCGACGTCGAAACGGAAGGGGTCGGCGGGGTCGAGCCCGGAGAACCCCAGGACGAGATCGAGGGCGCCGCCCAGATCGAGCGCAGCGTCCGCATAACGTGCGTCGGGGATCCGCAGGTCGGTCTCGAGCTTGCGGATCTCTCCGATTTCGTCGATCGCGACCTCGACGCGGCCACTCGCCCGACCCGCGATCCCCATCTCGTCTCCGGCGAGCGCCGCGAAGGGAACGAGGTCGAGGGCATCGAGGACGATCACCGACTCGAGGGCGCCCTCGAGGGTCACGCGGCCGTCGAGATCCGCGCGGCCGCCGGTGCCCAGATCGACGGTCGCATCGAAGGCGATCGGCTGGTCGAGCGTCTGCGACGCGACGAGGTCCAGTCGTCCCTCGAGGTCGAGGCCGAAGGTCGAGACGTCCATGTCCTCGACGCGGAGATCCGTCTCGAAGCGGGACACGACGTCCGACGCGCCCTCGACGGCGATGCGCCCCGACGCGAGGCCCGCGACGGTCGCGTCGCTCACGTAGGGCTGGAGCGCATCGAGCCGAAGCCCGTCGAGATCGAGCACGAGGTCGAAGAGTCCGGCGAGCGAGACCTCGCCGGTCACCGCGAGCGCCCCCGCGTCCGAACCGTTCGCCGCGACGCGGGTCGCGAGGTCGATGGCCAGCGGCTCTTCGAGATGCTCGCCGGTCGCCTCGAGGTCGACGTCCTCGAAGCGCCAGTCCAGGGGGCGAGGCAGCGTGCGATCGCGCAGGACGATCCGCGCGTCCTCCAGGACGACACGGCGGAGCGCGAGCTCGAGCCCCGCGTCCTCGTCGACGGGCGGTGCTTCCGCAGGCGTCCCCGCCGTCGGAGGCGCCCCGGGCGAAGGATCCCCGGGCGGCACCGGCAGGATCAGCCCCTCCGGAGTCCGCGTGACGACGAGATCGACCTCACGGAACACGAGGCTCAGGACCTCGACCTTGCGCTCGAGGAGCGCCATCAGCGACAGACGGAGCTCGATCGAGCTCGCGGAGAGTCGCGCATCCTCGGCGTCGACGACCGGCGTCTCGAGCACCGGCGACTCGAGGGTCAGACGGAGCGGAACGATGCCGACGTCGAGGCGACGCCACGCGACCGGCGTTCCGAGCGCTTCCTCCGCCCGCGCCGAGAGCGCGGCCCGGAACTCGTCGCCGTTCACCAATCGCGGCAGCGCGACGGAGAGCCCGCCCACGACGAGCAACGCGATCGCGACGATCGCAGCGAGGAGCTTCGGAATCAGTCTGACCACCGCACCTCCGACCCCCGTCCCTCCAGGCCCGACGGACGAAAGAGCGTAGCTCCGAAATCGGCGTTCCCCGACGACCGCCCGCGCACCAGCGAAGGACGCGCGACCGGCGGACCCCGTCGAGCGCCCGCAGCCGGAGGGGGTCCCCGGCGAGCGCCCGCAGCCGGCGGATCAGCCGAGTGCCCGCAGCCGGCGGATCAGCCGAGTGCCCGCAGCCGGCGGATCAGCCGCGGATCTTCTCGGCGAGTGCCTTCCGGACCTGTCCGGGTTCCGCCTTCCCCTGGCTGGCCTTCATGACCTGCCCCATCAGGAAGTTGAGCGGCTTGTCGTCGCCGTCGCGCACCTGCTGGACGACGTCGGGATTCGCGGCGATGACCTCGTCGACGAAGCCCTCGATCGCCCCGGCGTCGGAGACGGCCTCGAGCCCGCGCTCGACCATCATCGCCTCGGGATCACCGCCGTCGGCCACGAGATCCGGGAAGAGCTGAGCCGCACTCTTCTGGGTGAGCCGGCCCTCTTCGACCAACGCGATCAGCCGGCCGAGGGTCTGCGGCGTGAGCGCCAGGTCCTCGATCTCGCACTCCCGCTCCTTCAGCTCGCGGAGCACGTCTCGCGTGATCCAGTTCGCCGCCGCCTTCGGTGCGCCACACTCCTTCGCTGCCGCCTCGAAGAAGTCGGCGAGGGTCCGGCTCGCGGTCAGCACGCCGGCGTCGTAGGCCGAGAGCGCGTACTCGGATTCGAAGCGCGCCCGCTTCTCCTCCGGGAGCTCCGGCAGCGCCGCGCGCACCGCCTCGATCTTCTCGGCCGAGATCCGCAGCGGGATCAGGTCCGGATCCGGGAAGTAGCGGTAGTCGTCGGAGTTCTCCTTGAGGCGCTGGACGTGGGTCCGTCGGCGCTCCGGGTCGTAGCCCATCGTCGCCTGCACGACCTCGCCCCCGTCCTCCAGGACCTCGAGCTGGCGGATCGCCTCGGCCTCGATCGCGTCCTCGACGTGGGTGAAGGAGTTCAGGTTCTTGATCTCCGTCCGCGTCCCGAACGCGTCGCCCTTCCGGCGGATCGAGACGTTGGCGTCACATCGGAACTGCCCCTTCTCCATGTCCGCGTCCGAGACGCCGATGTAGCGCAGGATCGAGCGCAGGGCGCGGAGATAGGCGCTCGCTTCCCGGGGCGATCGCAGGTCCGGCTCGGACACGATCTCGAGGAGCGGTACACCGGCGCGGTTCAGGTCGATGCAGGAGTCCTCGGAGCCGGCGATCGCGACGTCGTGGATCGACTTTCCGGCGTCCTCCTCGATGTGCGCGCGGGTGATGCCGATCCGCTTGCGCAGGAGCTCCGGTGCGGCGCCCTTCTTCTTTCCCTTGCCCTTCAAGGGACCCTCGGGCTCGACCTCGATGTCGAGCCAGCCCTCGGAGACGACGGGCTCCTCGAACTGCGAGATCTGGTAGCCCTTCGGCAGGTCCGGATAGAAGTAGTTCTTGCGCGCGAAGACCGACTCTTCGTTGACCGTCGCGTGGATCGCCAGACCGAGCCGGATCGCCAGCTCGACGACGCGCTCGTTGAGCACCGGCAGGACGCCCGGGAGCGCGAGGTCGATCGGATGGACCGCGTGGTTCGGTGCCTCGCCGTAGCGGACCGGCGCCGGGCTGAAGAGCTTCGACGCCGTCTTCAGGTGGGTGTGGACCTCGAGGCCGATCACCATTTCGTAGTCGTCGGGAAGAACGGACATGGTGTTAGTTCGACTCCGGCGGCCGGAGCGCGTGGTACCCGGTCCGGCGCTCGAAGGCGTCGCCGACCCGAAGGATCGTCGCCTCGTCGAGCGGCTTCCCGATCAGCTGGAGACCGACGGGGAGCCCGTTCGAGAGTCCGCAGGGCATCGAGAGCCCCGGCAATCCCGCCAGGTTCACCGACGTCGTGTAGATGTCCGACAGGTACATCGACAGCGGGTCGTCGCTCTTCTCGCCGAGCCCGAACGCCGTCTCCGGCATGGTCGGCGTGACGATCAGGTCGCAGGTCTCGAAGGCCCGGTCGAAGTCCCGCCGGATCAGCGTGCGCACCCGCTGGGCCTTGCCGTAGTAGGCGTCGTAGTAGCCCGCCGACAGCACGTAGGTCCCGAGCAGGATCCGACGCTTCACTTCGGGCCCGAAGCCCTCCGAGCGCGAGCGCATGTAGAGGTCCTGAAGGTCCACGGGCCGCTCCGCGCGCCGGCCGTAGCGGACGCCGTCGAAGCGGGCGAGGTTGCTCGACGCCTCGGCGGTCGCGATCACGTAGTAGGTCGCGATCGCGTGCTCGGTGTGCGGGAGCGAAACCGGGACGGTCTTCGCACCGGCGCTCTCGAGCTCGCCGATCGCCTCGCGCACCCGCTCGAGCACGCCCGGATCGACGCCCTCCTCGACGAAGTACTCCTCCGGCAATCCGATCGTGAGCCCCGCCACGTCGCCGTCGAGCGCTTCGGTCCATCTCGGGACGTCCTCGGGAACCGAGGTCGAGTCGCGCGGGTCGTGACCGGCGATCACTTCGAGGGTCGCCGCGCAGTCGGCGACGCTGCGACCGAAGGGGCCGATCTGGTCGAGGGACGAGGCGAAGGCGACGAGACCCCAGCGCGAGACCCGCCCGTAGGTCGGCTTCAAGCCGACGACCCCGCAGAACCCCGCCGGTTGGCGGATCGAGCCGCCGGTATCCGAGCCGAGGGCGACGGGGACGAGCCCGGCCGCCACCGCCGCCGCCGAGCCGCCGGAGCTCCCGCCGCAGGCCTTCGTCGGATCCCAGGGATTGTGGGCCGCGCCGTAGATCGTGTTCTCCGTCGACGAGCCCATCGCGAACTCGTCCATGTTCGCGCGGCCGACGATGATCGCGCCGGCGTCCCGGAGCTTCTCGGTCACCGTCGCGTCGTAGGGCGAGACGAAGTTCTCGAGAATGCGGGAGGCGCAGGTCGCGGGCTCACCGGCCTGCACGATGTTGTCCTTCAGCAGGATCGGCACGCCGTCGAGGGCCGATCGCGCACCGCCTTCCGCGATCCGCTTCGTCGCCGCCTCGGCCTCGGCACGCGCCGCGTCGGCGCGGGTCGAAACGACGACCGACAGCGCCGCGGTCGCCTCGATCCGGGCGAGGCTCGCGTCGACGAGCGCCGACGGCGACACCTCGCCGCCGTCGAGGGCGGCGCGCTGACCCGCGAGACCCTTCGCGAGGAGCTCCTCTGCCTGGCCCATCCGCCTAGCCCTCCTCCTCGAGTACCTTCGGGACGAGGAAGGCGGTGCCCTGGGCGGCCGGGGCGTTCGCGACGGCGAGCTCCGGATCGAAGGGCGGAGCGGGGTGATCGGGCCTCATCGGCGTCGCCAGCTCGAACCCGTGGGCCGTTGGCTCCACTCCGTCGGTGTCGAGGGCGTCGAGGGACTTCACGTGCTCGAGGATCTGCTCGAGGTCGCGGGCCATCGCCCGGGCCTCCTCCTCGCTGAGCGCGAGGCGGGCCAGCTGCGCCACGTAGGCGACGTCTTCGGGGCCGATGGTCGACATCCGCGCGACGTTAGCACGGCCTGCGGGGACGAAGGGGCCTCCCGGATTGCGCCGCCTCCGCGCGAGGCGTACGCTGCCGCCCGCATATGACTGAAACACAAGAACTTTCTGCACTCTTCGCCGACGTCGCCGAGGACATCCAGCGCTCGATCCGAGATCTCGGTTGGCACACCCCGACCCCGGTCCAGGCCGCCGCGATCCCCAAGATGAGAGAGGGCGGCGACCTGATCGTCCAGGCCATGACCGGCTCGGGCAAGACCGGCGCCTTCGGCATCCCCCTCGTCGAGGCGATCGACACCGACAGCACCGACACCCAGGCGATCGTCCTCCTTCCCACCCGCGAGCTCGCCAACCAGGTCGCGGTCGAGCTCGACCAGCTCGGCCAGTACCGCGGCGTGCGGACGCTGCCGATCTACGGGGGTGTCGCCTATGGCCCCCAGCTCGAAGGCCTCGAGAAGGGCGCGCACATCATCGTCGGGACGCCCGGTCGGATCCTCGATCACCTGAAGAACGATCGAATGGATCTTTCGAGGACGAAGGTGCTCGTCCTCGACGAAGCGGACGAGATGCTCTCCCTCGGATTCTGGCCGGACATGAAGGAGGTCGCGAGCTTCCTTCCGAAGAAGCGTCAGTCGCATCTCTTCTCGGCGACGATGCCCGAGAAGGTCCGCTCGCTCTCCCGCTTCTTCCTGACGGATCCGGAAGACGTCACGATCGAGGTCGACGGCGGCTCGCCCCAGAAGATCGAGCACTTCTACTACATGTGCCCCGCTTCCGACAAGGAAGCCGTCCTCGCGCGCATCCTCCAGTACGAGGACCCCGACAGCGCGATCATCTTCTGCAACACGAAGGCCGACGTCCGCTTCATCACGGCCTACCTCCAGAAGCGCGGCTTCAACATCGACCAGATCTCCGGTGACCTGCCCCAGTCGGCGCGCGAGAAGGCGATCGCGAAGATCAAGAAGGGCAAGCTCCGCTATCTCGTCGCGACGGACGTCGCTGCCCGCGGCATCGACATCAGCGATCTCGCCTACGTCGTCAACTACACGACCTCCGATTCGCCCGAGGTCTACGTCCACCGAACCGGCCGAACCGGCCGCGCCGGCAAGAGCGGCGTCGCGATCTCCCTGATCTCCGGTCTCGACATCGGGAACTTCAAGTTCATGCAGATCGTGAACAAGATCTCGATCAAGGAGAAGAAGGTCCCGACCGAGCGCGCCCTCGCGCGGCGCCTCGAGAAGCGGAAGAAGGAAGGCGCGGAAGAGGCCGAGCGCAAGGAGCAGGAGGCGGAGCTCGACACCCTGCGCGAGCGCGCCGACGAAGATCTCGCGGGCCTGCCCGCGGAGGACGCCGAAGCGCGAATCGGACGGATGCGCGTCTACGTGGACGACCTGGCCCGGAGCGAAGAGGGTCGCGGGGAGCTCGCGCGCTTCGCGGCAGCGTATCTCGTCGCACGACCCGCGAAGTCCGGGCCCGAGCCGGTCGCGGCGGCGGACGACGATCTCGACGTCCCGGTCGTCGAAGACCGCGAGACCGAGCGCGCCCGCGAGGACGCGGCCCGGGGCGACGACGGCGGGGATCGCGGCGGGCGGCGGCGCTCCCGCAGCGGACGCGGCCGTGGACGCGGGGACCGCGGCGGAAACGGCGGCGGCTCCCGGGGCGGCGAGCGGCGACGGCGTTAGGCCGGCGCCGCGTGGCGGGGCGGCGAGCGGTCGAGCCGCCGGATCGGACGAGCTCGATGTACCGCCTCTACAGCTGGGAGCACAGCTACTTCTCGGGGAAGGTGCGCGCCTATCTCCGGCTCAAGCAGCGCATGGGCGCCCTCGGGCCCGGCTTCGAGGACGTCCTCGCGACCCCGGAGCTGATCGCGGGACGCCTCACCCCGCGCTCGGGCAGCGGAGCGGTCCCGCAGCTCGAGCTGCCCGACGGGACCTGGATCCAGGACTCGAGCGAGATCATCGACGTCTGCGAGCGCGAGCACCCCGGATTCACGGTCGTGCCGGACGTCTCCCGACCGAAGCAGCGCCTCGCGAGCTACCTGATCGAGCTCCTCGCCGACGAGTGGATCGTCGTTCCCGCCTTCTGGCAGCGCTGGTACTTCAGCGAGGACGGGCGCGAACCGAATCACCGCGCCTTCAACGAGCAGCAATGGGGCGCCGTGATGGCGCCTTCCGCCCCGGGTCCGGCGAGACGCGCCGCCGGCGCCGGCTTCTTCGAGGCCGCGTTCGGGATCTCCCACTCGCGCAAGGACCCCGCCGGCGTCTACGCGGGCCTCGTCCACCTCGGCTGCGACGACCGGACCGAGCACGCCTGGCAGGCGAGTCAGCACCGCGTGCTCGAAGCCCTCGAAGTCCACTTCGGAGCCCACGACTACGTGTTGGGCGGACGGCCGAGCCTCGGCGACTTCGGGCTGCTCGGCCCGCTCTACGCCCACCTCTACCGGGACGCGATGCCGGGCCTGGCGCTCCGCGCGTTCTTCCCCCTCGTGGCGGAGTGGGTCGAGCGGACCAACGGGGAAGGCGCGCTCAACGCGAGGCAGTTCGGACAGAAGCTCTACGGCCTCGACGAGCAGGGCGAGCTCGTCCCGCGGCCGGCGACCTCGGACGGTGCCGAGTGGCTTCCCGAGGACGGGCTCCCCGACACGCTCGCGCCACTCCTCGAGGTCTTCTTCGACGAGATGTGGCCGGTCCTGCGCGAATCGATCGAGCGACTCCGCGCCTTCGTCGCGAGCCCGGGTCACACCCCCGGCGACGAGCTCCCCGGCAAGACGTTCACCGCCACCCCCGGCTTCGGCGAGCTCCAGACCGGCGACGGCCCCTTGACCCAGGACTTCGAGATCGGCGGCATCGCGAGTCGACGGATGGTCGTGCCCTATCAGATCTGGATGCTCGGGCGGCTCGCCGACGCGATGGCGCCGTGCCTGTCCGACGCGTCCGCCCGCGGCGCGCTCGAGGGTTGGCTCGCTTCCTTCGACGGCGGGCCGGAGCTCCTCGACCTCGACGCGCGACTCGAGGGCGCGCGGGTCGAGAAGCGGGACGCGCGTCTCTACTCGAAGGGCCAGCGCGGCTGATCCGACGGCGCGTGCGTCGCGCGCCCGATCGGACCGGGTCCCCTCACCCGCCCTCGCCGGGCCGGAGATCGAGCGCTTCCCCACCACGCCGGAAGCGGAGCAGGCCCTCCACCGGATCGACGGAGACGAGCCCTTCCGGGGCGGCTTCTTCCGCATCGCCCGCCGGCTCCGGCTCGCCGGCCTCGAGCTGGAGCTCGCTCTCGCCGAACTGGGTGCGCCGCTCGGTGCCCGAGACCACGACCGTCGCGAGGCGCCCGGTGGCATCGGCGAGGACGAGCGACTGCTCGCCCGCGACCGGCCGCTTCGAACACCAGTCGAGCGCCCCCTCGAGATCGCCGAAGCGCTGGAGACATTCCTGGACCAGCAGGAGCGAGGTCGGGTTGCCCTCCCGGCCGGCCGGTCCCCAGAGCAGCGGTCCCGCGACGACCGCGAGCCCCGCTTCGTTCACGCCCGCGACCGACGACACGAGCCACGGCAATCCCACCTCGACCGAGGCGAAGCCGACCGCGGGCCGACTCGCTCGCACCACCCAGTCCGCCTCGCACCCGTGTGCGCCGGGCAGGCTCCGCTCGAGGGTCCAACGCTTGTCGGCGGCCCCGGCCTCGAACGCGCGCGCCGCGACCGTCGCCCGGCGCGAGAGCAGCCCACCGGCTTCGCCGCCCGCGCGGACGCGGAGGTGCATCTCGACGACGGCATCGAGGGGCAGATCCGCCGCCTTCGCGACGCCTTCGACGCGCTCCGCGAGATGCGCGAAGTGACGGAAGAGCTCGCGTCCCGACCCGGTGCCCCGGACCGGTCCGACCGCCAGCGCGCGCAGATCCGGGATCCGCGATCGCCGCAGCGGGAGCCCCTGCCGTGCCGCTTCCGCGCGGATCGCATCCCGCGCCGCGGTGCCCTGGGCGAGGCCCATGTCGCGGGGATGCCCGGCGCAGTCGAGGGTCGTCAGCATGGAGAGGGGGGATTCCGTGGTAGGGGGAGAGGGGCGAGCGGGTGGGTGGGAGAGGGACGGGCGCCGCGAGGATTGGCGCGTGCGGGGATCGGACGCGTCGAGGCTCAGCGGATCGGGTCGCGCGCGATCTGCAGGACCTCGTTCAGGGAACCGGTCCGATAGCCCTCGAGGTCGAGGGAGACATAACGAAAGCCCAGCGGCTTGATCGCAGCGACGATCCGCGCGGCCATCTCGGGCGCGAGGGCGCGGGGCAGCTCCG
>JAUIMK010000430.1 GCA_030432735.1 bacterium
CCGCCCGGGTCTTGAGGCTGAACGCATCGGAGCCCGCATCGGGCTCCGACATGCAGTGCGCGCCGAGCATCGCACCCGAACAGAGCTGCGGCAGGTAGCGCTGCTTCTGCGCGTCGCTGCCGAAGCGCGCGAAGAGCTCGGCATTGCCCGAGTCCGGCGCCTGGCAGCCGAAGAGGCTCGGCGCGAAGCCGGAACGACCGAGGATCTCGTTCATGAGCGCGAGCTTGGTCTGACCGAACCCGAGTCCGCCGAGGTCCGGACCGAGGTGGCAGGCCCAGAGTCCGCGCTCCTTGACCTTCGCCTGGAGCGGCCGGATCGCGCCGGCCCAGACCGGGTGCTGCTTGTCGTAGACGCCCTCCTCGCCGCCGAATGCGAGATCGAGGGGGACGGCTTCCGCATCCACGAATTCGCGGATCCAGTCGAGCTGCTCCTGGAACTCGGGTTCGACGCTGAAATCGATCGGCATGGGACTCCTCGAAAGACGCGGCGGCGCGCCGGGGGTGGGAAGGGAAGGCCTACGGTGGGATACTCGGGTGCCCGCCGCCACAGGATGCCGCCCCCCTTAACCAACCAGGGAGCCCCGCCCCACGATGTCCACGAATCCCACCGATCAATTCCGCCTCGACGGCAAGGTCGCGCTCGTGACCGGCGGCAGCCGTGGTCTCGGCAAGGAGATGATCCACGCCTTCGCGCGCGTCGGCGCCGACGTCGTGATCTCGAGTCGCAAGCAGGACGCCTGCGATGCGCTCGCGAAGGAGGTCGAGAACGAGACGGGTCAGCGCGCCCTCGCGATCGGGGCCCACGTCGCCGACTGGAACGCGATGGACGCTCTCGCGGCGAAGGCGCTCGACCACTTCGGCCGCGTCGACGTGCTCGTGAACAACGCGGGCATGTCGCTCCTCTACGACGACATCCGGAACGTGACCGAGGAGCACTACGACAAGGTGATGGACGTGAACCTGAAGGGCACGTTCCGGCTCTCGGCCGTCCTCGGCGGCGCCATGATGGACGGCGACGGCGGCTCGATCGTGAACGTCTCGAGCATCGCGGCCAGCCAGGCCTCCCCCATCGAGATGATCTACGGCGCCGCCAAGGCCGGCATGCACAGCCTGACGAAGAGCTTCGCCCGGGCGTTCGCGCCGAAGGTCCGCGTCAACTGCATCATGCCCGGCCCCTTCATGACCGATATCAGCAAGGCATGGTCACCGGCGATGATCGAAGGACTGAATCGCACGATCCCCCTCGGTCGCGGAGGCGAGCCCGACGAGATCGTCGGCGCGGCCCTCTACTTCGCGAGCGACGCGTCCCGCTACACGACGGGGTCCATCCTCAAGGTCGACGGCGGCGCGATCTACGGCAATTGAGTCGGATCCTCCGGAAGCGAGCCTGCGAGGCGATCCGCGCGTGGGCGCTCGTCGCCGTGCTCGGCGGCGCCGCCGCGCCGGCCTCCGGCCAGGAAGCCGCGCCGGTCGAGCCGCCGACAAAGACGCTCCTCTTCGGCGACCTCCACGTGCATTCGTCCTGGAGCTTCGACGCCTTCGCCGCGCAGGTCGTGGGCACGCCGCAGGACGCCTATCGCTATGCGCGCGGAGAGGCGATCGCGCACCACGGCGGCGAGCCGATCCAGCTCGCCGGACCGCCCCTCGACTTCATGGCGCTGACCGAGCACGCCGAGTACCTGGGCGTATCCCTCGCTGCCAGCGACCCCGATCACGTCCTGCGCAGACAGCCCCTGATCCGGACCTGGCTCGGCGGTGAGCCGCGACACCAGCGCATCGCCTGGAACAGGATCCACGAGAGCTTCCGGGCGCGGGACGGACTTCCCGCGCTCACCGCGGCCGCGGTGATCGAGCCCGCCTGGCAGGCGCTGGTCCGCCTCGCCGACGCGGAGAACACGCCGGGCGAGTTCACCGCCTTCACCGCGTTCGAGTATTCGTCGAATCCCGAAGGACGAAACCTCCACCGGAACGTCCTCTTCCGCGGCAGCGCGCCGTCCCGTCCCTGGTCCGCGATGGATTCGCAGAACCCGGAGGATCTCTGGCGGTGGATGGACGACGCGCGAAGTGCCGGGCACGACTCGCTCGCGATCCCGCACAACGCCAACGGCAGCGACGGCCGCATGTTCGCGATGACCCGCTTCGACGCACGCCCGATCGACCGGGGGTGGGCCGAGCTCCGCGCGCGCAACGAGCCTGCAATGGAGGTGTTCCAGATCAAGGGTGCCTCCGAGACGCACCCGACCCTCTCCCCCGACGACCCCTTCGCCGACTTCGAGATCATCGCGCACCGCACGACCTGGCCCGAGCGCGAGAGCGCACCCCCGGGCTCCTACCTCCGCGACGCGCTCCGCCGCGGTCTCTCGCTGGCGAAGCGCGTCGGCGCCAACCCCTACGCCCTCGGCGTCGTGGCTTCGACGGACGGTCACAACGCCGCGAGCCCCTTCGAAGAAGACAACTATTCGGGGAAGCTCGGCCGGAGCGACAGCACGATCGAGCGGCGCCTCGCGCCTTCCCCGCGCTCGTCCGAAGCAGAGCCCACGGCCGCACTCGCGACCCGATGGAGCGCCGCCGGCCTCGCCGCCGTCTGGGCGCCATCGAACACACGGGAGGCGATCTTCGACGCCATCCGCCGACGGGAGACCTACGGCACGTCCGGCACGCGGATCCGGGTGCGAGTGGCGGCGGGATGGTCGCTCGCTGAGGACGATGCGAAGGGCGCGGGGAACGACCCGGGAACGTGGCTCCGGACGGGATCGGCGACCCCCATGGGCGGCGTCCTCCCGCCGGCACCGAAGGCCGACGCCCACCCGACCTTCGTCGTCGCGGCCGAGCGGGATCCCCGATCCGCCCCGCTCGATCGCGTCCAGATCGTGCGCGGCTGGCTCGACGCAGACGGCGCGAGCCACGAACGGGTCTTCGACCTCGCCTGCGCGGACGGGAGCGAACCGAAAGGCGAGCACGCCACGTGTGCGACGAGGCCCCCGACGCCCGACCTCCAGACCTGCGAGTGGACCGAGGACGCGGGTCGACCCGAGATCCGGGTCCGCTGGACGGATCCCCTTCCGCCTGCTCCCGGCGAAAGCTTCTACTACGTCCGCGTGCTCGAGATCCCGACGTGTCGGTGGTCGACCTGGGACGCGAACCGAGCGGGACGCCCGCGACCGGATGGAGTGCCTGCCGCGATCCAGGAACGGGCGGTGACGTCGCCGATCTGGACGAGCGCGTCGCCGCGCGAAGCGATCTGGTAGTGGTGGGC
>JAUIMK010000431.1 GCA_030432735.1 bacterium
GATACGCCGGCTTTCGAGCTCGAGCTCGCATGGCACGCGAGCGTCGACACCGATCCGGCGAGCCAGTGGCTCCGGGAGCTGATCGCGTCCCTCTTCTAGAGGTGCACGTAGAGGCGCGCGTCGGTTGGGCGCGGCTCACCCGTCAGGCGATCACGCCTTCGCTCCGCAGCGCCTCGAACTCCTCCGCGGAGAGCGAGAGATCCCGCTCGAGGACCTCGCTCGTGTGCTCGCCCACGAGCGGCCACTTGTCCGTCGGTCCTTCCGGGCTCCCGGAGAACTTGATCGGGTTGCCGTGCACGATCACCGGCTCGTCGCGGCCCTCGACCGGGACTTCGCAGAGCATGTCGTGGGAGCGTACGTGCGGGTCCGCGAGCAGGTCGTGTCCTTCGTAGGACGGGCCGGCGACCACGCCCGACTCGGCGAGGATGCGCGAGGCCTCGAGCTTGGTCTTGTCTGCGGCCCAGGCTTCGACGGCGGGGCGGATCACGCTCTCGAGGTTCGCGCTCCAGCCCTGGCGGGTCGAGAAGCGCTCGTCGGTCTTCCATCCGGGCTGGCCGATCAGGTCGGCCAGGGCCTCGAACTGGTGCTCGCGGCCGACCTGGAGCACGAACATGCCGTCGCTCGCGTCGAAGCACTGCAGGATGCCCGGCCACGCCTTGAGGCTCTGGTCGTGGATCCCGATCGAGGGGCCGAAGGCGACCATGTCCATGATCGAGATCATCGCGTCCATCATGGCGATGTCGACCTTCTGCCCGCGCCCGGTCCGGTTGCGCTGGTGGAGCGCGGCGAGCAGACCGATCATCGCGAAGAGGCCGGAGCCGATGTCGCCGATCGCGCCGGCGACGCCGATGTTGGGCCGTCGGCCCTCTTCCGGGCGGAACGAGTAGAAGCCGCTCATCGCCTCCGGGACGCAGGCGTAGGCCGGCCAGCTCCCGTAGGGCGTCTCGCGAAGCGAGCCGAAGCCGGAGACCGCGACGTAGACGACGCCGGGGTGGATCTCCGCGAGCGTCTCGTAGCCGAGGCCCAGCCGCTCCATCGTGCCCGGCTTGAAGTTCTCGACGACGACGTCGTACGAGGGCACGAGCTTCTTGAAGAGCTCGGCGCCCTTCGGGTTCTTGAGATCGAGCCCGAGGCTCCGCTTCGCCAGGTTGTTGCGGAGGAAGGTCGCGCCGGTCTCCGAGCCGTCCGTGTCCTTGATGGCGGGGAGGCTGCTCCGTCCGGACTCGCCGCGGGTCGGGTGCTCGACCTTGACGACGTCGGCGCCCATGCGCGCAAGGAGCTGCGTGCCGAAGGGCATCGCCTGCATCTGCTCGACCGCGAGGATGCGGACGCCTTCGAGGGGGAGTGCGTTGGATTCGGTCATGTCGGTCTTCTCTCTCTCGTTCTTCTCAGAGGGCGTCGGCGATCTTGATCAGCTGCTTGCCGAGGTTCTTGCCTTCGAAGAGGCGGAGGAAGGTCTTCGGCGTGTTCTCGAAGCCTTCCTGGATGTCTTCTTCGACGGCGATCTCTCCGCTCGCGCTCCACGCCGCCAGGTCGGCGATCGCCTGCCCGGCATTCGCGATGTGGTCGAAGAGGATGAAGCCTCGGAGC
This sequence comes from bacterium, assembly GCA_030432735.1. Classification (GTDB taxonomy): domain Bacteria; phylum Myxococcota_A; class UBA9160; order UBA9160; family UBA4427; genus UBA4427. The sequence goes on from JAUIMK010000431.1 coordinate 1,591, forward strand.
GTCAGCCGCTTGATCACGACCTGCATGATGTTGCTCGGCCCGGGCGGCGGCTTCTCGGCGTTGTAGCCCGAGATCCCGCCGCACATCGTGACGCGGCCATGCTCGGCCATCGCGAGCAGCGCCGCGTCGAGGATGTCGCCGCCCACGTTGTCGAAGTAGAGGTCGACGCCGTTCGGGAACTCCTCGCGCATGCGCTTCAGGACGTCCTCGTTCTTGTAGTCGATCGCGCCATCGAGCTTCGCTTCTTCGAGGAGCCAGCGGCACTTGTCGGGGCCGCCGGCGATCCCCACGACCTTGCCCGCGCCGCGGATGCGCGCGATCTGGGCGGCGACGGAGCCCGTCGCCCCCGCCGCGCCGGAGACGAGGACGTTGTCGCCCTCCTTCACCGGGTGGACGTCGTGGATCCCGAAGTAGGCGGTCATCCCCGTTCCGCCGAGGACCGAGAGCACGCGCTGGGGCGGGACGCCGTCGGGAACGCGCGAGAGGCCGCCGAAGGGGCCCGGGGTCCCGTCGGTCAGGAAATACTCCTGCCAGCCGAGCATCCCCGAGACGAGCTGACCCTCCGCGAACTCGGGATTCTTCGATTCGACGACCTGGCCGACCGCCGAGGCGCGCATGACTTCCCCGATCTGGACCGGGGGGATGTAGCTCTTCACGTCGTCGAGCCAGCCCCGCTGGGCCGGCTCGAAGGCGAGGAAGAGGTTGCGGACGAGGACCTCGCCGTCGGCGACGCCCGGGATCTCTTCGCGAGCGAGCTCGAAGTCGCTCTCCTTCACCATCCCGACGGGGCGGGTGGCGAGGCGCCATTGGCGGTTCGTGTAGGGCATGTTCTTTCCTCGTTGGATTGGGGAGGGGTTTCGGATCGGGCCGGGGCTTCGGGCTCGGCGGTCTTCGCAGCGGTCGCGTCGCGGTCGGACGTGCCCGCGCCTAACGCGCGAGACCGAGCTCGGCGAGGATCTCGTCGGTGTGTTCGCCGAGGGTGGGGGCCGGCCGATCGAGGGTGGTCGGCGTCTTCTCGAAGCGGGCGGCGGCGCGCGCCTGCCGGATGCGACCCGCGACGGGATGATCGGTCTCGACGATCACGCCGGTCGCCTCGATCTGGGGGTGCTCGAGGATCTTCGAGAGCGGCAGGATCGGTGCGCAGGGGACCTGCTCCGCGTCCAGGCGCTCGAGCCACTCCTCGGTCGTGCGCGTGACGAGGACGTCGGCGGTCTGGTCGAGGCGCTCCTTCGCATAGGCGACGCGGCCGCCCGCCGTCTTGAAGCGGTCGTCGTCGAGCCACTCGGGGTGACCGAGGGCGCGCGTCAGTCCCTGCCATTCCGAGTCCGAGACCGCGCCCGCCGTCATGTACCCGTCCTTCGTCTCGAAGACGAGGTCCTGGGCGAGCGCGTTGCGCGGGACGTCCGCCTCGCTGCCGACGAAGGTGTGCCCCGCATAGCCCTCGGGCCAGGCCAGGGAGATCATCGCGTCGAGCATCGAGAGCCGGACGTGTTGCCCTTCGCCCGAGCGCTCCCGGGCGAGGAGCGCCGCCGTGATCGCCTGGGCGGCGGTGATCGCCGTGACCTTGTCCGGGATCACGACGCGCATCATCTTCGGCCGCCCGACCCCGCGATCGCCCTGGATCGTCGCCAGGCCGGAGAGC
>JAUIMK010000432.1 GCA_030432735.1 bacterium
CGAAGGGACTCGACGCCTGGATGGACGCCGCGCGCGCCGGTCGCCTCGCGACCGCCCTCGGCCACCGACTGACGAAGGACGACGTCGCGCGCCGCCACCTGATCGAACGGATCATGTGCATGGGACGCGTCGAGGCGAGCGAGCTGCGCGAGCGGTTCGGTGCGGCCTTCCATGCCGACTATCTGCGCGATCTCGAGCGACTCGCCCCGCTGGTCGACGACGGACTCGTCGAGGTCTCGACCTCGGGTGACCTCGTGGTCCAGCCGCTCGGGCGCGTGTTCCTGCGGAACGTGGCGATGGCGTTCGATGCGCACCTCGCTCGCGACGAGGAGGGGTCGAAGCCCGTCTTCAGCCAGACGGTCTGAGCCACGGGCTTCGCGGGGGAGTTCGATCTCGGTGCGGCCGTGCGCGCGTGCCGAGCCAAGGAGGGGGGAATCATGGACATCATCCAGGAAGCGCCGCGGCCGGGACGGCCCTGCGTCTTCATCCACACCAATCACAAGCAGATCCTCGGGGCCCTGGTCGGTGCCTGGTCGATCCGTCGTCAGAGCGAGAACAACGAGCGCTTCGACGTCTGTCTGATCGAGCACCGGAACCACCCCTTCCTGCAGGAACGCGAAGGCCAGACCTTCCTCCGGGACGGCGTCGAACGCGTCTGGCACAACGAGGACCTGCAGTCGTTCACGCCGCTGCGCTTCATGCCTCCGCAGCTGATGGGCTACGAAGGCCGCGCCGTCGTGATCGACCCGGACGTCTTCGCGGTCGCGGACGTGTGGGCGCTGCTCTCCCGGGACATGGAGGGGAAGGCGATCTTCTGCCGTCCCCGCAACCGCCGGAGTCGCAGCGTCGACGGACGCATGGCGACGAGCGTGATGCTGCTCGACTGCGCGAAGCTCCGGCATTGGCGGGTCGAGGAGCAGTTCGCCTCGATGTTCCGAGGCGAGCTCGACTACAAGGAGTGGATCACGCTCCGGCACGAGCCGCGGGACTCGATCGGGCTCTTCGAGTCCGGCTGGAACGACCTCGATCGCTTCAGCCGCGCGACGTGCATGCTCCACACGACGAAGCGCTGGACCCAGCCGTGGAAGACCGGTCTGCCCGTCGACTTCACTCCCGCGGACAAGTTCCGCAAGTTCCCGCCGCTCGGCTGGCTGCTCCATGCGCGTCGGAAGCTGCTCGGAGATCACGCGATGCTCGGCCACTATCGGCCGCATCCCGATCCGAACCAGGAGGGCTATTTCTTCGGTCTCCTGGCCGAATGCCTCGCGCAGGGGCTCGTCACGCCCGAGTTCGTCGAGGAGCAGATCGCGCGCCGTCACGTTCGGGAGGACGCGTTCGAGGTCGTGGATCGCGTCCCGTCGACGCAGACGATCCTCGAGAGCCTGCCGGCGACGGCGGCGTGAGGGGTGGGCCGCGGGCGATGCGAGCGCCTCGCGAACGCGCGGGTCGACGTCGCCTGCATGGCGGCTAGACCTCCGTCATGGCACGGATTTTCGGCACGCCCGGTGTGCTCCTGATTCTCCTTCGAAGAGACGTCACGTCGACGCGCGTGCTCGTCCGCTCCGGAGATGGGGCCGTGAGCCCCTTCTCCCGCTCTGCGGCGCGGCCCGGCTCGAGTCAGCTGGACCTCGTCGAGGAGCTCTGCCGGACGGACTGGGCGAACGAGGTCAGTCGTCTCTACGCGACCACGCTGTCTGTCGTGGTCGACGACGAGCGGTTCGGGCTCTTCGTGGGGTTCCTGGACGGCGACGCGGACGATGCGCCGCCGCCGCCCCTGCGCGCATGGCGCGATCTTCGAGGTGCAGCGGACGAGCTGCCGGCGCCGTGGGGTGGCCTGCTCGGGGACGTGCGCGCCTCCTTCGTCGCCCGGTCCCCGGACGAAGCCTTGCGGGTGCGCTGACGGGCGGACGGCGGCGGTGGTGCGGATGCGCGGCCAGCGGCCGACGAAGCCGGTCGGCCGTGACCCCGACCGCGCGGGTCCAGCGCGAAGGGCGAGACCGGAGGGTCGAGCGTCGTCTCAGTCCGCCGCCTCGGGACGCGCGAGCACCCGCGCGACGATTCGATAGACGTCGGGACTGAATCCGAGCCCGAGGTGCGTCGCGTCGACCTCGTGGTGTTCGATGGGGCCGCCGCCCTCGTCGTCGATGCAGGCGCGCCAGTTCACCACGCCGTCGCGGCGGGTGTAGATCGCCGTCACCGGAACACGGAGCGGTGTCTGCTTGCGGAGCGCGACGGCGCGCTCGATCGCGTCGAGGTCCCAATCGAATCGCGCGGCGAGCGAGCCGGCGGTCGTGTACTTGGGGCCGCCGATCACGGGGCTGCCGAAGGTGACGACGCGCCGGATCCGCTCCGGCCGATCCCGCGCGGCCTCCCGGGCGAGGTAGCCGCCGAGACTCCAGCCGACGAGGGAGAGCCGCCCTTCGTGTCGCTTCGACAGCCGGTCGACCCGCTCGAGGACCCGGTCGAGCGTCTCCTCGACGTTGCCGCCGTTGCGGCCGAGCCCCCAACCCTTCGCGGTGTAGCCGATCTCCGAGAGATAGCGGCGCAGGATCCAGGTCGAGCGATCGTCGGCGCCGAAGCCGGGAAGGACGAGGACGCATTCTCCGCTCCCCCGTGGCTCGGCGAGGAGCGAACGCCGCTCGAGCGCGAGGCCGGGCAGCGCAAAGAGGCCGGCCGCCTCGCGGACGAAGGAGCCCAGCGTGAGCGCGGGGGTCTCGAGCTCGCGGGCGGAATCCGTCGACATCGGGTCTCTCCTGGTCTTCGCTGCGAGCGAGGAAAGGGCGCGCCTGACGGGCGGGAGTCTAGGTTTCCCGTCCCGGGGCGGCCGGCGCGTGCCGGCCGTCGTCTCGACGCGACTGGGGTTACTCGACGCGCCCGCGGCTACTCGACGTAGCCGAGCGCCCGCAGCCGCGCCTCGACCGTCTCCGAGAGCACGTTCTCCCCGCCCTCGAGGGCCCCGGCCCGCTCGAGGTCCGCGACGCGGCCGTCGAGCGCGTCGCGGAGGGTGGCGGCGAGCTCGCCGCGGGACGCAGCGAGGTCCGACCGCTCTTCCGGGTCGCTCGCGAGGTCGTAGAGCTCCCGGCGACCCTCCGGCGCATCGTAGGCCCGCTCGAGCGCGATCAGATGTTCGTTTCCGCGCAGGACCGATCGGCCGACGGCGCGCTTCGTCCAGCCGGCCTGCTGGACGAGGGCTCGCCCGGCCAGGGGCGCGCGGTCCGCCTGCGCGAGGGAT
>JAUIMK010000072.1 GCA_030432735.1 bacterium
ACGTCAGCCGGCTGCGTGTGATCGACACGAACGCAGGCGCCGTCGACTTCGGATTCGCGGAGGGCATCGACATCACCGAAGGCAACGACGACGGCCTCGGCAACGCGACGGGCACCCTCGTCCTGAACGAGACGGTCGAGCTCGACCTCGCGACGGGAGCCTACGTGTTCGAGGCGACGCGCGTCTCGAACGGCTCCGGGGAATCGTTGTTCGGCGACGGCTTCGGTCAGTCGCAGCTGAACAACGACTACGAGATCCGCTTCGACGTCGTGGAGCCCGTCGCCTACACCCTCGAGGCCGAGCTCGACTACACCCCGTCCGGCCCCTACGACGGTCGCGTCATCTTCCGCAACGTGAGCCCGGCCGTCCCTGCGATCCTGAACGACGACGTGCCCTTCGGCCCGACGACGCTCTCCGGGACGCTCGGAATCGGCACCTACCGACTCCACGCCCGCGGAAGCGGGACCGCCCTCTCGACCGGCGGCGACCCCGCGCAGGAGGCCGGCTCGAGCAGCTACGCCGTACGGCTCGAGCTCGCGCTCCCCGAGCCGTCGCTGGTCCCTGCGCTCGGACTCGGCACGCTGCTGCTCGCGAGGTCGGCGGCGCGGCGCCAGCGGCGTCGCGACCTCAGTCCTCGCCCTTGATCCCGACGCGGGCACAGAGCCGCAGGAGGTCCTCCCCGGGCGAGAGCCCCGAGGCCGAGAGTCGCTCCAGCGCCCCGCCGAGCGCTCGGCGCGCCGCGCTCCGATCTCCGGCGCGGAAGTAGATCAGCCCTTCGACGCGATAGGCCGACTCCGCCAGGTCGTCGGCGTCCAGGGCGCGATGGACGGCCCGCAGCGCCTCGTCGAACGCGCCTCGACCGAGCTGCAGACTCGCCACCCGCGTCGCGGACCGCACGAATCGAGATCGGTACCGCGTGCGCTCGAGCTCTCCCCAGCCCGGGTCCATTCCATCCGCGAGGAAGTCCCCGCGATAGCGGCGAATCGCGCGCTCGTAGACGCGCAGCGCCTCCCCTGCGCGTCCCTCGCGCTCGAGCGCCGTCGCCTCGTCGACCTCGCGATCGAACGCGTCCGCGTCGATGGTCAGGCCGTCGCCACATCGCAACACCACGCGCGCGCCTTCACTCTCGACGAGATAGGACGGCTCGCCGGCGTCGCGATCCGGCTCGAGCAGGCGGAGCACGTGGTTCAGGTTGACGCGGAGATTGTTCGCGGCCGACGAGTCCTCGAGATCCGGCCAGAGCTCACGCTGGATCTCCTGCCGGGTCATCGCGCCCCGCCACGCGAGCAGCTGCAGCAGCGCCCGGACGCGACTTCGTCCGAGCGTCGACTCGTCGACGCGAACGCCATCGCGCCACAGCTCGAGCGGCCCCAGGAGTCCGATCTCGACCTCGCCGTCGGGACGTCGGGGCACGGCGGACAGGATGCGCTTCGCGACCTTCGCCTGCGCCCTCGGCGCGGCGTCGCGCACGGCGACGACGGCGCCACGATGCGCCGCCGCGAGCTCGCGGAGCGCGACCTCGGCGTCGCCGGAGCCCGCGGTGACCGCGCCGATGGCGAGCTCCGCCATCATCTCCGGGACGAAGTAGGCGCGCAGCTCGCCGGCGCGTCGCCAGTCGAGCGCCCCGCTCGGCCCGGCGTCACCGCGCTCGCGAAGCGCCACGAGAGCCCGCGCCGCCCGACGCCCCTCGGCATGGCACGCACCGAGCGGCAGCGCGTCGATCTCCTCGCGCCAGCTGGCGTCGATCACGTAGAGCGCCGGGAGTGCCCGCAGCGAGTGCCTGTGGAAGCGGATCGGATCGGGGGCCGCGCGCAGGGCGCTCGTCATGATCCGGCTCGCTTCCGACGACCTTCCTTCCGCGAGCGCCCACATCATCTCCGCCCCCGCGATCGCCATCTGCGCGCGCGGGCCGAGGTCGACGTCCGCCGCCCGACGATGGAGGTCGGCGAGCTGGTCCCGCGCGATCTCCCGGCCCAGCGCCGCGTTCTGGAAGGCGACGACGGCCGCGAACACGACCTGGTTGTGGAGATGTCCCGCTTCGTCGCCTTCGCTTCCGACGAGACCCCGGAGATCCCCCTCCTCCGGACGCCCGAGGAGCCACCGCGCCTCGACGAGCGTCGTCCGCATGAACGCACGCACGACCGCCGGTGCAGACGGCGGAAGCTTCGGCGTCCCCGCGATGGCGCGATCCGGCCTTCCGGCATCCAGCGCGGCCAGGCCGACGGACGCGGCGTCGAGGGACTGGATGTCGAGGCCGAGGCCGCGCACCGACTCGTGCATCAGGAGCGCCTCCTCGGCACGTCCTTCGAGCAGGCAGGCGTTCGCTTCCCCCAGTCGGCAGAGCGGCTCGATGACCGGGTGTTCGAGCTCCGAGGCGATTCCGATGAGGCGACGCAGCATGTCGCTGCTTCCGGCGAAGAAGGCGATGAACTGGAGGGCCGTGAGCGCGGCGATCTCGAGCTCGACCGCGCCGGCTTCGCGGAACGCTTCCCGCGCCGAGAGCAGGTTCGGAAGCGAGCCGGGCGGCGAGACGTGCAGCAGGCAGAGTCCTTCCAGGAGACGACCGCATCCATCGCTCCGGTGCGGCGCCGGAAGCGCCTCGAGCATCGACTCGAGCTGCGTCAGCTTCGCCCCCGTCCAGCGCCCGCAGCCCGCGAACGAGGCCACGATCGACTCGACGTGCGACGCTCCCCCCGCGGCCGCCGAGAGCGCGAGCGCCTCTCGATGGGCACCGGCCTCGCACAGGAAGTCGATCGATCGAGCGAGCTCGTCCGGCTTCCACTCGGGATCGATGCGTTCGAGGACCGGACCCCAGAGCGCATGCAGGCGGACCGCGCCCTCCGACGACTCGACGACGAGGGGCAGACCGCTGACCAGCTCGGCGGTGGATTCCCGCCCCCCGGCGACCGCCGTCACCCGCTCGTCGTCGATCCAGTCGAGGGGGGCGAGCCGCGCCAGCCTTCGCAACCGCGCATCGTCGGTGCGTTCGAGGATCTCCTCCCAGAGGTAGTCGGCGATCCGGTCGCGTCCGATCGTCGCGGCGAGCTCGAGTCCGGCCGGCCAGCCGCCGAGATCGAAGGCGGTCTCGAGGCCGCGATCCGCCAGGAAGTCCGACTGCTCCGAAGCGTCGAACGCCAGCTCCGCGTCGGTCACCACGACGGCTTCGCCGGCCGCGAGCGCGCGCGTGATTCCGAAGGGCGGCGCGGTCCGCGTCGCGAGGACCATCCGTCCGTTGTCGGGAAGGGACGCGAGGATGCGCTCGAGCAGGCGGGCGCCGGAGCCGCCGGGCCGAAGGTGCTGCACGTCGTCGAGCATCAGCACCCACGCCTGCGGGCTCCGGCTCCAGATCGCATCGGCGATCAGCTCGTGGGGCGGGCGACCGTCGTCCTCGACCCGAAGCGCTCCGAAGATCCCCTCCGCGAGCGCCGCCTCTCGATCGTCCCCCGCCTGACAGGACAACCAGCAGTCGACGCCGACGGGGTCGGCCAGGTTGCGCGCGATCGATTGACAGAGGAGCGTCGTCTTGCCGCTCCCGGCCGGCCCCTGCACGACCGTGAGACGTCGCTCGAACCGGCCGTCGAGGATCTCGGTCAGACGCGTCCGGTCGATCGCGCGCTCGGTCAGCGCGAGCGGTGCATCCCAGCGATAGGGATCGGCCGCTCTCACTGGACGGTCCCCCGCCCGCCGCGACCTCGGTGGCTGGGGCGACGGACGAAGGACACCGCGCTGCCGGAACGCCCGCGCCTGCGTCCCGACGAGCCGACGCCGGTCACGAGGGCGTGCACCGGCGCGCTCGGCACACCACGAGCAGCGCCCACAGACCGACGAACGTCGTCGATCCGAAGGACGGTTCCGGCACGGCCTGCACGTCCACCGCGACGAAGGCCGGGTCCAGACTCGACGCGTCCAGGTAGAGTCCGAAGTCGCCGCTCGTGAAGCTCCAGAGGAGCAGGTCTTCGTCGTCGAAGTCGATGTCGTCGACCCGGCCGCTCCCGTCGAAGGTGAAGATCCCCTCTTCCGCCGTTCGCATCCCGAAGCCGACCAGGTCGAGCGCCGGGTCGATTCCTTCGGCGGAGCCATCGAAGACCAGCAGGGGCGACGGGCTCGGACGGAAGAGATCCTCGTCGTCGACGTCGATCGGGCCGACCCGTGCGCTGGAATCCACCGAGATCAGCAGGTTTCCGGTCGCGATCGAGAAGGCGAGCGCGTCGATCCCGAGGCCGTCGGGGATCCCCGACGCACTGCCGTCGACCTCGAGCACGATGCTCGCTCCGTTCCAGCGGGCGATGTCCCGGGGCTCGACGGTGACGCCGGCGATCTCGACGGTCACGTCTGGCGTGAAGAGCACGTCCGAACCGTCGAACGTGAGGGCCTGGATGCCGGCCTCGTTCGGGATCGCGGGGAGAGCGCCCGAGAGCGCCCATCCGCCCGGCGCGTACTCGAGAACCTCCTCGTCCTGCGCGACGCCGGCCGGCAGTCCCGCCAGCGCGATCGCCACGTCGGGCACGAGCGGCGGCCGGGCCGCGGCCGAGACGGCCCCCAGGACCTGGATCGAGCAGACGAGGCCCGCCAGGCCGGCACGCGCGAACGGAATCGCCATGGGTCACCTCCGAGTCGACCGGCGGCCTGCGCCTCGCACGAGCAAGGGCCGACCGGTCGAGCCGGAGTATGGACGGCCCCCGTTAACGGAATCGAAACGGGGGTGCGAATCGCGCATGCCGACCCCCCTTCGCCCCCTCTGGGAAAGCCCGCGTCCGCTCAGGCTCTCGCTGCCTCGTGCGACACGCGCACCAGCCGGCCCGGCCGCGCGCCCGTGTCCCGGTCGTTCCGCCGCGTGACGACGCCGCTCACGATCGTGGCCACGTAGCCCGACGCGTCCTGCAGGATGCGCCGGCCGCCGGCCGGCAGATCGTCGACCGAGCGCGGCGCGTGGAGCGTCAGCCCGTCGAAGTCGATCACGTTGAGGTCCGCCTTGCGGCCGACCTCGATCGTGCCGCGATCCTCGAGGCCCACGACCTTCGCCGTCGCGGCGCACTGCTTGTGGATCAGCATCTCGAGGGGGAGGCGCTCGCCGCGCTTCCGGTCCCGGGCCCAGTGCGTCAGGAGATAGGTCGGCAGCGACGCGTCGCAGATCATCCGGACGTGGGCACCGCCGTCCGAGAGCCCGATCACGGTCTCGGGATCGGCGAGCATCGCCCGCAGCGGCTCCTGCGTCGCCTGCGCGTAGTTCGTGAACGCGCCGAGCGTCCATTCGCCGGCGACGAGCAGGTCGTAGTGGACCTCCCAGGGATCGCGGCCCGTCGCTTCGGCGATGCCCGCGATCGACTTGTCCGGCGTCGGCTCGTAGTCCGGCGGATCGCCGAGCGGATACATCGCAGGGAAGAGGAACGGCATACTCTCGGTCATCGCCGCGAACTGCTCGGACGCCTCGGCCGGCACGTCTTCTTCCGAGAGGATCGCCGCGCGGTTCTCGGGGTCGCGGAGGGCTTCGACCAGCTCGTCGTAGGAGAGCTCCGCCTCGAGCCGGCGGAAGGTCGGCCGACGCATGAAGCCGTGGTAGCTGTGGAGGCCGATCAGCATCCCGCCGGGCCGCCCGCCGACCTGGGGAACCAACCGGGCCCCGTCGGCGTTGTGGCGCGCGACGGCTTCGAGCTGCTTGCGCCAGAGCTCCGGCGCGCCCCCCGACTGGATCATCAGGAAGGAGATTTCGGCCCCGCTCTCCTTCGAGACGCGGGCCATCAGGTCGATCTCACCGAGGATCATCGCCTCGTCGTCACCGGTCTCCCCCGACGGCACGACCTCGAAGAGACCGCCCCCCGCCTCCTGCTGCGCCCGCGCCAGCCCGATCAGCTCGTCCCCGCCCGCGAAGGTGCCCGCGACGAGCTCGCCCTCGAGCGTCTTGTGGTTCAGCGACCGCGACGTCGAGAAGCCGACGGCGCCGGCGGCGATCGCCTCGCGCACGTGCTTCGCCATCTGCTCGATGTCCTCGGGCGTGGCCGGCTCGTTGCGTTCACCGCGGTCGCCCATCACGTAGAGGCGAAGCGGGGCGTGCGGCACGAAGGCCGCGAAGTCCATCGCGTACTCGCGACCGTCGAGCGCGTCGAGATACTCGGGGAAGGTCTCCCAGGACCACTCGATCCCCTCGTGCAGCGCCGTGCCCGGGATGTCCTCGACGCCTTCCATCATCTCGACGAGGCGCTTCTGGTCTCCGGGCCGGACGGGCGCGAAGCCCACGCCGCAGTTGCCCGCCACGACCGTCGTCACGCCGTGGCTCGCCGAGGGATCGAGGAGCGAGTCCCAGGTCGCCTGCCCGTCGTAGTGGGTATGGATGTCGACGAAGCCCGGCGTCACGAGCCGACCGGTCGCGTCGAGGGTCTCGCGCGCGTCGCCTTCGAGGTGGGGCCCCACGGCGACGATCACGCCGTCCTTCACGGCGACGTCGCCCTCGAAGCGCGGGGCGCCGGTGCCGTCGACGATGGTTCCGCCGGTGATCTTCAGATCGAACATGTGATGACTCCCGAGGTGTCTGGTCCGCTCCGGACGATAGGGAAAACCCGCCCGGCGTGGGATCGGCGGCTCGGGTCGACGGAATCGGTCGACGGAACGCGCGACTCCGGCGCCGGCCCGGCGCCCTGTCGCTTCGGGCCCCGGCGCCTCACCGCTCGCCTGCGGGCTCCGTCTCCGGCCGGGGGCGGAGCAGGCGTCCCGGTGCGTCCTGCGCGCCGGTCGCGACGTCGACGCCGTCGCGTCGGATCGCCCGGCCCGCGACGAAGACGTGCTCGATCCCGGTGCTCCGCGCGACGAGACGATCCGCGCCTTTGGGCAGATCGCGGACGCGCTCGAGGGTCTGCGTGCCGACGCGCTCCGGATCGAAGACCGTGACGTCGGCGGCGGCCCCCGGCGCGAGCCGTCCCCGGTCCGACAGGCCCAGGAACCCGGCGGGCTGCCCCGTGAGTCGCCAGACCGCCTTCTCGAGCGAGAGCGCCTTTCGCTCGCGCCACCAGTGCTGCAGCAGCCAGCTCGAGAAGTCCGCGTCGCAGAGCTGACTCGTGTGGGCCCCGGCGTCCGAGAGTCCCAGCAACAGCCGGTCGTTGCGAAGCATCTCCCCGATCTGCTCCTCGTTGTCGTTCGTCATCGGCACGTGGAAGCGCGTCTCGAGGTCCTCCTCGAGGGCGAGGTCGATCATCAGATCGAAGGCCGTCGTCCCGCGCGTTTCGGCGAGGGTCTCGAGGTCGCCCGCCCCGACGAGCCCGGCATGCAGCCGGCTCTCCGACACACGCGAGCGCTCGACGGCATCGCCCCAGGCGTCGCGAATCTCCGCGGCGGCCCGTTCCCGCCAGCCCCGATCGCGGTATTTCGCAGCGCGTTCGGAGGCGGGCAGCGCGAGCACCTCGACGAAGCTCGGCACGTTTCCGAAGGGCCCCGGCTCCGTCATCATGATCTGGACGACGATCGCGCGGCCCGCGATCTGCGGACGGACGTAGCCGCCGGCGCTCTCGGTGCGGGCCACGACGCCGGGGGCGTAGTCGGGGTCGCGGCGGGTCGCCATGATCGCGGCCCAGGTAACCGGCCGGTCGATCTCACGGGCGAGATCGGCGAACTCGTCGACGAAGAGATCCGGCCCCCAGGTCGCCTCGATGACGCCGACGCGGCGCTGGCCGAGCTCGCCGGCGAGCGCCCATATCTCGTCGAGCTCCGCGAGTCGGCTGGGGACGGGGCGTCCGTAGGCGCCGACGTGCGAGGCGGCGTGCGAGGTCGAGAAGCCGATCGCGCCCGCCTCCATCGCCTCCCCGACGATGCGCCGCATGGCGTCGACCTCTTCGGGGGTCGCGGCGCGCTCGGTCGCGGCGTCGCCCATCACGTATTGACGCACGGGCGTGTGGCCCACGTAGGCCGCGAGGTTGATTCGAAGGGGGAGGTCTTCGACGGCGGCGAGGTATTCGGGAAAGCTCTCGAAGCGCCAGGGAATCCCCGCCTCGAGCGCATCGAGGGGCATGCCTTCGACGTTCTCGAGGATGCGCGCGATCGTGCCGCGATCCGCGGGCCGCGTGGGCGCGATCCCGAATCCGCAGTTGCCGACGACGACGGTGGTCACGCCGTGCCAGCTCGAGGGCGTGAGGTCGGGATCCCAGAAGACCTGCGCGTCGTAGTGGGTGTGGACGTCGATGAAGCCGGGCGCCACGACCCGGTCCGTACAGTCGATCTCCTCCGCGCCTCGCGCGTCGTCGGCTTCCACGACGCCGACCGAGACGATCCGGTCGCCGTCGAGCAGGAGGTCGCCGGTCGTCGCCGGAGCGCCGGTCCCGTCGACGAGGAGGCCGCCGCGTAGCCAGGTTCTGCTCATCTCGTCTCCTTGCGACGCCCGCGAAGGACGTCGACTCAGCCGGGGTCGGGTCGGGCGAGGACCGCGGCGGCTTCCGCCTCGATCCGCGTGCCCTCGAAGAAGCCGGGATCGAGGCACGCATAGAAGCGCACCGCGTTCTCGAAGGCGAAGGCGCGGAACTGGTCCGCGTTGAGATGTCCGTCGTCGACCAGCTCCCAGGCCTCGGCGACGACCTCGTCCATCCGCGTCACGTCCCAGTGCCCGACGTCGGAGCTGAACATCGGCCGGAGCCGGGCGCCGGCGGGATTCAGCTGCTCGGCGAAGGCCCAGGCGACCATCGGATCGTCGGCCTCGCACCCGAAGTAGAAGCGCGGCACGAAGAGCTCGCGCAGCGTCTCCACCGACGTCGCCCCGACGGCTTCGAACTCGTCGAGGGGCTCGGGCGAGGGCTCGCCCTTCGCGAGCCAGGGCTCGATCCGATCCCAGGCCGAACGCGTATCGGAGCCGCCGTACTCTTCGAAGAGCGCCTTCATCTCTCCGGGATCGATGCGCGCGGGATCGAGCGCGCCGATCGCGTCGCCGTTTCGCTTCTCCCAGTGCGAGACGATGTCCGCCCAGAGATTGCACGCATAGCCCACGCCGCCCTCGAGGAGCGCGAAGCAGAGCTGCGGATGGCGACGCGTCACGCCGCCGAGGAAGAGCGACTTGCAGACCGCCTCGCCGGAAGCGGCGAAGGAGCCGATGTGGTTGTAGACGTAGCTCGAAGGCGAGCGACGGCTGCCCCAGCCCTGGCCGCTCGCATGGAACGTCGGCGAGACGCGCCGCTCGACCAGGGCGCGCCAGAGCGGCTCGTAGTCGTACTCGCTGTCCATGCCGAGGGTGTCGAGGCGCGTGCCGCCGCTCTCGAGGGGGCGATGGACCACCCCGTTGATCAACACCGACTTCGTCCCGAGCTCCGTCGTCACGTAGTCGAGCTCGGCGACGGCCTCTTCCGGCGTATGGGCCGGGAGCACGGCGACGGGGCGCAGGCGATCCGAGAACTCGGCGTAGATCCGGGTCAGGTAGACGTTGAGGGCGCGAATCGCGAGCTGGCGGAGCTCCGCCTCGGGAATCGACACCATCGGCAGCGCCCGCGACGGGAAGAGCATCGCGAAGTCGATGCCGAACTCGTCGAGGCGCTCGTACATGAGGCGCGGCAGGTAGCCGGTCGCACGGTCGCGCGTGTTCGCGGGCAGGGACCAGAAAGGGGGCCGGTTCACACCCTTCCGGCGGCGCTCCTCGGTGTCCATCTCGTGGAAGCGGCCCTGGACGCGCTGGTCGTAGAGCAGGCCGTCGCGGCGCGCGAGCTCGACCGCCGCCTCCCGGCCTCCCTGCTCGCGGGCGAATTCGAAGAACCACTCCTGGAAGAGCGGCTCGACCTCGAGCACGTGTCCGTCCGCGTCGAGGACGGGATGATCGAGCTCGGCCCGGATCGCGCGTGAAGTACGAGAGGCGTTCATTCAGATTCCTCGTGCAGAGACCGACCGAAGCGGCGGATCGACGAGCTTCGGAGATCGCCTCCGGCCCCGCAAGCACGCCCCCGACACCTACGACGCCCGCTGCGCTAGCCTCCTGCCAACCGTCGCCCGCCTGGCCATCGCCGCGCGGGCCCCTTAAAGAACGACCATGCGCCCATTCGTTGGGCAGGGGGTGAGCATGCCGTCGACGTCCGAATCCTCGCCTTCCCGCGCGTTCGCGCCGGAAGCACTCACCGGCTCGCGCACACGCCTGGTGCTGTGTCTGTCGGTGCTGCTCTTCGCGGTCTCCGGCTGTGCCGCCTTCTCGAGCTCGAACAGTTTCTCGGATTCGAGCGAGAGCGTGTCCGACTCGGTCGGATCGAGCTCGGATTCCTCCGGCTCGTCGAGCGACGGCGACGATTCCGCCTACCGCGAGGAGGTCACGCACTACGTCGCGGTCGCCGCGGATCGACACATCGCGCCCGAAGCGCTGCGCCGAGGCGTGACGGAGATCGCCCTCGCCTACGGGATCAGCGACTGGCAGGCGACCCCCACGACCCGGGAAGCGGTCGACGCCGGTCTCGCCGAAGCGAGCGCAGAAGACCGCGCCCGCTATCGCGCCGCCTTCACGCGTTAGGCGCAGGGTGCGCACCCACGCGGGCACCGCCCTCGCGGCGCTCGCCCTGGCGCTCGGCGTCTCGCCGGCCGCGACGAGCTTCGCTGCGCCGCGCCTCGCCGGGAGCGAGCGCCCTCCCCCGGCGGTCGTCGAGTACTGGACGATCGCCGCCAACGAAGGCGAGTCCGCCGGCGGCCATGCGGCCATCCGGATCGACGACGTCGTCCACCACCTCGAACACCGGGGCGACGGTCTGCTCCAGGACCGGCGCGACGAGCGGCTCGCCTTCGAAGCCGTCTATCGCGGCCGCGAGAACCGCGAGATCCGGGTACTTCGCCTCGCCCTCTCGAAGGAGCGGGCGAAGGCGCTCGACGCGGCGCTTCGCGAGCGCGCGCTCACGCGTCGTCTCCGGCTCGACGCCCTCGAAGCGATCGACGAAGAGCTCCGGTGGCTCGAGAGCACGATCGACCGGGGCGCGCCCTCGGTCGTGGTCCCGGGGCTCGGCCTCTTCGCGGAGGGCCCCTCGCGATGCGGCCCCGACGCGAACGCCGGCGGGGCGATGCCCCTGCGCGCGGTGCTCGAGCGGGCCCGACGAGAGGCGCGGCGCGATCGGGACGCTGCGCTCGAGAGGGCGACGGCCGTGGAACCAACCGACGACACCGGTGCCTTTCGCCGCCTGCTCGAAGCGACGCAGCTCGAAGCCGCGCTGACCACGATCGCTTCCTGCCGACCGGTCCGCGCGGAAGCGCTCGCGCAGCCGTCCCACCTCGAGCCGCTCTCGTCCGCCGAGACCGCCTCGCTTCGCGCGATCGAAGCGCGACTCGAGGGCGCCCTCGCGCGTCTCGTGGCGAGCGGACGCCCGGACCGCGGCCTCGCCCTCGCGCTCGCGTGGAGCCGCCTCCAGGCGATCCGGCACGGCCTCGCGACCGGTCGCTGGACCTTCGTCGACGCTTTCGCAGAGAGCGGCGGGCCGGCCTTCCGCCTCGAGAATATGCCTTCGGGCGTGCTCGAAGAGCGCCGACGGACGCTCGACCGACGCTTCGAGCTCGCCCGACGCGACGTCGCGCGAGCGGCGGACGCCCCCGACTTCGAGCGCTGGCTCGATCGCACCGAACGCTTCGCCCACGACGCGGCCCACGCGGCCGCGGGCACGCGGCACGGGGCGCCCGGACCACGGGGCGCCCTCGAAGCCTCGCGCGCGATCGAGCGGCCGAGCGCGCGGGTCGCGCTCCCCTGGCCCGCGCGGGCGACGCTCGACACGCTCTCCGCGCGAAGATCCCGGCGCCTCGCGGATCGGGCGCGGCTGCGCGCTGCCCTCGAAGTCGACCTCGCCTACGACCTCGTCGAACGCAACTGCGTGACGGAGCTGCTCGACGCCCTCGCCGAGGTCGGGCTCGAGGTTCCGCACTCGACGGGGCTCGCCACCTTTGCCCCGACGTTCGCCCACGCGGCGCTGGCGGAGAGCCCGGTGTCACATCGCGAAGCGCCGCGCCCGGGCGCGCGTCACGCGCAGGTCGGGGCGGCCCTCGCGGCGAAGTCCGATGCGTCGACGCGCCTCGCCCTTCGCGCCCGCGAATCGAATACGCTCACGAGTCGCTTCTATCGGCCGCACGCGGACGACTCGGCCTTCCTCTTCTTCGCCGACGGTCCGGTCGTGTCCCGCCCCTTCGCGGGAATCGCGAATCTCGCGTGGGGCAGCGGCGCGAGCCTCGTCGGTCTGCTGACCGCGCCCTTCGACCGCGGCGTCGCGCTCCGTCGGGGGCTGCACGGCGTCGCGCTCAGCCTGCCGGAGCTCGTCTTCGTGCCGATTCGCAAGGGGAGCTACGCCGTCGCCGTGCCGCTCGACGACCCCGGCTGACGCGCCCTACTGGGGCGGCGTAGGCGGCGGGTCCGATCCGTTCCAGAGGGTCCCGATCACGACGGGGAGGTCCGGGTTCCCCTGCTGGAAGCCGATCAGGACCTCGTCTCCGACCTCCGGCACCTGGAAGGTGCCGAGGTTGCCCACCGCCTGGGCGACGCGGATCCAGGCGCTCGCCCCCTCCTCGGTGATCCCGCTCCGATCCCAGAGGAAGCGCACCTGCACGCGGGCGAGCCCGTCCGTCCAGACGGTCTGGCCGGACGGGCCGACGACGATTCCGGTCTGCAGGCCCACGACCCGCGGTCGGGGCGTGACGCTCGGCGGCCGGTAGGGGAGCGCTTCGGACATCGAATCGAAGGCGTTCGCGTAGGCGAGGCAGCCGCGGGTCTCGTCGTAGACGAGCGCGTGATCGACGCGCACGGCGACGTGCTCGTCGAGGAAGCCGGTCCCGGTCGTGTCGACGACATCGAAGGTGTACCCCGCGCGAAGCCCTGCGAGGTTGCTCGTGCCCCTATGCACCCGGGAGGTCTGCACCTCGCGATCGGCGATCACCGCCGCCCGCGCCGCGGCCTCCGTCGAGTTCGTCCGGTCGATCTGGTAGCGGAACCGTTCGCCGGTCGCGCCCGGGCCGACGGCGGAGTCGCTCTGTTCGACGGGAGAGCCCGGCGCGTTCAGGTCGAACCCGCGGACGACGGCGCTCGCGCTGAAATGGCCCTGCTCCGCGGCGAGGGTCGAGATGCGATCGGCGGCGTCGGCGGGTCCCGAGAGATGCCCGACGTAGCTCCCCGTCGGGCCCGAGCCGTAGGCACCCGATCCGTCGCCGAGGACCATTCGACCCGACGTGTCGAAGTAGAAGAAGATGCCCTCGTCTTCGAGCAGACGCTGGGCGAAGGCGAGCGGCGACTCGTCGTACTGCGCGGTGAACGAACGATCCGAATAGGCGCCCGAGAGCTGGGTCAGGATCGGCGTACCGAGTCCCGCGTCGTAGAGCGCCTGCTGGACGGTGTCGGGGACCGACGTCTCCTGGTAGATCCCGTAGCCCGAAGTGTGGCGCAGCAACGCGGCCTCGGGCTCGATCCGGACCACGTACGTGGTTCCCAGCGGATCCGTCGCGGCGGGGCCGATCGCCGTGACGACGCCGGAAAAGGTGTCGCTCGTCGAGCCGCGGACGATCTGGAGCACTGCGGGCGACCCGACGAAGGGCGCCATGTCGAGGCCGATCGCGCCCCGGAACGCGACGGCCCGGAACGGCAGCTCCGAGATCGCCTCGCGCCCGAGCATCCCGATCACGGTCGTGATCGGGTTGCCGGCGAGGGTGAGACTCACGGTGGGGCGCTCCGTCGACACGGTGCAGTCGACGTCCTCGGGCAGGCCGAAGGGCAGACCGTCGCGCAGCTCGGGTACCCCCAACAGGTCCGCGAGCGCCGCCACCGCCGCCCCCCGCGCTTCGCCGGGCAACCCCGGCTCGCCCTGGGGCCCGGGCGGACCCGCAGCCCCGGTCGCGCCCACCGGTCCCACCGGACCCACCGGGCCGATCGGACCCACGGGCCCCTGCGGACCTTCCGGTCCGGCCGGCCCTTGCGGACCCTCGGGCCCGGCCTGCGGCGCCGCGCAGACCCAGGCGCCGCGCTGCTGCTGGAGGATCTCGCCGTCGCGGCAGAGCGCCGCCAACCGGTCCGGCTGGATCGCGCCCGGCGCCACGTCGTCCGCCACGGCCGCGCGCAGCGCATAGGCATCGCTCGTCAGCCGCAGGCGCGGCGAGAGCGTCTCGCGGTCGACCACCAGCTCGAGCCAGCGTTCGGGCCCGTCGAGGAGCGCCGGCGAGAGCGGGGTCACGCTTCCGAGCGCGAGCGAAACGAGCCCGCCCGTCACGTCGACGCTCGGATGGAGCTCCTCCCAGACGGGCGTCGAGGCCGTCGAGCTGGTGAAGATCCGGAAGACGAGCTCGACGCGACCGTCGACGAGCCGGCCGGCGCCGTCCCGCACGACGGCCTGGTAGTGGATCAGCGAAGGCGTGTCCGCCCGAGCCGGCGCCGCGGTCGTCCCGACGGCGAGCAAGAGCAGCGTCACCGCGAGTCGACGGGGTCCCTCGCGGCGGAGCCGTCTCCTGCGGCCTCGATCGGATGCGCGACCGGCGACGACCAGCGCCAGCAATCCGAGGCCCGCCGCGGCGCCTCCCGTCGGCTCGGGCACGGGGAGCGCGCGGAGCAGGCCACCCAGCCCCGACGTCACTTCGATCTCGCCCCGCGCCGACGTCTGCACGGCGCCCGCCGTGCTCTGGCCCAGCACGATCTGATGCTGCGCGCCCTGGCCTTCCCTGAGCGTCGTGCCGCCACCGGCGAGCCCCTGACTCGCGACGTCCTGCGCGAGCGCCGCACTCGACGTCGAGAGCGACAGCAGCATCACGAAGAAGAAGGAGGATACGGGGAGTCGAGGGCGTCGATTGCGCATGGACGGATGCTATCACGCGGCCCGTCTGCGAAGTGACACCGAGATGCGTCCTGCACCCGAGCCGCCTCCAAGCTGCCGATGCACCGACGTGAGCCGCGCCCTTCACACCTCGCCCGCACCTCGTAGGCCCGCTCGACGCCGGACGCCGCGGCGAAGGCTGCACGCGCTCCTGATCCTGCTCGCCGCCCGCGGTCGTGACCCGCGGTGCGTCAGTCGGCGTGGGTCCAGTCGGTGAAGCCCATGTTCTTGCCCACGCTCACGCCCGCCTCCACCGGGTCGCTCCGGCCGGTGCGCCGGTTGATCAGCCAGACGTTCCAGCGATCGTCGCCGGTCGCGGCCCAGCCGCCGAAGCGCGCGTCGAGCCGGTACAGGTAGGCGACCGCGCGCTCGAGAGCGTCGTCGCCCCAGCGCCACGCTCCGGGGTAGCCGTTGCGCGACAGCAGCTCCGTCGCGACGGTGGCTCCCTGGAGCGCTTCCCAGGCATAGCCGGTATGCGCCGGAGGATCGTCGAGGGAGCCACCGCGGCGCATCTCTTCCGGGAGCGCGCCGTCGACGTCGATCCCGGAGACCCGCGCGCCGCGCGGATTCACGCCGACGGGACGGGACGGATCCGCCTGCCAGGATCGCGCGCCGAAGCGGAACGCGGGAGGGGACGCGCCGCGTTCACCGAGCCATGCGCGGTGCACCGCCGCCGCCGCGGCCAGATCCTCGTCGTCGCCCAGGTAGAGGGCGATCGCGATGCGCGCCGCACCGGCGTGGGTCCCCCAGTTGTTGGGTCGCTCGTCGTGCGTGGAACGAAGCGTGCGGCCCTGCAGATCGCGGTCGCGCAAGGTCGCCAGTCGGGAACGGAAGGCCGAATCGAGGGCGGGATCGACCCGCGACAGCTCGATCAGGTCCGCCGCGAGCACGAAGCCGACCACGTTCCGCGCCACGGCGAGCGCGTCGGCACCGTTCTCGCTTCGCTCGCGGACCAACCGGTCGAGCGTCGCCCGCACGGATGCAAGCATCGACTCGTCACCGAGCCGCACGCCCACCAACGCCTGCGCCCACGCGTGCGTGTCGGCGCGGTCCTGCGGATCGGCGAGATCCGGTGGCGGCGTGGGGCCCGTCGCCTCGCGCCAGAGCCGCTCCCACGCGGCGCCCGAGGTGGGGAGGCCGCGCAGGCGATCGCGATCGATCCAGAGGCCCGCAGCCTGGACCGGCTCGCGCGCCGGCACGGAGAGGCAGGCCTCGAACGCGTCGAAGCGAGCGAGAACCGGAGCCAGATCGAGCAGGGTGACCGTGCCGTCGCGGTCGTGATCGACGGGCTCGCATGCCAACGAAGCGAGGTCCACCCCGACGCATTCGCCCACGCTCTCCCGGAAGGTGAGCAGCGGTCCGGTGTCCCCCTCCGCGATCCGTCCGTCGCCATCGAGATCGAAGCGCACGCATGTCGACCGGTCGGCGGTGTCGGCGTTCCAGCACGCGACGAAGGGCTCGAGAACGAGGACGTCGAAGACGCGGACATCGTCGGCGTCGACGCGCAGGTTGCGATCCAGATCCCGACCACGACAGCCCAGGGCCCGATCGAGCACCGTCCCGAGGCACGACCGGCCCAGCTGGAATTCGAGCGCGACGGGGGCGAGGTCCGCGACGGTGATCAGGCCGTTGCCGTCCGCGTCCAGCGCCGCGCACTCCTGCGCGGAGCCCGAACCCGCCGACGCCGCCGACACCGCCAGAGCGAGCGCCAGCCAGAGCAGACCGAGCTCGCGCGTCGAGCATCGGCGCCGAAGAATCCGCGGATACGAGCGGGCGGCCGCGTCACACGGTTCCCCAGCGAACGATCGTTGCATGCGACAAGCCCCTCCGCCGTTGCGTGCACTCGCCATGTCGGGGCGGGGGGCCCGGATAGTGTGATGCCCGTCGCAATCGCGGAAGAATTCGCGCACCGGCTCTATACGCCTCCGTCGTGGGGCGCGGCTCGGCCGTCTTCTACCCTGAATCCACGCTCGGATCGGACACATCGAAGGGGAAACACAGCCATGGTCGCGGAATGGACGAGAAGACGATTCTTGACGGGAGCGACCGCGCTCGCCGGCGGTCTGCTGAGCCGGCCGCAGGCCTTCGCGCGGCCCGCCACGGGGCGCCACTCGGTGGCCGTCATCGGCCGAGGTCCCATGGCGACGGCGGCGTCGCGCCATCTCGCGGCCAGCGGCGAGGACGTCCTCGTCCTCGGGCCCGAGGAGCCGACCGGTGACGATCGAGGGCGGGGCGTCTTCGCCTCCCACTACGACGAGATGCGCCAGATCGAGCTCGCGAACGACAAGCTGCTTGTCGGCCGGCTCGCCCAGGCCTCGCTCCCCGGGTTCCGCCGTCTCGAGCAAGAGACCGGAATCTCGTTCATCGAGCCCAACGCGGGCCTCCGCGTCGGCTTCCCCGCCTACGCGGAGGCCGCCTGGGGACCCGTGCGCGAAGTCGCGCGTACCCTGGGCGTCGACGTCGTCTCCCTCGGACCGGCAGAGCTCGCGGCGCGCTACCCCCACCTGCGCTTCGCCGACGCTTCGGTCGCTCTCGAAGAGCCTGCGGGCGGCATCATCAACCCGCGCGGGCTCGTCCGCGCACAGCTCGAAGCCGCGCGGGGCCACGGCGCGACGATCGTGAACGACGTCGCGACACGACTGATCGAGCGCGAGAGCGAGGTCGTGATCGAGACGCGGGACGGCCGCACCCTCCGCGCCGACCGGGTCCTCGTCGCCACCGGCGCGTTCACGAACCAGGCGGGGCTGCTCGACCGGTCGCTCGCGCTCACGCTGACCGGGCACACGATCGTGCAGGTCGAGGTCCAGCCGGGCCCGCGACCGCCGACGCCGATCGTCACTTCGGTCGCGCGGGGGGAAGCGGGACCCCAGATCCTCTACGCGATGCCCGCGAGGACCTTCCCCGACGGCAAGACCTACATCAAGGGCAACGCCTATCGCTGGACCACCGAGCGCACGGAGAACGAAGGCGAGGACGA
>JAUIMK010000433.1 GCA_030432735.1 bacterium
GCTCGTCGAGAATCGCATGCGCCCGGGTGACGGCCGGCTCGAGTTCGACCTCGACGCCCTCGAGGCGGCGATCACGCCGCGCTGTCGCGTCTTCCTCTTCTGCAATCCGCACAATCCGTCGGGTCGCGTCCACTCCCGGGAAGAGCTCGAGCGCGTGGGAGCCCTCGCCGTCGAGCACGACCTGGTCATCGTGTCGGACGAGATCCACGCCGACCTCGTCTACGACGGACGCGAGCACGTTCCGCTCGCGACGCTCTCGCCCGAGGTCGCCGCGCGGACGGTGACGCTCACCTCGGCGAGCAAGGCCTTCAACATTCCCGGCCTCCGCACGGCGATCGCTCACTTCGGCGACGAGACGCTCCAGCGCCGCTTCAACACCATCTTCCAACGGCACGTCCGTGGAGGGATCGGGCTGTTCGGCATCTACGCGACGATGGCCGCCTGGCGTTGGGGACAGCCATGGCTCGACGAGGTCGTGCCCTACCTCGCCGGCAACCGGGATTTCGTGGCCGAACGGCTCGCCGAGCGCCTTCCGGAGGTGACCTTTCTCCGCCCCGAAGCCACCTACCTCTCGTGGCTCGACTGCCGGGCCCTCGGGATCGACGGTCCGCCGGCTGCGCATTTCCTGCGCAACGGGCAGGTCGCCCTCTCGGAGGGACGGCTCTTCGGCCCCGGATGGGACGGGTACGTGCGTCTCAACCTCGGGACGTCGCGACCGATCCTGGCCGAAGTGATCGACCGCATGGCCAAGGCCGTCGGACGCTGATCCCCGCGGCGCTAGGCTCCGCATCCGGAACACGGCTTCCGCCCCCCCGCGAGACCCGATCCGAGAGACGACGCACATGGCGCACGTTCACACGCATACGCCCCAGGCCGGGCACGATCACGGCGACGCGCGGACGCTGAATCGCCGGCGGCTGCTGCTCACGCTGTGCCTGGCCCTCGGCTACGCGGTGATCGAGCTGATCGGCGGGCTGCTCACGGGGTCCCTCGCGCTCCTCGCGGATTCGCTCCACATGGTCTCGGACGTGGCGGCCCTCGCGCTCTCGCTGCTCGCCGTCTGGATGGCCGCGAGGCCCGCGTCCGGCCGTCGGACCTTCGGCAACAGCCGCGCCGAGATCCTCGCGGCCCTGGCGAACGGACTCGCCCTCGCCGTCGTGGCGGTCTTCATCACGATCCACGCGATCGAGCGATTCGTGTCGCCACGCGACGTCGCCGGCGGCGGCGTGATGCTGGTCGCCACCGGCGGCCTGATCATCAACCTGGTCGGCCTGTGGGTCCTCGAAGGCGGTCGCAGCGATTCCCTGAACGTCCGCGGCGCCTGGCTCCACGTGCTCTCGGACACCCTCGCGAGCGTCGGAGTGATCGTGGCGGGGGCGGGGATCTGGGCCTTCGGTTGGCTCTGGCTCGACCCGGCCATCTCGCTGGTCGTGAGCGCGCTGGTCCTGCTGTCCGCCGGACACCTGATCCGCGAGACGCTCGACGTACTGATGGAGACCGCGCCCGCGCACCTCGACCCGGAGGAGATCCGGGACGCGCTGGTCGAGGTCCGCGGCGTCGAGAGCGTCCACTGTCTGCACGTCTGG
The DNA here is from genome assembly GCA_030432735.1 of bacterium. Lineage (GTDB taxonomy): Bacteria > Myxococcota_A > UBA9160 > UBA9160 > UBA4427 > UBA4427. Next base: position 1,587 of record JAUIMK010000433.1, read on the forward strand.
ACGATCGGGAGCGGGGAAGTCTCTCTGTCGAGCCACCTCGTGATCGACCCGGAGCGGGACCCGGAGGGCCTCCTGCGGAGCGTTCGCAGCGAGCTCGGCGAGCGCTTCGGGATCGACCACACGACGATCCAGATCGAGCCCGACGCCCGGGAGCCCGGCGTCGAGCCCGCCTGCACGGACGCCTGCGAGCCCAGCACGACCCCCGCCTGAGCCACACCGCGCCGGTCGACGCCCCGCCGCACGCCCCCGCGTCGCTCGCTGCCCCGGGGCATTCCCCAAGGGGCACAACTCCTGGTCAGGTCGGTTCTGCTTTACCCGGTCGAAGGACTGACGTTACTGTCACCCAGTGACGCGGATGTCAGCCAACCGATGAACGCAGCGCCCGATCAGAACGGTGGACGCCGCCTGGCGCGAGCCCGGGCGACGCGCGAGCGCCTGCTCGAGGCCGGGCGTCGGCTCTTCGCCGCGCAGGGCCTCGTGAGCGTGACCTCCCATGCGATCGCCGAGGAGGCCGGCTTCGCCGCCGGCACGTTCTATCTCCACTTCAAGGACAAGCACGCCCTCTTCGCCGAGCTCGCCGAGGCCGCGTCCCAGGAGCTCGAGCGGCGGCTGCTCGCGGTGACGACGGAGAAGACCGAGCTCTCGGACATCGCCTACGCCCAGGCGGACGCGCTCGTGAGCTTCGCCGAGGAGCAGCGCGAGCTCCTCCTGATCGCCTTCCACCGGGGCGGGGAATCGACCGACGTGGGCGCCCGCATCCTCCAGCGTCTGGCCGACGGCGTGAGCGCCCGGCGCCGCGAGCTCGCCGCCGCCGGCGCGACGGATCCCGCCTTCGATCCCGACGTCCTCGCCCAGGCGATCGTCGGCATGTGGGCGCAGGTCCTCGTCTGGTGGGCGGAAGATCCCGCGCGGGCGACCCGCGAAGACGTGATCCGCACGATGACCCACTTCCAGCTCTTCGGTTCGCGTCACGAGACGACGGACCTCTGCGGCCAGGGCGCCGCAACGGCAGAGAACCCCAACGACACGCCCGACGGAGACGATCCTCGATGAATTCGAAGCCCTCCATGACCGAACGCCACATCACCTACGACCCGATCTACAACACCGTCGACCGCGACGACTTCGACGCGCTGATCGAAGTCGACCGCTATGCGGACCGGACCGACGCGTTCAACGACATCATCGCGGCGACCGTCGACCACTTCTGGGATCCGACGGACGTGCGCTACGTCGACTTCGACTCGAACCCGATGAATCTCGACGAAGAGATGATCATGCCGCGCGACTTCTGCATCGAGCTGCAGACCGCCGTCGCCGACAAGCTCGACGAGCGGCAGCAGATCCGACTCGCGAACCAGAACACGCGCTTCGTGCTCTCGAGCATCCTGCACGGCGAGCAGGGGGCGCTGTCGCTCTCGGCGAGCCTCACCCAGATCCTCCGCGATCCCGGTGCCATGGAGTACGCGGCGAACCAGACGCGCGAGGAGGCCCGCCACGTCACGGGCTTCTCGAACTACATCGGCACGCGCTGGGGCACGCCGCTCAAGGCGGGCACGACGATCCAGGGTCTGATGAACGAGATCGTGAAGACCGGCGCCGTCTACAAGAAGCTGGTCGGTATGCAGATGCTGA
>JAUIMK010000434.1 GCA_030432735.1 bacterium
CTCGATCATGCACGCGATCGAGAAGGTCTTGCCGCTACCGGTGACGCCGAGGAGCGTCTGGTGCTTGTCGCCGCGGACCATGCCTTCGACGAGGGCATCGATCGCCGCCGGCTGGTCACCGGCGGGCGCGAAGTCCGACTCGAGCTTGAAGGCGTTGCTCATGGCGGCAGTATAGGGCGGGACGGTCGGGGGGCCGCGGGGCGGGCCCGAGCTCGGGCTATCCGTCCGTGCGACGCCAGCGCGGGCCCTCGGGCGAGTCGACGATCTCGATGCCTTCGGCGGCGAGCTCGTCGCGGATGCGGTCCGCCGTGGCCCAATCCTTCGATTCCCGCGCGGCGGTCCGGTCGGCGACGAGCGCATCGATCCGCGGATCGCTCTCCCAGGCCTCGTCGGCCTCGCCCTCGGCGGGCTGCCCGAGCTTCAGGCCCAACACGGGCTCGAAGCGGCGAAGCAGATCCCGGCGGTCGGCCGCCGAGAGGTCGTCGCTTCGCGCGACCTCCCAGACGACGGCCATCGCACGCGGCGCGTTCAGGTCGTCGGCCAGCGCGTCCCGAAAGCGTTCGTAGTACGGCGCCTGCGCTTCGGGGTCGGCCTCGCCTTCGACGGCCTCGAGCTCGAGGGCGATCTTCTGGAGCCGCTTGAACCCCTTCGCCGCGGCCTGGATCGCCTCGTCGCTGAAGCTCTGCTGCTGGCGGTAGTGGGCCTGGAGGAAGAAGTAGCGGAAGGCGAGCGGATCGATGCCACGCTCGATCAGATCGTTCAACGTCTTCACGTTGCCCTTCGACTTGGACATCTTCTCGTCGCCGGGCAGCGCGAGGAACTCGTTGTGCATCCAGAACTGGACCCAGGGATGCACGTCGTAGCCACACTCGGATTGAGCCACCTCGTTGGTGTGGTGGACCGTCGAGAGGTCGATGCCGCCGGTGTGGATGTCGAAGCGCTCGCCCAGATAGCGGACGGACATCGCGGAGCACTCGAGATGCCAGCCCGGGAAGCCGCGGCCCCAGGGCGAGTCCCACTCCTGAAGACGCTGCACGCCCTCTTCCGCGAACTTCCAGACCGCGAAATCCGACGGGTTGCGCTTGCCTTCGGTCACGCCGATCCGCGCGCCCTCCGCCTGGCCCTCGAGGTCGAGTCCGGCGAGCTCCGCGTAGCGCTCGAACCGGCTCGTATCGAAGTAGATCCCGTCCTCGATCCGGTAGAGGTAGCCCCCGGCCTCGAGGCGTTTCCCGAGCTCGATCTGCTCGGCGATGTGCTCGGTCGCCTTCGGGTTGTGCTCCGGCGGCAGGCAGTTCACCGCCGCACCGTCCTGGCGCCAGAGCTCGGTGTAGTGCTCGGCGATCTCCTCGGCGGTCTGGCCCGCCTTCTTCGCCGCCGCCTCCATCTTGTCCTCGCCCTCGTCGGCGTCGGAGACGAGATGCCCCACGTCGGTGATGTTGATGACGTGGGTGACCTCGAAGCCCTCGGACTGGAGGAAGCGCTTCAGCAGATCCGAGAAGAGCCGCGAGCGCAGGTTGCCCACGTGCTGCTCCGCGTAGACCGTCGGCCCGCAGGTGTAGATCCCGACCTTGCCGGGCTCGAGGGGCTCGAAGACCCGTCGCGTCCGGGTCCGCGTGTCGTAGAACTCGATCGGATTCACCGCGCGAGCCCCCCGCGCCGTTGGATCTTCCTCACCGCTCGAGGCCCCCGCGCCGTTCGATCTTCCTCACCGCTCGCCTCGCTCCCGCTCTTCCGTCCACGCGCCCACGGACTCGAGGAGCACGACCGCCAGGCCGGCGATCCCCTCGCCGCGTCCGATCGCGCCCAGTCGATCCGTGCTGGTGACCTTCACGTTCACGCGCTCCGGATCCGTGCCCAGCAGCGCCGTCAGATTCTCGTGCATCCTCGGCTGGAAGGGAGCGAGTCGCGGCGCCTGGGCGATGATCGTCGCGTCGACGTTCCCGATCCGGAGGCCGGCCCGCTTCATCTTCTCCACGACCTCGGCCAGGATCTCGCCGCTCGCGATCCCGCGATAGCGCTCGTCGCTCGACGGGAAATGCCGTCCCAGATCCCCTTCTCCGAGAGCGCCAAGGATCGCGTCCGAGACCGCGTGGAGCAACGCATCGCCGTCGGAATGTCCTTCGAGCCCCTGGTCGTGGGGGATCTCGATTCCGCCGAGGACGAGTCGCCGCTCGGGAACGAGCTGATGGACGTCGAACCCCTGCCCGATGCGCATCACGCGTACCGCCCTTCGCCGCCGAGCAGCGCCTCGGCCGTCCGGAGATCCTCCGGCCGGGTGATCTTCGGATTCGGCGCCGTCGCCTCGACCATCGTCACCGGATGGCCGGCCCACTCGACGAGCTGCACGTCGTCCGTCCCGAGTCGCCCGGTCTCCACCGCCTTCTCCATCGCCTCCTCGAGCCAATCCCTGCGGATCACCTGCGGCGTCTGCGCGGCCCACATTTCCTCGCGCGGCGGCGTCTCGACGACGCGCCCGCCGACCACGCGCTTCAGCGTATCGCGGCATCGCTCGCCGAGGAGGGCCGCGCCCGACGCCCGCGCCGCCGCGACCACGGCCCGCAGGTCGTCTCGCGAGACCAGGCAACGCGCCGCGTCGTGCACGCCGACGAGCTCGACCTCGGGCGGAAGCGCGGCGAGCCCGGCGCACATCGAGTCCTGGCGCTCGGCTCCGCCGGCCACCGGCTCGCGGAGGCCGCCGACCCCATCGAGGCCGAGCGTCCTCCAGCGATCGAGGTCACGGGCGGCGACGACCGGCTGGATCAGATCGAAGGCGCCCGAGGCCGCGATCGCCCGGATCGACCGCACGAGCAAGGCCTCACCGCCCAGCGGGACGAAGGCCTTCGGCAAGGCGTGACCGAGCCGCTCACCGCGACCGGCGGCGAGCACGAGCGCGGCGACGTTTCCCTTCTCGCGCATCCGACGTCCGCTACTCGGCTGCGGGCTCGCCTTCCCGAGCGAGCACGACGGAGTGCGTCCCGAGAATCGTGCCCTGCGCGCGCTCGAGACCGACCTCGGCGGAGCGGTAGCTCTGGAGCGCGTTGATCTTCTGGCTCTCCGCCTCGACGAGATCGCTCTCGCGCTGGAGCACCTCGAAGGGCGTCGATTCACCATGCTCCAGGCGGATCCGCTCGGCGCGGAGCTGCTCTTCTGCGGCGAGTCGACGGCGCTCGGCGGCCTCGATCCCCTGCTGGGACGCGGCGAGGTTGCGCGCCGCACGG
>JAUIMK010000435.1 GCA_030432735.1 bacterium
CGCCGGTCTCGAAGCCCGCGCCGGAGGCCGGAGCGCCTGCAACCGATCGGGATTCGGCCCCGGCCGCGACCCCCGTCGCTCGCCGCGTCGCCGAGGACGCCGAGATCGATCTCCGCGACGTCGAGGGCACGGGCAGCGCGGGCCGCGTCACCAAGGACGACGTCCTCCGGCACCAGTCGGCGCCCACGGCCACCGAACCGCCGCAGCTCGCGCCGGCCCCCGCCGCGCCGCAGCCCGCCGCCCAGGCCACGCCGGCGCCCGCCCGCCGCGCGCCGGCCGGCAACGCCTTCGCCTACGAGCTTCAGGAAGGCGACCGCGTCATCCCGATGTCGCCGATGCGGAAGATCATCTCGGACCACATGGTCTACTCGAAGCGCACGAGTCCCCACGTCGGGACCGTCGCAGAAGTGGACCTCTCCGCGGTCGTGAAGCTCCGCAACCAGCACAAGCGTTCGTTCCAGGAGAGCTACGGCAAGCCGCTGACCTTCCTGCCCTTCATCGTGAACGCGACGGTGCGCGCGCTGCGGGAGTTCCCGGCCCTGAACGCCTCCGTCGTGGAAGACGCGATCATCGAGAAGCAGGACATCCACGTCGGCGTCGCGACGGAGACCGAGAAGGGGCTCGTCGTGCCGGTCGTGCGTCACGCGGATCGCCTCTCGCTCGCGGGCACGGCGATGGCGATCGACGACCTCGCGACGCGGGCGCGCAACCGGAAGCTCTCCGCCGACGATCTGAAGGGAGGGACCTTCACCGTCTCGAACCCGGGTCGGCAGGGCAATCTCTACGGCTTCGCGATCATCAACCAGCCTCAGGTCGGCATCCTGCGCATGGGTGAGATCGCCAAGCGCGCGGTCGTGCGGACCCTCGACGGCGAGGACGCGATCGTGATCCGGACGATGATGTACCTCGCGCTCTCCTACGATCACCGCGCCGTCGACGGGGCGCCTGCGAACGGCTTCCTCTACCGGATCCGCGAGCTGCTCGAGTCGGCGGACTTCGATCTCTAGGCATCGAGCGCTCGGACCGGGAGGGCGGATGGCCTCGACCGCGATCGAGATCGAGTGGCTCGGCTCGATCCGCTATGGAGACGGGCTCGCGCGGCAGGAGCGGGCGGTCGCGGACCGGATCGCCGGGACGACCGGCGATCGGGTGCTGCTGCTCGAGCATCCGGCGGTCGTCACCCTCGGCCGCAGCACGAATCCAGACAACCTGCGCCTCTCTCCCGACGAGATGCGCAAAAAGGGGATCGAGGTCTTCGAGGTCGGCCGGGGCGGGGACGTGACCTATCACGCGCCGGGGCAGCTCGTCGGCTATCCGATCCTCGATCTCGACGCGCTCGGGCGAAAGGACGTGCACGTCCATCTGCGGCGGATCGAGGCGGCGCTGATGGAGGCGTTGGCGTCGTTCGGGATTCCCTGTCGACGCGTCGAGGGGCGGACGGGCGTGTTCATCGACCGTGCGCGAAGCGCCGTCTCGGAGGGGCCCGACCGGAAGATCGCCTCGATCGGCGTCGGCGTTCGCAAGTGGGTCACCTTCCACGGGTTCGCGCTCAACGTCTCGATCGATCTGGCGGGGTTCGATGCGATCGTGCCCTGCGGCCTCCACGACGTCGAGATGACGAGCGTCGTGCGTGAGCTCGAGCGGGAGGGGCGGGCGTCCGGCGACGTCGATGGCGCGATCCGGGCCGCGGTCGGTCGCTCGCTCGTCCGCTGGCTCGGTCCCGACACCCTCGCACGAGAATGACCTCGTTCCGGGCGTGATCCGGTGCCGGCGTCTCGCTCCCGCCGAGGCGCTCCTCTATTCTCGGGGCGATGCCTGCCGGGGTCGTCGTCGTCAAACGCGCTCGCCGTCGTTCGTTCGCGCTGCTCTGGGCGGCGCTGGCCTGGCTGCGCTCGGTCGCATCCGGCTGGCGCAGGCGACCGGCCGCGGCGCCGCGGCTCGTCCGGCGCGGGAGCCGAACGCTTCTCTTCCCGGCCCTCGCCCCCCTCGCCAGCGAGCCCCTCTCGCGCGAGGCGATCGGTGCGTGCCTCGAGGCCTGTCCCGACGATTGCCTGTCGATGACCTGTGAGGGCGGGCGCGTGACGCGGGTGCGCCTCGATCCGGGCCGCTGCACCGGCTGTGGCCGTACCGTCGACGAGTGGGGGCAGGGCCTCTTCGTGGCGCAGCCCGCGCCGCCGGTCTTCGCCACCGTGGACGGACGCCTGCCGGCGATCGATCTGCTCGAGGACGCGCGCTCGTGAGCCGGATCGATCCGAACGCGATCCGCCTGCGCTACCGCGACCTGGGGGTGGAGGTGGCGGAGCCCGCGGATCCCGACGAGGAGCTGCGCATCGCCGTGCCCGGTCCCGGCGCGAAGACTCTGCTGTCGCGACTCGCGTCGGAGGCGGAGACCGGAGCCCGGCGGCTGGTCGACCTGACGGTGATCGATCGCGGCGCGGAGCTCGCGGACGACCGCTTCGAGGTGGTCTACCGGCTCCACTCGGCGACCCACCAGGCGACCTTCCGCGTCCACGCGAAGGTCGCGGCGGCGGAGGCCGCGATCGAATCCGTCACCTCCCTCTGGCCCGGGGCCGCGTGGCCGGAGCGGGAGGCCTTCGACCTCTTCGGAATCCACTTCAAGGGTCATCCCGATCTCCGTCGTCTGCTTCTCGAACCGGGCTTCGAAGGGGCGCCCCTGCGGCGAGATCCGGCGCCCTCGGGAGGCGCCCCGCGATGAGCGCGGATCTCGAAGGGGGCGAGTCGCTCTCGACCCGCCTCGGCTTTCCCGAGAGCGCCGTCGAAGTCGGCTTCAGCCATCCCGGCGTGCGCCACGTGACCACCGCCGCGGGGGGCAGCGCGAGCTTCCTCGTCCACCTCGACGACGACCGGATCACCGACCTCGAGGTCGACATCGGATTCGGCCACCGCGGCTTCGAGCACACCTGCGAGCAGGGGGACTGGTCCCAGGCCTTGCCCTACGTGTCGCGGCTCGGGCTGGCGACCGGCGTGATGGCCGAGACCGCCTACTGCCTGGCGGTCGAATCCCTGGCGGGGGTGCCGGTTCCCGACCGGGCGATCTGGGGCCGCATGCTCGCGAACGAGCTCGCGCGGATCGCGGATCACGCCGCGCGGATCGGTGCCCTCGCGAACGCGATCGGCCTCGGGGAAGGCGCCCTCGTCGCGCACCGAATGGAGACCCTCGGCATGCGTGCCCTCGCCGCCGCGACCGGAGGCGGTG
>JAUIMK010000436.1 GCA_030432735.1 bacterium
TGCTCGGACGGACCCCACACGTCGTGCACGAGCACGAGTCCCGGGAAGTCGTCCCCGTCCTTCGGTCGGTGGAATCGTCCGAGCCCCACGTCCTCGCTCGTCGTCGTCATCGCGCCCCCTTCGCGCCGCTCCCCGGCCCGCGCCCGCAATCTAGGCAGGCGTGCCGCGCTCGACCATCCCGAATCGTCTCGCGGCGATCGGGGCGCGCCGCCCGTCGCGAAACCGCCGGTCGCTGGCAGCGCCCCGGGCCCCCGGATAGACTCGCGCGCCGCCCGAGCGGCCGCGCGTTGCGCGCCCTCACGGCTCCCCGCCCCGGACAGCCAACCCGATCCCGCGCCCGCCTCCGCCCGGGGACGCGCGCCCCCGATCCTCCCGGAGACCCCCGATGGCCGAAGAGACGCCCGAACCCACGAAGATCATCCGCAAGAAGACCGGCAACTTCCTCGAGGACTTCCAGCCGGGACAGATCTTCCGCCACAAGGGCGGCAAGACGATCACCGAAGGCCTCTTCACGACCTTCACCGAGTTCGCGATGACGACCCACCCCTTCGCCAAGAACGCGCGCTACGCCCGCGCGTACGGCTTCGACGGGATGGTCTGCCCGCCCGGCGTCGTGATGCTCGTCGCCTTCAGTCAGACGGTCGAGGACATCTCGGAGAACGCGCGCGCGAACCTCGAGTACATCGACATGAAGTTCGGCGCGCCGGTCTACATCGGCGACACGATCGAGGTCGAGACGAAGGTGCTCGGCGTGAAGTGCTCGAAGAGCCGCCCCAATCTCGGCGTCGTCCACGTCCAGTCGACCGCCCGCAAGAACATCGGTGCGAACGACGAGGCGATCGTCGCGACCTGGCAGCGCAAGGTCCAGGTCTACAAGGGCGACGACGACGCCGTCGTCGAGGACTTCCTGATCGACGCGGACGAGATCGACTGCGAGCTCTTCCTCCCGCCCTACGCGGGTCCCGGGCTCAAGGACCTGGCCCACCTCACGAGCCCCGACTCCTACTTCGAGGACCTCGAGGTCGGCAGCCGGATCGAGCACTCGCGCGGGCGGACGGTGACCGACGAGCACATCGCCATGACCGCGATCCTCGACAACACGAGTCAGGTCCACTGCAACCAGTACATGATCGATCTCGATCCCAAGCAGTACGTCGGCGGACAGCTGATCGTCTTCGGCGGCATCCCGTTCACGCTGTGCCTGGGCCTCTCCTGCCCCGACGTCGGTGACAACACCCTCGGCGACGTCCTCTACACGACGGGCAAGCACACGGCGCCGCTCCAGGCGGGGGACACGGTCTTCGCCGCGACGCAGATCCTCGACAAGTGCGACTACCCCGGGCGCGAGGACCTCGGCCTCGTGAGCACGCGGCTCTTCGGGCACAAGTTCGTCCGGGAAGACGGACACACGAGCGACGATGCGCCGGACGGGTGGAAGAAGGTGCAGATCTTCGAGCTCGACCGGCAGATCGCGGTCAAGCGGCGGTCGCACTACGCCTAGGCTCTGGGCGCAGGTCTTGGCGTAGGTTCGGGGCGGAGGTCGCGGCGCAGCGCCCGGAGCGCCCTCCACATCACCGCGCGGCGCGACGAATCCGCCGGCGGCCTGCCGGTCCGTTCGCCTCGGACTGCGGGTGGGGCGGGAAAAGTCGTGTCGTCCGGAATCCGTGCGCCTATGATGGCGTGAGCACGACCCGAGTGGCCTGAGGGGGCCGCGGCGTCGGCGACGAGGCGAAAGACATGCGAAGCCAATCCGGAATCCGACGCCCGAGCGTGCGCGCCGCGCTGCTGGCCGGCCTGATCACCGCGCTCCTGGCGCCGGCGGCGAGCGCCGACCTCACGACGCACCTCACGCTCACGATCGGAGGGCAGACGATCGTCGGCGGCTCGACCCAGGCGGGCCGCGAAGGAACGATCGAGGTTTCGGCGTTCTCGCTGCCCGGCTTCTCGCCGGTCTCGATGACGGGCGCGACGGGTCCCGCCCAGTCGCGACCGGTCACGATCACCGCCACGATCGACCAGGCGACGCCCCTGCTCGCGCAGGCCTGGGCCGATGGCGCGAACGTCTCCTCCGCCGTCTTCCGCTTCTATCGTCCGACCCAGTTCGGCAGCGAAGAGAACCATCTGACGATCACCCTCGCGGGCGGGAAGATCTCGGGCTTCACGCTGACCTCGCCGGACTCGAACGATCCCGACCTGATGGTGCAGCCGGCGACGGTGCAGGTGAGCTTCACGTACCAGAACCTGACCCTGACCTTCGAGTCGCCGACGACCAGCGTGACGCGAAGCTGGCAGGACGGTCAGTAGTCGTGCGCCCGCGCGCCCGGGCCGCGCAGCTCGCCCTCGCGGCGGGCGTTGCGGGCCTGTTCCTGGCTACGTCGGCCGGTGCCGACGGCGTCGTCGTTCGCGGCGAGAGCCTGGTCGTAGGCGCCGCCGAACGCGCGCTCGCCGTGGGCGACGGGCGGATCGTGGACCTCTCCCGCCTGATCGAGGCGAGCGCCAAGGGGCCGCCCTACGACGCGGGCACGCTCGTCGTCTTCGATCTCGAGCGCCGCACGACGCGGCGGGGCGATGCGACGGTCGCCCGCCGCGGCCTCCTCGACGTCGCCGGAGGCGCCACCTACCTCGGCGCGCTCCTCGACGAGCCGGGAGACGTGCTCTTCTACGAGAGCTCGCCGACGGGCCCGGACGATCTGGCCTACGCCGAGCGCTTCGTCCTGATCGACGCGTTCGACGGCCGGAAGCGCTTCCTCTCCGACCCCCGTTTCCCGGTCCCGGAGCCCTCGATCGGCGTCCTGCTGGTCGCGGGACTCACCGCGCTGGCAGCCGGCGCGCTTCGCTCCCGGCGCCGCGCGCGGCGCTGAACGCTCGGCGGCACCCTCGCGGGCAGCTGTCTATGCTGGGCGCTCCGTCACCGAACAAGGAGCGCCCCGTGAGCACCGAAACGACCCAGAACCGCCTACTCGCCGAGTCGTACGACAACCCGCTGATCGAAGCGCCGGGGCCGCAGCAGAATCCCGGCGAGCTGACGAACTGGCCGATGCTCAAGATCGCGTACCGGACCGACAAGGACCGCATCGCCTCGCTGCTGCCGCCCGGACTCGAGCCCGACGACTCGTCCCTCGTGCTGATCACGTTCTACAACGTCCCGATCCAGAACGCGCCGGAATACGGCATCGCGATGAACGTCGCCGCGAACTACAAGGGCACCGCC
>JAUIMK010000437.1 GCA_030432735.1 bacterium
TGGCCGGCGCCTTCTCGCTGTTCGGCAGCCGCCCGGCGGACGCCACGACCATCCAGGTCTACAAGACCCCGACCTGCGGCTGTTGCACGAAGTGGATCGATCACCTGCGCGACGCGGGCTTCGCGGTCGAGGCGACGGATCTGCCCGACCTCTCCCGGCTGAAGGCGGAGAACGGCGTCGCCCACGGCCTCTCGTCCTGCCACACCGCGCTGATCGAAGGCTACGTCCTCGAAGGGCACGTCCCGGCGAGCGACGTCGCGCGGCTGCTCGCCGAGCGCCCGGCCATCACCGGTCTCGCCGTCCCGGGCATGCCCATGGGCTCCCCGGGCATGGAGCACCCGGACCCGAGCCGGCACGAAGCCTACGACGTGCTCGCCTTCGGACCGGAAGGCACGCGGGTCTTCGCGTCGCACGCGCCGTAGCCGGCCACGCGCTCGATCCAAGCCGGTTCGCCGCGGCGAAGCGCTCGGTCCGAGCGGGTCAGCTCCGACCGCAGCGCATCAGCCCGAGGGACTCGACCGAAGGCGGCGAGCCCGCGAGGCGATCGAAGCGGCCGCGACCGACGAAACGTCGCGAGCAGGACGGGCACTCGCTCGCATCCTGCGAGACCGGGCGCAGACAGCGCGCACAGAAATGATCCACGGCTTCCGGGGCGTTCTCTTCGAGAGGGGTCGGCATCATCGGATCTCCGCAACGGGGGCGAGGGCCGCGCGAGGCGCCATCGCTCAGGAAGTGAGATGCCGTGAGGGCCGTTTCGGGACCCGGGGATTCGCGAATTCTTGCGACCCGGCGTTCAGGCGGCGGACTCGCGTTCAGCTTTCCGATCCCCTCCGAAGCTTCCGATTCACATGAAATTCCGGCTACTTGCAGCGACCCCCCGGGCTGGTTAGGTTCCCGGCCGACCGAAATCCACCCCGCCGGCGGCGCGTCGCGACCCGAGGTCCCGCGTCGCCCAGGAGCCCAGGAGACCCACTCCCATGTCGATCGAAATCCCCGATGAGTTCAGCTCCGTCCCGATCCTCACGTTCAAGACGCTCAAGAACACCGAGCTCGGTGCCCTCGAGATCGAGCGCGAGGACGACGGCTCCGTCGTCGTGACCGGCATCCTGAAGCTCGTGACCGAGTCGATGCTCCAGTCCTATCCGCGCACCGTCCTCGGCAAGTGGACCCCGAACCGCGCGCGCATCCGCTACAGCGCGGAGCAGGCCAAGGAGCGCGGCTGGAAGAACTACGCGACCGGCGAATCGATCGACGTCGAGGCGGCGCTGGCGCTCTGAGCCCTCCGGAAGGGCGCCGCGCGCCGCGGAAGCTCGACCGGGAGCGGGCCGCGGGCCGGCGCCGACCGCGCAGAAGGATCGCCCTGCCGCGACGTCAGCCGACGTCTACGCGCTCGCCCGTCTCCAATCCCGCCAGGTCGGCGCGGAGCGCCGGCCGCATCCAGTCGAGGAACGCTCGCATGCGCGCCGAGACGAGGCGCGTCCCCGGGTAGACCAGGTTCACCGGAACCGTCTCGACGGCGAACGCCTCGAGCACGGCCTCGACGCGCCCGGCGCGCAGGAGCGGAGCCGCCTGGTAGGCGAGGAACTGCCCGTAGCCGAGCCCTGCGGCGCAGGCCTCGAGGGCGACGGCGGCGTCGTTCGTCTCGAAGGCGCGCGCGACCGTGACGGGGGTCGGGCGGCCGTCCTCCTGGAAGCGCCAGACGCCGCCGGGGGCCGTGCCGGAGAAGACCACGCAATCGCGCTCGGCGAGCTCCGCCGGCCTCTCCGGTCGTCCCTCGCGGGCGAGCCGCTCCGGAGAGGCCACGACGACGCGGCCGATCGAACCGACGGGGATCGCGATCATCGACGAATCCGCGAGCGGCGCCAGGCGGATCGCGACGTCGACCCCCTCCTCGACGAGATCGACGACGCGGTCGAGCAGCAGGAGCTCGACCTCGACGTCCGGATGCGCGACGGCGAACTCGAGCAGCGCGGGAGCGACGTGCCGTTGGCCGAAGAGCACCGGCGCGCCGACCCGAAGCGGCCCGCGCGGCGCGACCCGACTCGCGACGACCGCTTCCTCCGCCTCCGCGACGTCCGCCAGGATCCGTCGGCACCGCTCGAGGAAGTCGTGGCCTTCGGGCGTGAGCGACTGGGTCCGGGTCGTCCGCGCCAGCAGGCGAGCCCCGAGCGACGTCTCGAGATTCTGGAGCGTGCGGACCATCGTCGGCAGCGACTTGCCGAGGGACGCCCCCGCCCGGGTCAGACTGCCCTCGTCGACGATCGCCACGAACGCCTGCATGGCGGCCAGCTTGTCCATCTCGATCCGATTCCTCGGTTATTCGGAGCAATCATATACGTATCCGCACATTTATCCGAATGATCGTCGGCCGTAGGGTCCGGGCGGAGTCGCGGTGATGCCCGCCGCCCCCCAGGAGCCCCACCCATGCAGGCGAACCCGACCGCACCCCACGCCGTCCCGGCGTCCCCCTTCCACGAGGGCGAACGCCGGGTGCACGAGCGACTCGGAATCCGGGACATCGTCCCCTGGGCCCGCCGCATCGTGCGCCCCTTCCTCCCGGAAGAGCACCGCGCCTTCCACACCGCCCTGCCCTTCCTCGTCGCGGCGGCCCGGGACGAGGCGGGGCGTCCGTGGGCGACGCTGCTGGTGGGCGACGAAGGCTTCGTCCGCTCGCCGGACGACCGGACGCTCTCGATCGACGCGCGCCCACGCGACGGGGATCCGCTGGCCTCCGCCTGGCGCGCCGGACTCGACCTCGGCCTGCTGGGGATCGACCTGGCGACGCGACGACGCAACCGCGTGAACGGGCGCCTGGGCCCGGGAGCCGAGGGCTCCCTCGTCTTCGACGTCGAGCAGAGCTTCGGCAACTGCCCCCAGTACATTCAGGAACGCGTCGTCGAGCGCGTGCCCGATCGCGCGCCGGGCGCGGTGATCCGGAGCGATCGTCTATCGCCCGCCCAACGGGCGAGGATCGAAGCGAGCGACACCTTCTTCGTCGCCACCGGTCATCGCGGTGAAGGCGAGCACGAGTCCTTCGGCATGGACGCGTCCCACCGCGGCGGCCCCACTGGCTTCGTCCACGTCGCGTCTTCCGGCGAGTTCGTCTTCCCGGACTACGCCGGGAACAACCACTTCAACACGATCGGCAATCTCGAGCTCGACGATCGGATCGGCCTCCTCTTCGTCGACTTCGAGAGAGGCGACGTGC
>JAUIMK010000438.1 GCA_030432735.1 bacterium
GCACGAAGAGAACCGTGCCGAGCACGCGAAGGACACCCGAGCGACCGAGGACAGCTATCTCGCGCGGGGGCTCGCCGAGCGCGTGAGCGAGCTCCGCCGCAACCTCGATGCCCTCGCCGGCGCGCCGATCCGCGACTTCGCCGGCGACGAGCCGATCGCCGTCGGCGCCCTCGTCCGCGTCGCGGTCGAGCACGCAGGCGGCGACGATCAGCAAGAGCAGTGGCTGCTCGTCCCCGGCGCGGCCGGCATCGAGATCGACGACGGCGACGGAAGGACGGTTCGGGCGGTTACGCCGGTCTCCCCGCTCGGTCAGGCGCTCCTCGGACTCTCGGCGGGCGACGAAGGCACCGTGCGGACGCCGCGGGGCGAGCGTCGCTTCGAAGTCCTCGAGATCACCTGAACGGCTCGATCGCCCGGGAGCCGCGGCGGCGCGTCTAGCGCCCCGCCTGCTTCCGGAACGCCTCGACCAGCGGCGAGAGCAGGTCCTGCACGGCCGACTCCTCGGCGGGCAGGTCGAGGGTCACGCGGAAATCGGTGATCCCGGCCTCCGCCATCGCCCCGACCGGCGCCATGGTCGCCTCGGCGTCGATCTTCCCGCCGTCCTCGGCGACCTGCAGGTAGCTGCCGACCTGGAAGCCGGTCATGTCGCGCCCGGCCTTCTCCATCTCGGCACCGATCTTCGCGATCCCGCCGATCGGGTCCATCGCGTCCTCGCCCCACGGAATCCAGCCCGAGCCGAAGCGCACGATCCGCTGCAGCACGTTCTTGTTGAGCCGGCCGCTGATCCAGAGCGGCACGCCGCACTCGCGGAGGGGCTTCGGGTTCAGGTGGATCTTCTCGAAGGTCGCGAGGTCCCCCGAGTAGGCCGCGGCCTGGTCGCGCCAGAGCGTCTGCATGACATCGAGGGTCTCGTCGAGGAGCTTGCCGCGTCCCTTGTAGACGACGCCGTTGGCCTGGTACTCCTCCTCCTGCCAGCCGACGCCCACGCCGATGTCGAGGCGTCCGTGGGAGAGGACGTCGA
Source organism: bacterium (assembly GCA_030432735.1). Lineage (GTDB taxonomy): Bacteria > Myxococcota_A > UBA9160 > UBA9160 > UBA4427 > UBA4427. The sequence goes on from JAUIMK010000438.1 coordinate 1,022, forward strand.
TCGTCGAGAGCTGCTTGGCGAGAGTGGCCGGGCGCCGAAGCGGAGCGATCAGGATCCCGGTCAGGAAGCGCGTGTGACTCGTGAGCGCGGCCCACATCGAGATCACGACGAGCGGATCGAGCCAATGGCCGTCGGGGCCGGTCGGCTGGACGCCGCCCTCGGTTCCGCCGCGCTTCGGATCGGAGTAGTGGCCGAGGTTCTCGCCGAGGATCACGTGGTCGGACACGACGAGGCGATCGATGCCCGCCTTGTCCGCGCCGACGCCCTGGTTCATGAGCGGCTGCCAGCCGCCCACGCCGGGGTCTTCCGCAGCGAAGTTGAGCGGCTGAAGGGAGAGCGCGGGGGTCACGTCTTCGGGCGTGTGAAGCTTCGCCATGAAATGATGGCTCCTTGGATGGCATCGGTTCGACGCGCGCCGACCGGGCGCGCCTCGCGACGCTAGGACAGGAGCGGCCTCGGATCAGCCGCTCGTCTTGAGATCGCGGAAGGCGACGTCGCGGTCGAAGCGCGGTTCCTTCGGCAGCCGGAGCGCACGCTCGCCGAGACCGTTGCGGTGGACCTCGAGGGTGCCGCCGCCCACCGCCGACAGGCCGCGCGAGAGGACCTTGTCCTGCCAGAGCCCTGCGACCGGGGCATCGCCGCCCGAGAGCAGCGCCTCGGCCCCCTGCAGCCACTGCGCGAGCTCGGCCCGCTCGTGTCCCCACTCGGCCGAGAGGATCTTGAGCACCGACCCGTCCACGTCGGGCATCCGCCCGTCGAGCAGCGCCGCCTTCAGCCGGTCCTGGAGCTGCCCGAGCACGCGGTCGCGCGCGTAGCTCTCACCGAGGCGCTCGCGCGCGATCGGATCCTCGAGCCGGCCCGCGTCCACCGCGTACTGGATCAGCGCCGTGGCGCTCGTGTCCGTGGGGCTCGAGGTCCCGATGAACGCGCCTTCGTTCATCAGCACGAAGGTCGTCACCGGCCAGCCGCGATCGATCCCGTTCACGACGTGGTCGAGGGGCGTGCGGACGTCCGTCAGGAAGACCTCGTTGAAGTGCCGGTCGCCGCGCATGGTGACGAGCGGGCGCACCTCGACGCCGGGCTGACGCATGTCGATCAGCGCGAAGCTGATCCCGTCGTGCTTCGGGACGTCGGGGTTCGTGCGCAGCACGATGAAGCCCTTCTCGGCGAAGTTCGCGCTCGTGGTCCAGACCTTCTGGCCGTTGATCACGAGCTCGTCCCCGTCGACCTCGCCCCGCGTCCGGACCGCCGCGAGATCCGAGCCCGCTTCGGGCTCGCTGAAGAGCTGACACCAGACCTCGTCGCCCCGCAGCATCGCCGGGAGATAGGCCTTCTGCTCCTCCGTACCGAAGCGCATGAGCGCGGGGCCGATCATCCCGAGGGAGGCGGCGATGAAGCCCGCCGGCACGTCGAAGGCCGACTGCTCTTCGTTCCAGATCATCTGCTGGATCGGCGTCCCGCCGCGGCCGCCGTACTCGACGGGCCAGGTGATCGCGGCCCAGCCGCCCTCGAACTTCTTTCGCTGCCAGACCTTCGCGGCCTCCCAGTGCCGCGCCTCCGCCTCCGGCGAATGATCGAGCGGGGTGGGCGGACCGTCGGCGCGAGGCTCGGCGTTCGCCTCGAGCCATGCGCGGACCTCGGCGCGGAACGCGGCTTCTTCCGGGGTGTCTTCGCGGCGCATGTCAGGCGGCTCCTGCTTCGAGCTCGCGGGCGACGTGGCGCGCGAGGCGGTCCCGGTGGGTCGACTCGTCGCCGAGCAGCGCCTTCGAGGCGAGCGCACGGCGGAAGAAGAGGTGGGCGTCGTATTCCCAGGTGTATCCGACGCCGCCCTGGATCTGACCACTCTCCGTCGCCATCCGGACATAGGCGGGGCCGAGATGGCTCTTGGCGACCGACGTCAGGACCGGCGCCTCGGGATCGTCGTCGTCGTGGGCGACGAGGGCGCCGTCGGAGGCGGTCCGGGCCCCCTCGTAGTCGATCAGGAGGTTCGCGCACTTGTGCTTGATCACCTGGAAGGAACCGATCGGCCGGGAGAACTGGAAGCGCTCCGCCGCATAGTCGACGGCGGTCTCGAGCACCTTGCGCATGCCCCCCTCCATCTCCGCGCAGAGCAGCGCCGTCGCTTCGTCGAGCCCCTTGCGGAGGCCAGGCGCCGCGTGTCCGACGGCGCCGACGACGCGCCC
>JAUIMK010000073.1 GCA_030432735.1 bacterium
AGTCACGAGCCGTACATCGCGACCGTCCGTTTCTGGACCTTCGCGGGTCGGCTGGCCGAACACGAAGCGGAGCTTCCCGAGCGTCGCGCGAAGGGGGAGGCCGCCCTCGACGTCATGGAGCAGCACCTCGCGAAGACGCCCTTCTTCGTGGCGGCCCGCTATTCGATCGCGGACGTAGCGCTCTACGCGTACACGCACGTCGCCGAGGAGGGCGGCTACGACCTGGGCCCTCGTCCGGCGATTCGCGCCTGGCTCGAACGGGTGGCGAGCCAGCCCGGTGCCGTCGCGATCACCGACGTCGAGCCGTGCTAGGTCGGATCAGCTCGAGTCGACGCCGACTCGCTCGAGCCGGTGCAGCACGACGTTCTTCTGGGGCGAGTCGACGTCCGGGAAGGTGCAGGAGGGGATCGTCCGAAGGATCGGCGCGTCGACGCGGGGCGTCCCGGTCCGTTGCGGATCGGCGAGCAGGATCGGGCCGCGAGTGAGCGCCTCGCCCAGGATCCAGTCGCGGAGTCCGGTCTCGTAGAGCACGTCGGCGGCGAGCATGAGATCCCAGGCGACGGGGGCTTCCGGGGACGTTTCGATCACCACGCCGTTCAGCGCCGCGTTGAGGGTCGCGGCGCGTCGGGACAGCGGGTCGAGGTCGGTCGCGACGACCCGCGCCGCCCCCGCTCGGGCCGCGGCGATCGCGACGATGCCGCTCCCGGTGCCGAGGTCGACGACCTCGCGTCCCCGGACGAGCTCCGGGTGGTCGAGGACGTGGCGGGCGAGCGCCTGTCCGCTGCCCCAGCAGAAGGCCCAGAAGGGGGGCGCTTCGCCTTCGGCGAGCTCGTCGCAGCCCCCCTCCAGGTCGACGTCGTCGCCCAGCAGCCAGAGCGTGAGCTCGGGGCACAGCGGCGGCCGTCGCTTCGCCAGGTGGGTCCCGAAGGAACCGAGATGCGATTCGAGTTCGCGCGTCATGCGTGGAGCGTAGGTCAGTCGACGGCGGCGCCGCGCGGGGCGCTCGGAGATCCACCCTCGATCGCGGCGCGAAATCGTCACCGCAATCCTCAGCCATCGACTACCATCGACGCCGGTCACGACCCAATCGAACGACTCGCGAGAGTCGGACGGCCCGGAGGTTCAGGATGTCCGTGGACGAAACCGTGTACGCCGCGCCGCAGAGCGCGCTGGACCGTCCGGTCGCCGGGAGCGTGCGATCCCTCGAGGACGCGATCGAGGGAGACTGGGACTTCGACATCGTCGACGTGATGTCGGAGGCCTGGCAGAAGATCTCGGGCGCGAAGGGCGCGATGTGGGTCGGGATCCTGGTGATGTACGCGGCGAGCTTCGTGCTGCAGATGGTGGGGGCTGGCATCGCGGCGGCCTTCGGAGAGGGCTCGTTCCTCGGAACCAGCATCGCGGTCCTCGTGCAGCTCGGCGGCCAGGCCATCTCGTGGATCGTCACCGCCGGCGTCTACTACTACGCGATCAAGTGGTCCGCCGGGGATCGCTCGGCGACGGCCACGGACGTCCTCTCGGGCTTCTCGATCGCGGGTCCGCTGATCGGGGTCTATCTGCTGATGGTTCTGCTCACGGCTCTCGGGTTCGTCCTGCTCATCCTTCCCGGAATCTACCTGGCGATCGCCTACTCCCTCGCGACGCCCCTCGTGATCGAGCGCGGTCTCGGCGTGTGGGAGGCGCTCGAGACCTCGCGCAAGGCGATCACGAATCACTGGTTCAAGGTCTTCGGGCTCGGTCTGCTGGCGTCCCTGGCGGCCGGCCTCGGCATCGTCGTGACCCTCGGCATCGGTGTCGTCTGGGCCATGCCCTTCTTCTTCATGGTCTACGGCGTGCTCTACAACCGCATCTTCGGCTACTCCGGAGCGGGGGAGACCGCTGGCTGAGCTCGTCGCGACGCCGCCCCCGGTCGCGACGGTCGATGCGACGTTGCGACTCGAGACGCCGGAGGGAATCGACGTCGAGCTGCGGCCGGCGGGGCCCCTCGCGCGCGGTCTCGCGATCATGATCGACGAATCGATCGCGTGGCTCGCGAGCATCGCGATCGCCCTCGTGGTCGGCGCTCTCGGCGACGCCGGGGTCGGGGTCTATCTCGTCGTCTACTTCCTGATCGAGTGGTTCTATCCGGTCCTCTTCGAGGTCCTGCGTCACGGGCAGACGCCGGGCAAGGCCGTCATGGGCCTCCGGGTCGTGAGCGACGACGCGACGCCGATCGGTTGGAGCGACTCGCTGGTTCGCAACCTGCTCCGCGTCGTGGACTTCCTGCCGATCGGCTATCTCGCGGGCGTCGTGTGCGTCGTGACGACGCGGCATTTCCAGCGGCTCGGGGACCTCGCAGCGGGCTCGCTCGTCGTGCACGCCGACCGCGTCGATCGCTTCGAGGCGAGAGAGCACGCCGCGAGGCGGAGCGAGCAGGCCGAGGCGGATCGGCGTCTCGGCTCCGAGCCGCTCCCCGTGTCCCTCTCGGTCGTCGAGCGGCGAGGCATCGTCGGCTTCGCGGAGCGGCAGCCCGACCTGAGCCACGAGCGGACCCTCGAGCTCACGGACCTGCTCGAGCCGATCTCCGGGGCGCGGGGCGAAGAGGGGCGGCGGCGCGTCGTCCGGATGGCCAACGGCATCGCGGGGGTCGACCGATGACACGAGAATATGTCGGTCGGCAGGTCGGGTCGTGAAGCAGCGCGTCTTCGAGGATCAGCGCGCCGCGCGCTGGGACGAGTTCGCCGGCCTGGTCGAGAAGCTCGACGCGAGCACCGGCCGTCGCCTCTCGCCGGAGGATCGCGCTGCCGTCATCGACTTCCCGGAGCGCTACCGCGAGATCTGTCGCGACCTCGCCGTCGCGAACGAGCGCCACTACAGCCTGCATCTGCTCGACCGACTGAATCGCCTCGCCCTCGACGGGCACCGCATCCTCTACACGCGTGACTCGAACATCGCGCTGCGCAGCGTCCGCTTCTTCGCCCGGGACTTCCCGCGAGCCGTACGGCGAGACGGCCTCGCGGTCGCGATCGCGACGGCCCTCTTCCTCGTCCCCGGACTGATCGTGGCGGCGATGATCGCCTGGTCGCCGGAGCTCGTGTACAGCGTGATCCCCGGCGGCCGCGTGCAGGAGCTGGAGGAGATGTACGACCCGGCCGCGCGGATCCTCGGCGAGAACCGCGACGCCGGCACGGACATGGCGATGTTCGGGTTCTACATCATGAACAACATCAGCATCGCCTTCCGGGCCTACGCCTCGGGCCTGGTCTTCGGGCTCGGCAGCGTCGTCGTGCTCGTCAACAACGGATTCCTGCTCGGCGGGGCCACCGCGCACCTCGTCTCCATCGGCTTCACGACGACCTTTGCGTCCTTCGTGATCGGTCACGGCGCCTTCGAGCTGACGGCGATCGTGCTGAGTGGTGCGGCGGGGCTCAGGCTCGGCTGGTCGTTGATCGCGCCCGGGTCGCGGAGCCGCTGGGCCTCGCTCCGAAGCGCCGCGAGCGAGACGGTGACGATCGTCTACGGCGTCTTCGCGATGCTCGTCGTGGCGGCGTTGCTCGAGGCGTTCTGGTCCTCGAAGGGGGCCGTCCTGCCGGAGGTCAAGTTCGCCGTGGGCGGGACCTTGTGGGCGCTCGTCCTCGCCTACTTCGCCTTCGTCGGCCGCGGGCGAAGGGTGCGGCTTCGCGCGGGAGCGCGCGATGGACGCTAGTCCGGACGTCGGGGAGGAGATCGACCGCGCTGCGACGACGCAGGCGAGGCGGGCACCGATCACGGAGGGCACCTGGTCCGAGCACCTCCACCCGCGCTCGCCCTACGAAGCCACGGACTTCGGATTCCAGCTCGCTCGCCCCTACTACCCGACGCTGCTCTCGATCGCGGCGGCGTTCCTCTTGCCGATGGCGCTGCTGCTCGCGCCCTTCGCCCACGCGCATCCGTTCTGGACCTCGCTCGCGCTCTGGTGGGCGAAGCCGGTCTGGGAGCGGCCGATCCTCTTCCATCTGAGTCGGGCGTTCTTCGGTCAGGCGCCGAGCGCGAGGGAGACGCTTCGCGGTCTCGGGCGCCCCGTCTTTCGCGGGCTGCTCGCATCCCTCACGGTCCAGCGCCTCGCGCCGACGCGGTCCTTCGACCTGCCGGTGTCGGTCCTCGAAGGCTCGACCGGCGCGGTGCGCAGCGCCCGCCTCGGGATGCTGCGACGCGGTCGCTACGGGGGCGCGGCGTCCGCGCTCACCCTCGTGCTCGTCCAGGTCGAGTGGCTCGTCCAGATCGGCCTCGTCTCGCTGCTCTGGGTCTTCCTCCCCGAGTCGATCTCGGACTCGGTGGGTGGGTCGCTCTTCGGTGGGAGGGAGCCGCACTGGATCGTGGGGGTCGGACTCTTCGCGATCTGGGCGGTCTCGATCCTGCTCGTCGCACCGTTCTACGTGGCCGCCGGCTTCTCCCTCTATCTACATCGCCGGACCCAGCTCGAGGCCTGGGACATCGAGCTGGTCTTCCGGCGCATCGCCGAGCGCGCCTCGCGCCGCCGGGGTCTCGCTGCGACCGCGCTCGCGCTGGTCGTGTTCGCGCTCGGCGCGACCGCGGCGCCGCCGCTCTCCGCGGCTCCGCTCGTCTCCGCCGACGAGGCGAAGGCGTCGATCGAGACGATCCTCGAAGGGGACGCGTTCCACGAGCCCGACACGGTCTCGATACCGCGATTCCTGCACGAATGGGAGTGGGAGGTCGACGACGACACGTCCGAGCCGCCGCCGGAATGGCTGCAGGATCTGCTCGCGGCGATCGCGTCCTTCGTGGCCGAGTTCGGTCAGGTGACCCTGATCGCGGCCGCGCTCGCCGCCGTCGGCTGGCTGATCCTCGCATCGTCGAGGGAAGGTGGGCTCGGTCTCGCTCTGCCGAAGCCGGCCCCTCGACCCAAGCACGTGCCCGGGGAGCTCTTCGGTCTCGAGATCTCCGAGGACAGCCTGCCCGACGACGTGGCCGGCGAGGCGCGTGCTGCCGCGCGGGCGGGAGACTCGCGGGCCTCGCTCGCGCTCCTCTATCGCGGTGCGCTCTCCCGTCTCGCCGGGGTGCACGGCGCCGAGCTGGCGATCGGCGTGACCGAGCGGGAGTGTCTCGATCTGGCGCGTCCACTGCTCGCGGAGGCGGCGACGGCGTACTTCGCGCAGCTCACGCGGACCTGGCTCCGCTGTGCCTACGGCCATCTCGACCCCGGCGTGGAGGAGCTGGACGTGCTGTGTGAGGCATGGCCGCGCTTCTTCGAGGGCGATCGCCCGGCGGAAGAGGAGCCGGCGTGAAGGGGACGACGATCTTCTGGGGCTTCGTCGGCCTGCTCGTCGTCGGGTCGGGGCTCTACCTCTGGTTCGGTGCGGAGTGGATCGAGGAGGAGGTCGACCTCGGCTACTCCAGCGAAGCGAGGCGCAACGACTTTCTCGCCGCAGAGATGTTCCTCACGCGACATCGGATCGAGACGGAGACGTCGGCGGGCATGCAGCTGCTCGACGATCTCCCGCCGGCGGACGATGCCCTCCTGATGTCGGCGGCGCGGGAGGCGCTCTCCGAGCGGCGTCGCGATGCGATCGTCGCCTGGGTGGAGCGCGGGGGGCTCCTCATGGTGATCGCGCACTCGATCTACGACGACGACGTCGGGGCGAGCCGGGATCCGCTGCTCGATGCGCTCGGCGTGTTCCTGCTCGCGCCGGACCTCGAGGACGAGGAGAGCGACGGCGGGGAGGCGGCCGTAGGCGACGCATCGCCCGCGTCCGCCGCGGAGGGCGCGGAGCCCGAACGAGACGCGAGCGCCGCGGAGGGCGCGGAGTCCAAACGAGACGCGAGCGACGCGGACGACGTCGTCGCGGAAGCCCCCGAGAACATCGCCGAGATGCTCGAGCTCTTCCTGGGCACCGCACAGTGCGCCGAAGGCGAGGAGGGCCTCGACCGCGTGGACGTCGGCGTCGAGGGGCGGGAGGCGATCGTCGAGCTGCGGAGCGAGAACACCCTGGCGGTCTACGAGGAGCGTCTCGCGGACGCCTATTTCTCGCCGAAGGAGCAGGTGCTCTCGCTGCCGGTCGGGGAGGGGCGGGTCGTGGCGATGACGTCGATCGACCCGTTTCGCAACCAGCGGATCGCCTGCCAGGACCACGCCTGGCTGCTCTGGCACGTCTTCGAGGGACGCCCGAAGGTCTGGATGCTCCACGACCCCGACGTGCCGTCGATCGTCGATCTCGCCTTCGCGAGCTTTCCGCTCGCGAGCTGGGGAGGGATCGGTCTCGTGCTCGGGGCGTGTCTCGCCTATTCGTTGCGCTTCGAGCTCCCGGTGCGCGGCGCCGAGGCACCCCGGCGCGAACATCTGGAACACGTCGAGGCGAGCGTGACGTTCCACTACCGGAAGGGCGGCTTCGCGCCCTTGATGAACCGACTGCGCGAAGACCTCGGAGCGCGGGCACCGTCGGATCGCGAGAGGTGGCGCGCGCGCGCCGGACTCTCGCCCGAGGCGGCGGCGGACGCACTCGGGGAAGACGTGCCGCGCCGTCGCCGCGCCGTGATCGAGCGGACGAGGTCGATGCTGCGGATGAGGAGGACGAAATGAGCGAGACGACGATGGCCGCGAGCGACGAGGTCGCATGGGCCCGGGAGAGGATCGATGCGATGCGGGCCCAGATCGCGCGCGCGGTCATCGGACAGGATGCCCTCGTCGCGGAGGTCCTCGTGGCGTTCGTGGCGGGCGGGCACGTGCTGATCGAGGGCGTGCCGGGCCTCGGGAAGACGCTGCTGGTCCGGAGCCTCGCGGCCTGCTTCGGGGGGGACTTCGCGCGGGTGCAGTTCACGCCGGATCTCATGCCGAGCGACGTCACCGGGCATGCGTTCTTCGATGCGGAGAGCCAGCGCTTCACGATTCGTCGCGGTCCGGCCTTCACGAATCTGCTCCTGGCCGACGAGATCAACCGAACGCCGCCGAAGACCCAGGCCGCCCTGCTCGAGGTCATGCAGGAAGGCCAGATCACGATCGAGGGCGAGGCCCACGCCACGCCGCGCCCCTTCATGGTGCTCGCGACGCAGAACCCGCTCGAGCAGGAGGGGACGTATCCGCTGCCCGAATCGGAGCTCGACCGCTTCCTGATGAAGCTGCTCGTCGACTATCCGGACGCGGAGGCGGAAGAGGAGATGCTGCGGCTGGTGACCGAGGGGCGGACCGGGAATGCGTTCGTGCTCGAAGGGCTGGAACCGGTCGTCCAGGCCGAGGACGTCCTGCGGCTCCAGCAGGTCTCGTCGCGGCTCGAGGTCGATCGCGAGGTCTACGCGTACGCGGTCCGCATCGCCCGCGAGACGCGCAAGCGGATCGGCGTCGCCCAGGGCGCCGGCCCGCGCGCGACGATCTCGCTCATGCGCGCGGCGAAGGCCCATGCGCTCCTCGACGGCAACGCCTTCGTGACGCCCGACGACGTGAAGCGGGTCGCGCCCGCCGTCCTGCGTCACCGCATCCAGCTGACGGCGGACCTCGAGATCGAAGGCGCCCCCGCGGACGAGATCATCGGCGCGCTCCTCGACGACGTTCCGGCGCCGCGGATCTGAAGAGGCCCGGACCCTTGCGAACCAACCAGCGGAGACCGAGTCCGTCGGCCCTCGCGGTCGGCGTCGTGCTGTGGGGCCTGGCGCTCCTCGTCGAGGGCATGGGCCTCGTCCAGGGCGAGCCGCTGGTGTTGGGCGCCATGCTGGCGCGTACGTTCGTGCTGGCTGCCGTGCTCCTCTTCGGCGTGCTCTGCCTCGTCGACCTCGTCCTGCTCGAGCGCGTGGAAGCACCGCGCTTCCGCCGTGCGCTGCCGAGGAGTCTCTCCCTCGAAGCCTGGAGCGACGTCGGCGTCGAGCTGCGGATCCACGGCTTCCGCGGCTCCGGCGTCGAGCTGATCGACGGCGTGCCGGATTCGGTCGAGGTCGCGGGTCTACCGCTCGCCCTCGACCCGGAACGCGGTGACGTCCAGCGCGCGGCCTATCGCGTTCGTCCCCTGGCGCGCGGCGACGCGACCTTCGGCACCGCGACCCTCCGCGCTCTCTCCCCGCTCGGGCTCTGGCGCTACACGGCGCGGCTCGGCGAAGCCGAGGCCGTTCGCGTCTACCCCAACTTCGCGGCGACGACGCGCTTCGACGAGCTCGTCCAGGCCGCGCGGACCCGGGACGTGGGGATCAAGCGCCAGCGGCTCCGCGGCGAAGGCCTCGAGTTCCACCAGCTCCGCGAGTACCGCGCCGGCGATTCGATCCGGCAGATCGACTGGAAGGCGACGAGCCGCAAGCGGGAGCTGATCAGTCGCGAGTACGAGGCCGAACACGATCAGCGCATCGTGTTCCTCCTCGACTGCAGCCGCCGCATGCGCACGAAGGACGGGGCGCTCTCGCATTTCGATCACGGGCTGAACGCGATGATCCTGCTCGCGCACGTGGCGCTCAAGGGGGGCGATGCGGTCGGGCTGCTCAGCTTCGGCGAGGAGCGCCGCTGGACGCCGCCTGCGAAGGGGGCGGCGACGGTGAGCCGCCTGCTCCATCGCGTCTACGACCTCGAGCCGACGACGCTCGGGGTCGACTTCCGCGGGGCGGCGGAAGAGCTGGGGCGCCGGCAGCGGAGGCGTTCGATGGTGGTCCTGTTGACGCACCTGCGACCGGAAGACGAAGCGGACGTCCTGCCGGCGCTCGAGCTCCTGCGCCGCCGACACTTCGTGCTCGTCGCGGACCTGCATCCGGTCGAGCTCGACGAGCGCCTGATGCGCGATCCGGAGGATCTCGGCGAGGCCTTCACGGCGCTCGGGGCCTGGGAGGCGCTCCTCGACCGGAGGGCGATGCACGAGCGGCTGCGCGCGCAAGGAATCCGGACGCTCGACGTCTCGCCGGCGACGCTCGGCCCCGCGCTCGTGAGTCGCTATCTCGAGGCGAAGCGCGGAGGCGGGCTGTAGCTCCGCTTCAGGGGACGAGCAGTCGCCACAGGCCGATGCCGGTGACGAGGATGCCGAGCACGATCACCAGGAACCCCGAGCCGCCGATGGCGCCCCAGGCGTAGACGCCGGCGCGGTCGTTCCGGGGGATGAGGCCGTGGTGGGAGGTGGGCGAGAGCCACCAGCGGTCGGGCAGACGATCGGCGCGGACCAGGGACCGATAGAGCATCCAGTGGTAGACGATCGCCGTCGGGATCCCGTACCCGAAGCCGATCGCCGAGATCGCGACGCCGCCCCAGACCATCGCTTCGGCGCCGGCGTTCGCCGCCCAGGCGAGGACGCTGAAGAGGATCACGATCCCGAGACTGAGGCACGCTTCGAGCATGGTGGCTCCGGGTGGGACACCCCGGATTCATCGGTCGTTCGGCGGAGGGACTCGAGTCCGGGGCTCCGAACGCAGGAACGCCGGAGAGCAGAGCTCCCCGGCGTTCCGATTCGTCGAACTGGCTTCGAGAGCCGCCTCGAGCGACCCCGATCACCGAAGCCGCAAGACGACGCGACGCCCCGAAGGCGTCACGGCGCCACTCTCAGTATCGATAGTGATCCGGCTTGTACGGCCCGTCGATGTCGACGTCGAGGTACTCCGCCTGAGCCGGCGTGAGACGCGTGAGCTGCACGCCGAGCTTGTCGAGGTGGAGTCGCGCGACCTCCTCGTCGAGCTTCTTGGGCAGGACGTAGACCTTGTTCTCGTACTTGCCGCCGTTCTCCTGGAGCTCGATCTGGGCCAGCACCTGGTTCGTGAACGACGCGGACATCACGAAGGACGGATGGCCCGTCGCGCAGCCCAGGTTGAGCAGCCGGCCCTCGGCGAGGACGAGGACGCTGTGGCCGTCGGGGAACTTCCACTCGTCGTACTGGGGCTTGATCTCGATGCGCTCGACGCCCGCGATCTTCTTCAGGCCGGCCATGTCGATCTCGTTGTCGAAGTGGCCGATGTTGCCGACGATCGCCTTGTCCTTCATGCGGGACATGTGGTCGGCGGTGATGATGTCGAAGTTGCCCGTCGTGGTGACGAAGATGTCGGCGGTCTCGACGACGTTCTCGAGGGTGTTCACCTCGTAGCCCTGCATGGCGGCCTGCAGCGCGCAGATCGGATCGATCTCGGTCACGATCACGCGGCAGCCCTGGCCGCGCAGACTCTCGGCGGAGCCCTTGCCGACCTCGCCGAAGCCGCAGATGACGGCGACCTTGCCGCCGAGCATCACGTCGGAGGCGCGCATGAGGCCGTCCGGCAGCGAGTGGCGGCAGCCGTAGACGTTGTCGAACTTCGACTTCGTGACCGAGTCGTTGACGTTGATCGCGGGGAAGAGCAGCTGGCCGTTCTTCTCCATCTGGTAGAGGCGGTTCACGCCCGTCGTCGTCTCCTCGGAGACGCCGCGGCAGGCCTCGGCAGTTCGCTTCCAGCGGGTCTTGTCGCTCTCGTTGATCTTCTTGAGCGTCTCGAGGATCACGCCCCATTCCTCGGAGTCCGTCTCCGGGTTGAAGTCCGGGAACTTCTCCGCGGTCTCGAACTCGAGTCCCTTGTGGATCAGCAGCGTCGCGTCGCCCCCGTCGTCGACGATCAGCTCCGGGCCGGATCCGTCGGGCCACTGGAGCGCGATGTCGGTGCACCACCAGTACTCCTCGAGGGTCTCGCCCTTCCAGGCGAAGACCGGGACGCCCTTGGGATCTTCCGGCGTTCCGTCGGGGCCGACGACGACCGCGGCGGCGGCGTGGTCCTGGGTCGAGAAGATGTTGCAGGAGACCCAGCGCACGTCGGCGCCGAGGGCGGTCAGCGTCTCGATCAGGACCGCCGTCTGGATCGTCATGTGGAGCGAGCCCATGACGCGCACGCCGTTCAGGGGCTTGGCCTTTCCGTAGCGCTCGCGCAGGGCCATCAGCCCAGGCATCTCGTGCTCGGCGAGCTCGATCTCCTTGCGCCCCCAGTCACAGAGGGTCAGGTCGGCCACCTTGAAGGCGGGGGCGTCGGGGGAACTCGGAAGGGCCATCGGCTCGGGTCTCCTGGTCCGGGCCCGTGGAGTGGGCGGACCGGTCGCGGGACCGCGGTGGATCGCTGTCCCGGTTGAATATCTGGATATGCGGATGGACTGGTTTATAGCCGGAGGGAAGCCACCCGCCTAGGCCGGATGCGAAAAAAGTGGCCGTACGACGGGCCTCTGGAACCGAGCCGCCCAGTCTGCGATCGCGTTCGCAAACACGCGCGCGCGTTCGGGGCCGCCGGCAGGGGCCAGGCACCGGCGTCGGGCGCCGGGCTCCAGGCAGCCTCGGCTCGGGCCCGGGCTCGGGGCGGGGCGGCGGCAGCCGCGCCCGGGAGCTCGGCTCCCTGCGTGGCGCCGGGCCCGATGCGGAGCCCCGCTCATCACGGAGCCGGCCCGCCCGACCGACGCGGCGCGCCGGCGCGCTAGCGAAGGAAGGAGGCGACGACGAAGGCGGCCGCCGCCAGCGAGAAGAAGACCGCCCCGACGAGCCAGCGCAGCGTCTTCGTCTGCGACACGACCGCGCTCTCGAGACGGCGCTGCTGCTCGGAGACCTGGAGCAGCGACTCCTGCAGCTCGCCGAGGGCGCCGAGCTGCTCTTCGATGTCCCAGAGCTGGGTCAGGCGCTGCTCGACGACGTCGCTCCGCCCGACCAGCTCGGTGTGGCTGCGTTCGAGCTTGGCTTCGACCGAGACGAGGGCCTGGAGCATCGGCTCGACGATCACGTTCTCGATCGACTTGGTATCGAGCGTGGGTGTGGGCGTGGGTGTCGGCGCCACCGCGTTCTTCGCGCGCTCGGCCAGGGTCGGGCGTTCGGGCGCGGCGGGAACGAGAGGCTGGGTCTGTGCGTCGGGTGGGGCCACGTGGGTCTCCGTCTCCGGGGTGTGCGATCGGCGGCCGAGGGCGATGCGTCGCCAGAACGAGGGTCTCTGGGGCTGTGTCCCCTGATTTCGAGGACCGCGGTCTCCGGGAAGGGCGACGCCGCGGGCTTCGGGCGCCGTCGCGGCCGGGCTGCTCGCGCGCGGCGACGCGTCGGCGCGGGTCGAGGCGCTGGTGTCCCTGGACGGGGCAGCGCCGGGGGCCGGCGTCGCGCTCGAAGACGTCGCGGACCTCGAGGATGCCGTGGCGCCGGAAGAGGAACGTGCGGAGCCGCCGGGGGCGCTCGTCAGCGAGCTCGCGAGGCCGGTCGTCGGGGCGCCGGAGGGCGTCGCAGCGGAGGTCGGGGGCGACGTCGACGGTGTGTCCGCCCCCTTCGAGGTCAGCCCACCGGCGAGGGCCGCGCTGCTGCGCGCGGAGTCGCGCGCCGCGGCGCCGGCCGAAGTACTGCCCTGCGCGCGCGCCTGGTCGTCGCGGTCACGCCGGACCTGCGGCGTCGTCCCCTCCGACTCGCTCACGCCGAACTCCCTTCGCATTCGCAGCGGGGTCGCGCCGGCGTCGTCGTCCGGAAGGACGAGCTCCACCGATCGCTCCGAGATCTCCGCACCCCGCGGACTCGTTACGGTGCCCGCCATCAACCTCCCCCAAGCCTCTGTGCGGTCGCACCATCATACAGCGAGATGAGCGACCGCGAACCGGTTCACCGCGGCTCGACCCGCCGCGTTCGAGAATCGTTCGGGAAGCCGGCGCCACCCGCGCGCGGGTATGCGTGCCACGGCGGGCGGCGCTGGTTTCCCGAACGGCCGTGGCTAGACTCCCGCGCCGTGGAAAGAACCATCGAACTCGACGGCTGCGTGAACTTCCGCGATCTCGGGGGCTATCCGACCCGCGACGGTCGGACCCTGCGTTGGCGGCGCCTCTTCCGAAGCGACGCGCTCCACGCGCTGACCGTGGAAGACGTGAAGCGGCTCCGCGACGAGCTCGCGCTCTCCGACATCGTCGATCTCCGCTCGACCTACGAGCTGACGAACGAGGGGCGCGGGCCGCTCGAGCACGAGCCGATCGGCTTCCATCACAACCCGCTCTTCGACGGCGATCCCTCCGCCGCGGACCAGCGCCGGGCGAACGCGATGTCCCTCGGCGAGCGATACGTCGGCATGATGGAGCACGGACACGCGAAGATCGTGAACGCCATCCGGCTCCTCGCCCGGGCGGAGCGCGGCGCGGTCTATCACTGCGCGGCGGGCAAGGATCGGACCGGCGTGATCTCGGCGATCGTGCTCGGGACGCTCGGCGTCGACGACGAGCTGATCGTGGCGGACTACGCGCTCTCCGGCGAGCGGATCGACGAGATCATCGAGCGCGTGATGGGGATGAAGGGCTATTCGAGCACGCTCGAGGAGCTGCCGGCGGATACGCTGCACGCGAAGCCCGAGTCGATGGAGACGGTGCTCTCGCTCGTCGGCGAACGTTGGGGATCGATGGACGAGTACCTGCGCGCCGGCGGGCTCGAAGGGGACGACGTCGCGCGGCTTCGCGCGAAGTGTCTCGAGTAGCGCGCTCCGGTTTCGCCCAACGCGCTCCGGCTTCGCCCAACGCGCTCCGGCTTCGCCTAACGCGGTGCGGCTTCGCCTTCGACGGCGAGGAGCGTGGCGATCCGGTCCGGCCCGAGGTCGTACGCCTTCCCGCAGAAATCGCAGACCACCTCCTGGGAGGTAGCGCCGCCGACGAGTTCCTCGAGCTCCGCGCGATCGAGCAGGGCGAGGGTGCGCAGCGCGCGGTCGGCGGAGCACGGACAATGGAAGCGCGGCGTCATCGTGTGCCGCTCGCGGGTCCCGAGCCCGATCATCAGACGGTCGACGAGGTCATCGGGCTCGAGGGGCGCGCCGAGCAGCGTCGCCAGCCCCGGGAGCCCCTGCACGTTTTCCTCGACGATCGTGAGATCCTCGTCCGACGCGCCCGGCAGCGCCTGGATCAGGAAGCCGCAGGCGGCGACGTCCGACATGCCGGGGCCGAAGGCGACGCCGAGACCCATCGCCGACGGGGTCTGCTCGCTCTCGGTCAGATAGAGCGTGAGGTCCCCCGCGACCTCGCCGGAGACGAGCGGGACGGTGCCGGTATAGGGCGAGCGCCAACGCGGCCGGTGGCGGACGACGTTGAGCGGCCCCTGTCCGATCGAGCGGGCGATGTCGGGGCTGCCGTCTCGGAGGACCTGGGAGTGCTCCGGGTGCTGGACCGTGCCGCGGACGCGCGCCCGCGAATCGGCGATCGTGGTGAGCGAGCCGAGGGGCCCGTCGCCGCGGAACTGCAGCTGGACGGACTCGACGTTCGCCTCGTCGGCATCGTCGGCGGCGCTGCCGACCGCGATGAGCAGCGCGCCCATCATGGCGCGCCCGAGCGCGTCGCCGGCAGTCGGCGCGAAGTGTCGGCGCCGCAGCGCTTCGGCGACGAGCTCGCTCGCGACGAGCGTCTTGATCGCGATCGTGCCGGCGTCGGAGATCGTGCGGATCAGCCGGTCGGCGCCGGTATGCGGGGAGGCGACGAGGCGCGTCGAGTCGACGCGCGCGTCGGCGTTGTCGGGGGAGGCCATGCCGCGAACCATAGCGGCTCGTGCTGGCGGAACGCGGCGTCCTAGCGCTTTCGGTCCCAGGTCTCGATCACGAAGGCGTGCGCGTGTCGGTCGTCGACGCCGTGGGGCGTGCGCGCCGTGCAGGCCCAGATCGACGCATCGAGCTCCGGGAAGAACGTGTCGCCCTCGGGCTCCGCGTCGACGACGGTGCGATACACGCGATCCGCCGTCGCGAGCGCCTCGCGGTAGATCGCCTCGCCGCCCGCCACGAAGCACTCCTCGTAGCCTGCCGCGCGTGCGCGCTCGATCGCCGTCGCGAGGTCCGCGACGAACTCCACGCCCTCGACCGGCGCGTGTTCGCGCCGCGTGAGCACGAGGTTCGCCCGCCCCGGCAGTGCCTTCCCGATCGAGTCGAAGGTCTTGCGTCCGTAGACGAGCGCCTGGCCCATCGTCGTCCGCCGGAAGAACTTCTGGTCTTCCGGCAGGCGCCACGGGATCTCCCCGTCGTTTCCGATGACGCCGTTCCTCGCGACGGCCACGATCAGCGAGATCCGCATTCAGACCGCGATCGGGGCGCTGATCTTCGGGTGCGGATCGTACCCCTCGAGCTTGAAGTCGTCGTAGGTGAACGCGAAGAGATCCTTGACGGCGGGGTTCAGCGTCATCGTCGGTAGCGGCCGCGGCGCCCGCGTGAGCTGCTCGCGCACCTGCTCGAAGTGGTTCTGGTAGATGTGCGTGTCGCCGAGGGAGATCACGAGCTCGCCGGGAACGAGATCCGTCACCTGGGCCATCATCATCGTGAGCAGCGCATAGCTCGCGATGTTGAAGGGCAGGCCCAGGAACACGTCGCAGCTCCGCATCGTCATCATGCAGTGGAGCTTCTCGCGCTGGACGTTGAACTGGAAGAGCAGATGGCAGGGGGGGAGCTTCATCGCGCCGAGCTCGCCGACGTTCCAGGCGGAGAGGATCAGGCGCCGCGAGTCGGGGTTCGTGCGGATCTGCTCGACGAGGTGTGCGAGCTGATCGATCTCGACGGGGCTGTCGTCCGTCGCGCCCGCCGGCGCCGCCGCGCGCCAGCGCCGCCACTGCGCCCCGTAGACCGGCCCGAGCGAGCCGTCTTCCTCGGCCCACTCGTCCCAGATCGTCACGCCGTTCCGGCGCAGGGTCTCGTTGTTCGTGTCTCCGGCCACGAACCAGAGCAGCTCGTGGATGATGCTCTTCGTGTGGACCTTCTTGGTCGTGAGCAGCGGAAAGCCGCCGCCGTCCGCCGGGGAGATCGACGGATCGAGATCGAAGCGCAGCTGACGTCCGAAGACGGCGCGGGTTCCGGTGCCCGTACGGTCTTCCTTGTCGACACCGTTCTCCATGACGTCGCGGAGGAGATCGAGGTAGGTCTGCATGTCGGTCGGACTCGAATCGGCGAGGAGGATCGGGGGAGGGTCGAGAGTACGCGAAGGCGTCTCAGGCTTCGAGGGCTTCTTCCATGAAGTAGTTGAAGTGCTCGCTCTCCTCGCCGTGGAGCAGCTCGTAGGCGTGGGCGGGGCTCTTCGAGTCGAAGAGCTGCTCCTGGAACGCGGGGTCGGAGCCGACCGTGCGCGCCAGCGCGGCGAGCACCTGGAGGTGGCGGTCGCGTTCGTCCGGAGAGGTCCCGAGGAGGACCATGCAGTGGACGGGGCGACCGTCCGGCGTCTCGAAGGGGAGCCCCTCCCGGGAGAGCGCCATCACTCCGACCATCGGCTCGCCCTCGGGCAGGAGGCCGTGGGGGACGGCGAGCCCACCGCCGAGACAGGTCGAGCCCTGGGCCTCGCGGTCGAGGACGCTGGCGAGCAGCGCTTCGCGGTCGACGTCCCGGAGGCCGGCGCTCCGCAGGAGGTGGTCGACCAGGCGTCCGATCGCCTGCTCCTTCGACGGGGAACGGAACTCCGTCAGGATCTGCTCCTCCTGGAGGAAGTCGATCAGGCGCAGGCGATCCTTGCCGACCTCGCCGGCGCGCTGGAGCGCCATGCGCGTCAGGACCGGTCCGACGATCTCGTTGACGGTCACGACCGAGAGCACGACCGCGGCGAAGAGGCCCGATGTCTCCGCGAAGCGAGGGTCCTCCTGGATCAGCAGGACCAGGCCGACCGCCACGCCGGCTTGCGGGACGAGGGCGAGGCCGAGGTTGCGGCGCACCCGATCGGTGGCCTGGGCCGCGCGGAGCGCCAGATCCGACGCGAGCAGCTTGCCGGCGACCCGCGCCACGAAATAGAGGGCGACGAGGAGTCCGGCGCGCTCGAGGTGTTCGAAGGAGAGGTGCATCCCGGCGAGCGTGAAGAAGACGGTCAGGATCGCGGGCTCGAAGTTGTCGAAGACGCTGTCGACGAGGTGGCTGCGGCTGCGGGCGATGTTCGTCTGGACGGCGCCGAGGGCCAGGCAGGCGAGCATCGGCGAGATCCCGACCGTCGTGGCGACGCCGCTCGTGAGCACGAGGGCGACCACGGCGCTCGTCGCGAGGCGCTCGGGGCCGAGCGCGATCCGGGTCACGCGGTCGAGGGCGAGGGCGGCGCCGGCGCCGAGCAGGATCGGGGCGACGAGCTGCGCGACGAAGCCGCTCGGGTCGAAGAGCACCCCGGTTCCGAGCGCGAAGTCCGTGCCGATCAGCGCCCGGCAGACCTCGAAGAGCACGATGCAGGCGGTGTTGTTGAGGGCGACGCTCGCGATCAGCGTCTTCACGAAGACGCCCTTCGATCGTGTCTCCCGCACGAGGGCGACGATCGTCGCCGGCGCCGTCGCGATCGACACCGCGCCGAAGAGCAGCGCGAGCTCGAAGCTCGCCCCGCCGATGGCATAACACGCGCCGAAGACCAGGAGCGGGGTGATCGTCGACTCGGCGAGGAGCAGGTAGAAGAGGCGCCGGACCGCGTTCGAGAGGCGGCCGATGTGGAGGTGGGCGCCGACGGTGACGGCGATCAGGCCGAGGGCGACCTCGGTCATCGGCTCGAGTCCGGCCATCGATGCGTCGGAGAACAGGTCGAAGCCCGCGCGTCCGAGCAGGACGCCGCCCAGGATCTGGCCGGTGATCCCCGGCAGACGCGCGCGACGCGCGACGGCGCCGGCCGCGCTCCCCGCGAGCAGGACGAGGGCCAGGAGCAGGAGCGGGCCCGCGTCGCGCAGGGATTCGAAGGCGGTGGACATGCCGCTCGGAGGATACACCGACCGGCGTCCT
>JAUIMK010000074.1 GCA_030432735.1 bacterium
GCATGAAGACTGCGGAGCTTCGCATCGAGACGACCGACAGCTCGATTCCCTGTCACACGTTCCACCCCTCACCCTCGGACGCGACCCATGGCCCGGGCCCCTGGCCCTCGATCGTCTACTTCATGGACGGCATGGGGATCCGCCCGACGCTGCTCGAGAGCGCCGAGAAGCTCGCTCGTCACGGCTACTTCGTGCTCGTGCCGGATCTCTATCACCGCTCGGGCGACTACGCGCCCCTCGATCATTCGACGCTGCAGGACGACCCGGTCCAGCAGGCACGTGTGATGGAGATGCTCGAGCTCGTGACCAACGAGAACGTCGTGCGAGACATGGAGGCGTACCTGTCCTTCCTCGACGCGCAGCCCGAGGCGAAGAGCGACCGGATCGCCGTCGTCGGATACTGCCTCGGCGGTCGACTCGCGCTCTCGGCGGCGGGACGCTTCCCGGAGCGCGTGGCGGTGGCCGCGGCGATCCACGGCGCCAGCATGGCCACCGACCAGCCGGACAGCGCGCATCGGCTCGCGGATCACATGAAGGCTTCGATCTACGTCGCGGTCGCCGAACACGACCCCTACATCATTCCGGGCGAGACCGAGCGACTCGACGCGGCGCTGCGCGAAGCGGGTGCGGACTACGTGCTCGAGGTCTATCCGGGCTGTCACCACGGCTTCGCCCTGCTCGGCGCCCACGGCTACGACGCGGAGGCGGACGAACGCCATCGCACGAAGCTGCTCTCGATGTGCGCCGCCCACCTCTGAGGCGTGAGCGCCGGTCGGCCCGGAACCCAGCGCGCCGGACCGGGAAGCACGTGACCACGAAGCGAATCAGGAGATCGAGTTCATGAAGGAGTATGTCGACCGCCTCCCCAGCTGGGAGACGGAGCGCGCCATCCGGCACACGATGGATCTCTACGCCCACGCGATGGACTACGGCGAGCAAGCCGTCTGGTGCGACTGCTTTACCGACGACGCGCTCTTCCTCGTGGCCGACGCCCAGAAGGATTTCGAAGAGATCTACCGCGTCGAGGGGCGCGAACGGCTGGCGGCGTACATCGCCGCCTATCCGCGCCCGCCGCAGATCTTCGCGAAGCATATCTGCAGCCAGGTCCTCGTTCGCGTCGACGGAGACACGGCGACGGCCGAGAGCTTCTGGCTCGCCGTCAACTCGACCGGCGGGCCCGAGGGAGGCCAGCCGGACATCATGGCCTTCGGTCGCTACAAGGACCGACTCGTCCTGTGTCCCGATGGCCGCTGGCGCTTCAGCGAACGCATCTGCGAGACGGAGTCGGCCCACTGGCCCGAGCCCGGGACCTACACGGACCGCGAGAACTTCTAGTTCGCCCTTCCTCGCCGTGTGAGGCCGTTCCGGTCGGCCGCGCGCTCACGACGACGGAATCGTCGACCCGAATCCTGGCGAACGTCGTTCCTCCCGAGGGAGCGGCTCCGCCGGGGGGCGCCGCGCTGCCCGATCGACTCCCTGATCTCGTGACCGTTCCGTTAGACTCGGTACATGAGGTTGTCCCCCCACCTCGTTCTCCTCCTGATCGCGCTCGCGCTAGTCGGCAGCAAGTGCGACGTCCGCGCGTCGTACGGCGACCGCGCGCCGCCTCCGTCGACGGAGGACGAGGAGCCGACGGGACGCGAGGAGGCGTCCGACTCCGGGGACGGCTTCCTGCTGGTGATCCGCGTGGGCGATTCGATCCCCTCCGTGAGTGCGGTGAGCAAGATGGATGCTGCACGCGCTGCATCGCCTCCGGCAGGCGCGTCGGCGCCGGCGACCGCCGCGGTCCCGCTCGCCGGCCCTGGCTCCTGGCTCGCCGGGCTGCTCGCGGCCCTGCTCGGGGCGAGGCACCTCCGCCGACGACCACCGTCCGGAGGCGGGCTCCACTGAGAGGCGTCGTCGACGCTGCCTCCGGGTCGACGCGGAGCGTGTGACCCACCCGCGCGCCGACGCGAGGTCGCTGCGCGCGGACTGCGGGTCGCCTGCGGAGCCGCCAGCCAGGATCGTGACTTCCGCCTGGATCGTGTGCCGACCTGCCTCGGGCTTGCACAGCTCGCCTCAAGTGCCTCCGCGGCCGCGCCGAATCAGCCTTTCTGATGACGAAGCGGCCCCCCATACTCCCGATCCGGACAGGAGGACTACCGACCCTCGTCGTAGTCACCGTCGCGTCGCTGCTCCAGATGCTAGGTCTCGGGGACGCCCTCGACCGACGACTGCACGACGCGTGGGTCCGCATGGCGCCTCAGTCCGGCCCGCCGCCGGCCCGGGCACTGCCCGACGTCGCGGTCGTCACGATCGACCCGCGAAGCCTGCGAGCCAGTGAGGCCTGGCCCTGGAAGCGGAGCCTGCACGCCCGCGCCGTCGAGCGGCTCGAGGCCGCCGGTGCCCGCGCGATCGCCTTCGACATCGACTTCTCCTCGCCCACCCTCGCCGCGGAGGACGAGGCCTTCGCCGACGCCCTGCGTGGGAGCGGTCGCGTCGTGCTCGCGACCTTCTCGCAGACCCAGCAGCTGGCAGGCGGAGCGGAGCTCGAGATCATGAATCGGCCGACGCCCCGGTTGGCCGAGGCGGCTCGCGCGTTGGGCAGCGTGCTCGTCCCGATCGACGCCGACGGCGTCGTACGCCATGCGCCGCGAGACAGTCGGATCGGCGCCGAGCCGATCCCGAGCCTGGCCCGCGCGACCCTCGCCGTCGCGGCGCCCGACGCCGCCCGGGATCGGATCGAGGACGCCTCCGCCCGGAGCGACGCGACGCGCATCGACTTCCGCCGCCGCTGGCCCGAGATCCCGAGCGTCGCCTACATCGACCTGCTCGAGGACCGCTTCGATCCCGAACGGATCGCGGGGCGAGCGGTCTTCATCGGCGCGACCGCGGCGGAGTTCCAGGATCTCTGGTCGACCCCCGCGGCGCCCGCCATGCCGGGGGTGATGATCCAGGCGATCGCCTACCGGACGGCGGCGGCAGAGGCGATGGACGAGAGCGTGCTCTTCGCGGCGCCGAGCCTCGCGGTGGTCGGGCTCTTCGTCGCGCTCGGCTGGATCACGCGTCCGCGCCGCACCGCCAACGGCCTCGCCCGGGTGACGCTCTTCGTCTGCACCGGAGGCGCGATGCTGGTGCTCGGCTGGGCGGGCTTCTGGTACGCCGGCGTCGCGATGCCCGTCACGATCGCGTTCGGTCTGCTCGCCACCCAGTACGCCCTCGGCATCGAGGGACTCCAGCGTCGCATCCGCGCGCACGCCGAGGCCCAGGAGTCGTCCCTCGTGGCGCTCGCCCGGCTCGGCGACGTCGGCCGAGCCCCCGTCGACGCGAACGGTGGACGCCCGCGCCCCCAGGCCGGGCTCGAGCTCACGATCGAGCTGCTCGGGGACGTCGTCGGCGCGCGGGGGGTCGTACTGCTGCGCGCCCGCCCGAACGGCTCCTTCACGCGAGAGAAGATCGAATGGCGCCCGGCCGGTGGGGAGGGCGAGCGGCTGGTGATCGACGAGGCGATCGCGTCCCGCGCCCTCGAAGAGCGCTGCGTCCTCGAACGGATGGACGCCTTCGAGCCCGGCGCACCGGTCGTCTACTCGCCGCTGGTCGCCGGGAACGAGTGCCTCGGCGTACTGGCGGTCTTCTGCCGCGCGGATCAGAGCGTCGACTCGATCCGCCAACGAACGATCGCGACCGTCACGTCCCAGCTCGCGCTCACCGCCCAGAATCTCCGCCTGATCGATCGTCTGCGCGAGACCTTCGAGTCGTCGATCGCGGCGGTCGCCAGCGCGGTCGAGGCCAGGGACGGCTACACCGACCAGCATTGCCGCCGACTCGCCGCCTTCTCTTCGCTGATGGGCGCACGCCTCGGCATGTCCGACGAGGAGATCCGGGCCATGGAGCTCGGTGCCCTGCTCCACGACGTCGGCAAGATCGGCATCCCGGACGCCGTCCTCAACAAGCCCGGCCGGCTGACGGACGAGGAGCGGCGCCACATGGAGCGCCATCCGGAGATCGGCGCGGGCATCGTCGCGCCCGTCGTCGGTCTCGAGGAGACGACCCTCCACTGCATCGTCCACCACCACGAGCGCTGGGACGGGCGCGGCTATCCCGAAGGCCTCGCTCGGGAAGAGATCCCCCTCGCCGCGCGCATCGTCACGATCGTCGACGTCTGGGACGCGCTCTCGACGGCGCGCCCCTACAAGGCGGCCTTCAGCCAGGCCGAGGTGCGCGACATTCTGCTGAAGGGACGGGGCGAGCACTTCGACCCCGATCTGGTCGATCTCTTCTTCGAGGTCCTGGACGACCAGGGCGACGAGATGCTCGAGCTGATCGCGCGCACCAGCGCCCAGGGCACGAATCGATGACGCGGCTCCGATCAGAGCTGTTGGTCGGCGCGCTCGTCTTCGCGATGGTTGTCGGCGTGGGCGCGGCCGACGCGAGTCCGCGTGGGCCCGGCCCCCTCGATCGGCTGCGCGATGCCGTGGAGGCGCATCCGACGGACCCCGACCTGCGCTGGGCCCTCGCGCGCAAGCTCGCGGCGATGGGCGATCCGAACGCCGCGGTCGCGGCCACCCGCGAGTTCCTTCGCCGCTGGCCGGATCGACGGCCGGGCGCGCGCGTCCAGATCGCGCGGACCCTGCTCGAGACCGGGGAGGACGCACGCGCCCTCGAGCTGCTCGACGAAGAGCTCTCCGAGCGTCCGCGCCACGGGATGGCCCACTTCTATCGCGGCCTCGCCTATCGATCCCAGGCGCGCATCGCCGAGGCCAATCACGCCTTCCGGCTGGCCGGGCGCATGGAGCCGTCGATCCACACCGAGGCGATGCTGGCCGAGGCCCTCGGACTCTTCGACCTCGGACGCGAAGACGAGGCCGTCGCGCTCCTGAAGGAGGTGCTCGAGCAGGACCCGACCGGGGACTCCGCCGTGCGCGCGCGGCTCCTGCTGCGCGAGCGCGAGGTGCTCGACCTCACACGCAGCTATCGCATCGACGCCTACGCTGGCCTCGAGTACGACGACAACGTCACGCTCGAGAGCACGGAGAGTCAGACCGGCGCGACGGGCAGCGACGACTTCAAGGGCACCTGGGGAATCGGCCTCTCGGGCCGTCCCTGGGTCACGGAGCGTGCGTCGCTCACCGTCGGCTATCGCTACGACCAGACGCGCCACTTCGACCTCACGGACTTCGACGTGCTCGGCAACACCCTCTTCGCGAGCGGTAGCTGGGTCCTGCACGACGGACTGCTCGCGCGCCTCGACGGCGTCGTCTCGAGCACGCTCCAGGATCTGGAAGCCGAGGCCACGATCGGGTCCCTCCGCCCCAACCTGATCTACTCGCTCGGGCCGCGGTGGGGCGCACTGCGGGCCTTCGGTCAGGTCGAGGTGGCCGAGTACCACGACGACGCGCCCTTCAGCGCCTGGGAGCGCGATGCGATGACCTACAGCCTGGGGGTCGAGCACTTCCTGCCGCTGCAGATCGAGCGATCCTGGCTCGCCGTCGCCGGGTCGTGGTCACGCAGTCCGACTCAGGCCGACAGCTTCGGAACGACCCAGGACTTCGACGGCGACTTCGACTACGACCGATTCCGAGCGCGAGCGCTCACCTCGTTGCAGCTGCCCTGGGAGCTCCGCGTTCGCATCGAGACGTCCTACTCGCACGACCGCTACCACAACGACAACTTCACCCGCTTCCTCGAGACCGGCGACGAGCGCAAACGACGGGACGACATCGTGTCCGGCCGCATCGGCCTCACGCGAGAGATCCTCCCGCACCTCGCCCTCGAGCTCTACTGGAGCGGGACACGGCGCATCTCGAACGTCGGCGTCTTCGACTACGACAAACAACGCGCGGGACTGGTCCTGCGCGCTTCGACGGATTGATCCGTCGAGTCCTTTCCTCGAGGGCCGGAGGGCTCTCCCCATCGGAGGTCACCCGATGCAGATTCGAACGAACGGAACGAGCCGAGCAGCTCGCGTCGCGACGGGGCTCGTCGCGACCCTGGCCCTGGTCTTCGTCGCCGGTGGCGCGATGGCGGAAGCGATCGCCCGCCAGGTCTCGGGGACGGTGGAGGTCCTGTCGGACGAGGCGGCGAGCTGGTCGCCCCTGGCCGTCGGCGCGACCCTCGCGCCGAACGACCGGATCCGGACCGGCGCCGACGGACGCGTCGAGATCGAGACCGAGGCGGGCACGCTCCGGGTCTACGAGGACTCGATGCTGCGGCTGCCGCCCGCGACGGAGGAGGCCGATCGCGTCGACCTCGATCGGGGCTACTCACTCTTCGACGTCCTGCGACGTTCCGGGCGAACCTTCGAGGTCCATACCCCGACCGTCGTCGTGAGCGTGAAGGGCACCCGCTTTGGCGTCGACACCTCGGAATTCATCGGCCAGGTCGCGGTCTACCGCGGGATCGTCGGCGTGCGCGCGGCCGACGCGAGTGAAGACGTCGAGACGCTCGTCCGCAAGGGCTTCATGGCGACGGGCGGGCCGGGACGCGCGGTCGAGCTCGACGTCGTGCCCTGGGACGATCCCTGGGCACGCTGGCAGGACGTCGGCGACGACGTCGCGCGCACCGGCGAGTCCTCTGCGGACCGGGCCGAGGCCGCCCTCGATCGGGACTGGCTGCACAGCGTCCTGAACGCCGACGTGCTGCGACGCGCCGCGGAGCGCCGACCGGAGGTGGCCGAGCGCATCCTCGAGATCCAGCGGGAGCTGGTCGCCGAGGCGCTGAGCGCGGTGGACCCGGAGGCGCTGGTGGAACCGGTGGAGGGCGTGCTCGAGGCGCTGCCGGCCGCGCCGCTGCTGCCGCTCGGAGACGTGGATCCCGAGCTCGAGCTGATGGAGACGCTTCGGACGCAGGCCGAGGACCTCACCCACGAAGACATGCTCCGAAACGCGCTCGACCCCCAGCAGGCGGAAGCCGTCCAGCAGCGTCTCCAGATGGAGGCGCTGATGGAGCGCCTCACGAGCGTCGAGCAGCTGACCGGCGGCGCACCGCTCCCCACCGGCGACACCGCGCTCTCGTCGGAAGCCCTGGAGGGCCTGGCGAGCCAGGTGCTCGTCGACGTGGTCGAGGCGCGGGACCAGGTCCTGACCGAGTTCGAGAACGCCGCTGCCGGCGGGACCACGAGCTGGACTCCCACGGAGTTGATCCAGGAGATGGAGCAGGCGCTGATCGACCAGGGCTACGACGCGGGCTCGGCGAGCACGATCGTGAATCAGCTCACGGGGCTCTAGGGAGGTCCCCTCGCTTCGAACCCCGGCGGATCTTCGCGCGCAGATCCTCTTCTCATGTCGAGACGTCGGCCAGTCTGCCCCGGACGTCCGTCTACGCGTCCCCTCGCGGTCGTCTGCGAACCCGCCCGTCGACGAGTTCGCCGGCGGAGCCCCACCAACGCGTAGGCCAGCAAGGCGGTCGGCCCGAGCGCGATTCCCGGCTCCGGCAGGAAGACCGCGCTGGTCTGCCTCGTCACGCGGTCGTAGGGACCGGGCCCATCGAGGAACACGAGAGCCCACACGGTCCCCGCGATTCCATGGATCCGAGGCGCCACATCAGTTCGTCCACGGCATTCCTCGCGGGCCCCTCCGCACCAGGAACCGTCCGCCTCGAAGAGGTGATGAATCGTTCTCGTAATCCATCAGGACGCCGATGCGACGATCGGGTACGTGATTTTTCGAAACAGGATTATTCTCATAACTAAAATCCAGCAATCTCCACGAATCTGCGGATTCCCCGCCCCGCGGCCTCCCCGAGTATGAGACGATGCCGGCATCTCTCGGGAAGGAGACCTGGAATGCGCTTTTGCAGTCTGCTCGGCGGAGCCTTCGCGACGCTCGCGAGCCTGACCCTGATCGCGGGCAGTGCCTCCGCGATCCTCATCGACAACGGTACGACCACCGTCGACACCGACACGAATCTCGAGTGGCTCGACCTGACCGAGACACTCAACCTGTCGTTCGCCGATGCACTCGCGAGCACCTTCGTCACGGTCGATGGCTATCGTGCGGCAACGTCGCTCGAGGTGGCCGAGCTCTTCGGCAACGCCGGCGTCGGAACCCTGGACAACCTCGCGCGCGAGATCGACCTGGCGGGCGCGACGCAGCTGCTCGACACCCTCGGCTGCACGCTCGCGCCGGCCGTGTGCGCGACGACCGCCAATCCGATCGGTACGGGCTACGCGGAGTTCACTCCGGGCACCGGACGCCGGGCACTCTTTCGCACGGATACCATCAACGGCGGCCGCGGCGCCGCCACCATCCAGAGCAGCTTCGTGACGACCGCGAACCCGGAGATCGGGACGTTCCTGGTCCGGGTCGTGCCGGAACCGTCGACGGCCCTCCTGCTCCTGGGCGGGCTCGCCGCGCTCGCTGGGGCTCGGCGCACGCGCTAGCGAACCGACCGCGCGGGGACGTCTTCGTCCCTGCGCGTCGCTGGACCGTTGGGGATCCCATGTCGCCGGGCGGGGGCGACCGGCCCGCCAGGCGCGCTCGGGGCAAACCCGACTCGCTCAGGCGAGAAGCGTGACCCGGTCTCCCTCGCGTATCTCGCCGGGCTCCTCCACGAGCGCGAAGACGCCGAGATTCCCGTCGTTCTCGCGAACCAGCGTCCGCATGATCCGCGGCTCCTTCGTCAGGTCGTCGAAGCCGTGGGTCACCAGCGCGCACCAGACGCACTTCGAGTGGACAAGGAGCACGAGGCGTCGCCGTCTCCGAGTCGGGGCGGCGCATCGCCGTCTTCGCGTCAGGGAAGCACGGCGACGGCGCTGATCTCGATCAGCATCCCGTCCATGGCCAGCCCCTGCACGCCGAGCATCGTCGAGGCGTTGGGCGGAAAGGGCTTGCCGTCGAGCGCTTCGGCCATCGCCGCGGAGAAGATCTCGACCTTCTTCGCCGAGATCTCCACGATGTACATGTTGCTGCTGACGATGTTCTCGACGTCGCCCCCCACCGCTTGCACGGCGGCTCTCAGGTTCCTGAACGCCTGCACGGTCTGGGCGTGCAGATCGCCGGGCCCCACGAGCTGGAAGTCCGCATCGAAGGCGCCCTGGCCGGCGATGTGAACGATCTTTCCGACGCCCTCCGCCGTGACCACCTGTGTGAAGGCGTCCAGCTTGAACAATCCGTCGGGATTCACTCGCTCGATCTGCATCACTGCTCCCATTCGATCGGGCCTCGTCGTGGCGAAGCACGACGGCCGACGAGACGCCGGCGAGACTTCGCGCGAGCCCTGCCCCATCGTGCTCCATGGTAGCGGCCACCGCGGAGGCCATGCAGAGGATCGTCCGCCGACCGGAGGATGCGCTTGTCGGTCCGTCGTCCGCACCGAGCGTCATGAGGGCACCCGCACGATCCGCGGATCGTCGCCGACTACACCAGCCCCGGCTTCAGGTTGTCGAGGTGATACTCGGTCGGCCCGGGCACCAGGAGCCCCCTCGCGCATGCGGGCCTGGCCTCGAGGGTCGCGATCCAGCGCTGGAGATTCGGGAAGGGCTCGATCGAGACGCCCGCGAGCCCATGGACCCGGGCCCACGACCAGTTTGCGATGTCGGCGATCGAGAAGTCACCGGCGAGGTACTCGCTCCGCGCGAGCTGTCCATCGAGCACGCCGAAGAGGCGCTTGGTCTCGTTCTGATAGCGCGCGATTGCCGACGGGAGCTTCTCGGGGAACGTACGCAGGAAGACGTGCGCCTGCCCCTGCATCGGCCCCAGGCCGCCGATCTGGAACATCAGCCACTGGATCACCTTCGAACGGCCCCTCGAATCACTCGGAAGGAGCTTCCCCGCCTTCTCCGCGAGATGAATCAGGATCGCGCCGGACTCGAACACGACGAAGTCGTCCTCGTCGCGGTCGATGATGGCCGGGATGCGGCCGTTGGGGTTGATCGACAGGAACTCCGGCGTCTTCTGCGCACCGGTCTCCAGATCGACGGGCTCGACCCGGTACTCGAGGCCCAGCTCTTCGAGTGTGCAGGAGGCCTTCCAGCCGTTCGGGGTCTTCCAGGTATAGAGATCGATCATCGTTCTTCTCCTTTCCGCAGCTCGCCGTAGCACTTCCGCCAGAACGCACTTCGCCCCAGCCGGCAAGGCCCGATCGAGTGCGGGCGCCGTCGGGACGTCACCCGACGAGGTATTTGATGTCCGAATGGAACGTCGGGTAGGCGTAGACGCGCGAGCGAAGGTCCGAGGCGGTCATTCCTCTCTCGATCGCGAGGGCGAAGGCATGAATCGTCTCTTCCGCACCGTGTCCGACGAGGTGTGCCCCAAGGATCCGGTCCGTCTCCCGCTCGACCAGCACCTTCGCCCAGGCCGTGTCCTCGGCGTAGGTCCGCGCGGATCGCCACTCGCGCATGTCGTTGACGTGTGCCTCGAAGTCGAGCCCCTGCTCGCGCGCGCCCTCTTCGGTCAGACCGACCATCGCCGCCGCGGGGATCGTGTAGATCGCCGCCGGCTGATGGCCGTACCGGACCTCGACCGACGATTCCTGCGTCAGGTTGTTCCCGACGATGCGGCCTTCGTAGCTCGCCAGCGGCGAGAGCTGGGGAACGCCCGTCAGCGCGTCTCCCGCGAAGTACACGTCGGCGTTCTCGACGCTTCGCAGGAACGCGTCCCGCTCGACCCGTCCCCCGTCGAGCGAGATCCCCGCGAGATGAAGGTCGAGGCCAGCCAGATTCGCGACCCGTCCCGCGCCGTGGGCGGCCACGCTGCACGAGACGACGCGCGCGCGTCCGTCGCGGGTGCGATAGGCGACCTCGCATCCGCCTCGAACGCGTCGAATCCGTTCGATCGAGACGCCGGACGCGACGTCGACACCGAGCTTACGCGTGGCCTCCTCGACTTCCGTTGCCGCGTCCATGTCGAGCGCGGGCAGGACCCGATCGGCGACCTCGAGCAGCGTGACGTGCACACCCGCGCGCGCCAGCACGTGCGCGAACTCGAAGGCGATCACGCCTGCACCGATGAACGTGATCGAATCCGGAAGCTCGAGCAGATCGAGCAGCTCGTCGCTCGACAAGAGAAGCTCGGCCCCCGGGATCGGAAGCGCGCGGGGAGACGAGCCCGTCGCCACGACGATTCGCCTCGCACGATACGCGGCGCCATCCACCCCGATGTCGTGCGGCCCGAGGAATCGCGCCGTTCCCCGCAAGAGGTCGATTCCACGCCGAGCGAGGGAGGCCTCGAACTCTCCTGGCACGCCTTCCACGAAGGATTCCTTGCGCGCGACGAGACCCGGCCAGTCGAGCGCCGGCGGTCCCACCCGGATCTGGTGGGATCCTGCTCGCGAGATCGCATCGAGCGTCTGCGCGGCGGCGACCAACACCTTCTTGGGTACACAGCCACGCGTCGGGCAGACGCCACCGGCTTCGTGCGACTCGACGATCGCAGTGCGCAGACCGGCTTCGCAGGCGATGCTCGCGGCCGCCATGCCGGCGTTGCCCGCGCCGAGCACGAGGACGTCGTAGTCGTTGTCTTCGTCGGTGGACAAGGTCCGTTCCTCCTGGTCGCGGAGACGTCCGTCGTCGACGCTCCGATGCGTGATGTCTCGACGAACAAGCACGACTCGTGCCAACGACGCCGTGCTCGAATATGCTCGGGATTCGCCCTCGCCATCGTGCTCGCCCGGGAGGGCACGGGAAGGCCACGAACGCTCGTGGCGCAACGACGCTTCGTCGTCGCGAAAGGAGCCCGACCGAGATGCACGCCACGACGCTCGAGCTCTACGAGTCGATCCAGGATCTCCTGCTCGACCTCGCGAGCCAGCGAGATCTGTCGACGCTGCTCGAT
Source organism: bacterium (assembly GCA_030432735.1). Taxonomy (GTDB): domain Bacteria; phylum Myxococcota_A; class UBA9160; order UBA9160; family UBA4427; genus UBA4427. Next base: position 11,751 of record JAUIMK010000074.1, read on the forward strand.
CTCGTCGTGACGCGGCTGTCCGCCATCGACGAAGTCGCCCTCGCCCGGGTCTGGCTCGTCCGGGACGACGCGAGCTGTCCGATCTGTGCCGACCGGGCGGACGGCGACGGGTCGGGCCCTCGCCTGCATCTCGTCGCGTCGGGAGGCGCTTCGCGACTCGAAGGGGGCGCCGAGTGGAACCGGGTCGACGGCGATTTCCATCGCTTCGAGATCGGCGATCGGAAGGTCGGCCTCTGCGCCCAGAACACCGAGGCGGTCTGGGTTCGCGACACGCGTGAGGACTCCGCCTGGATCTCTCGTCGCAGCTGGACGCGGGAGGAAGGCATCCTCGGATTCGGAGGACAGCCCCTGGTCTTCCGCGGAGAGATCCTGGGGGTGCTCGGCGTCTTCACGCGCGAGGTTCTCGGCGAGGCCCCCCTCACGTCGCTCCGGGTGATCGCCGATCACGTCGCGGCCGCCCTGGCGACGGCGCGGGCCTTCGAGGAGAACGCGCAGCTGCGGCAACAGCTCGAAGTCGAGAACGCCTACCTGCGTGAAGACCTCGAAGACGCGCAAGCCTTCGGCGACATCATCGGCGTGGGCCCGGCGATCAAGGCCGTGGCCGAGCAGATCCGCCAGGTCGCCACCACCGACGCCTCGGTGCTGATCCTCGGCGAATCCGGATCAGGGAAGGAGCTGGTCGCGCGGGAGGTCCACCGACGTAGCCATCGCGCGGATCAAGCCCTCGTCCGCGTCAACTGCGCCACCGTTCCCAGGGAGCTCTTCGAGAGCGAGTTCTTCGGCCACGTGCGGGGCGCGTTCACCGGCGCGATCCAGGATCGCGTGGGGCGCTTCGCGGCGGCCGATGGCGGGACTCTGTTCCTGGACGAAGTCGGGGAGATCCCGCTGGAGCTCCAGAGCAAGCTGCTTCGCGTACTTCAGGAAGGACAGTTCGAGCGCGTCGGCGAGGACCGCACTCGGACCACGGACGTTCGAATCGTCGCCGCGACGAATCGCGACCTCGCCGTCGAGGTCGCCGAGGGGCGCTTTCGCGAAGACCTCTTCTACCGGCTGAACGTCTTCCCGATCGAGGTCCCGCCTCTGAGGCGTCGGCGAGAGGACGTACCCCTGCTCGCAGAGCATTTCCTGGCAAGGCTGACGAGAAAACACCGGCGACCCGCCGAGCTCGACGACGCGGGACGCCGCACCCTCTCCGAGTACGACTGGCCGGGCAACGTCCGCGAGCTACAGAACGCGATCGAGCGGGCCATCATCACCTGCACGACCGGCGTCCTCGCGTTCCCCCTTCTCGAGGCGACCGCGACGGCTTCCCCACTCTCCGAGGACGCGCCCGACCGCGTGCTGACGGAAGCCGAGATCCGCGACATCGAGCGCCGGAACCTGCTCGCCGCGGTCGATCAGGCCGACGGCCGCATCTACGGACCCGGAGGAGCCGCCGAACGACTGGGCATGAAACCGACCACCGTCACGTCCCGCCTCGCGAAGATCCGGGAGCGCGACGGGACCTAGAGCCCGAGCGCGGTCAGACCCGGGTGATCGTCGGGCCGACGCTCGCCTTCCCAGAGAAAGAGGCGGTCGGACTCGAGGATCCAACGATCATTGATGCTGGCGATACGCCGACGCATCAGACCGTCATCGTCGAACTCCCAGTTCTCGTTCCCGTAGGAGCGGAACCAGCTCCCGGAGCCATCGCGCCACTCGTAGGCGAAACGGACCGCGATCCGATTCGCCGTGAAGGCCCACAGCTCCTTGATCAATCGATAGTCGAGCTCACGCGACCACTTGCGTTCGAGGAACCCCACGATCTCGACTCGACCGCGGAGGAACTCCGAGCGGTTCCGCCACTCGCTGTCCTCGGTGTAGGCGAGCGCGACGCGCTCCGGGCTCTGCCCGTTCCAGGCGTCCTCCGCGAGACGCACCTTTCGGGCGGCCGACTCGGCGGTAAAGGGCGGGATCGGGGGACGGGACGCTTCCATGAAGTTCTCCTCGACGGGGCGGGGCTTCCGCCCGATTCGGAACGAGCGCACCGTCTCGGAGAGCAAGGCCCGTGCCAGCCCGGAACCTTCGTGGAACGAGCCCACGAGTCGCTTGGCACGATCAGGCTTCGTGACGCACCGAAATGACGTTGTCGGCCCGGCGCCCGCAACGCGCGTTCGTGGCGGTCTTCGGCCTTCGAGGACGAGATACGCGCTCGAGACTCGAGGCGTCGGCATGCGAATTGCTCTTCCAGACACGCGAGGAGGCTCATCGAATGCCGGATCGAGATCGACGAGGAAGCGTGAAAACCTGGATTCGAGAGAACCCGTTGCCGACCGCCTGCCTGATCGCAGGCCAGATCGTCGGACCGTTCTACGCGCAGTACGTGTTCCCCGACATCGAGCTCTGGCGCCAGATCGTCGGCGGGGCCATCGCGGGAGTCGTCTTCGCGCTCTGCGCGACTCCACATCGCTACATGTGACGATCGCCGCGCTCGTGCGTGCCCCGACTAGCGAAGCGGACCGAAGAGCGCCCGCAGATCCTCGAGGACCGCGTCGGGCCGCTCCGCCGCCGCGAAGTGGCCGCCGTCGTCTCGTCGGCGTTCGAGGCGCACGTCGTAGTAGTCGTGCGCCCAGTCGGTCGGCCCCGGCGGCGTGTCGAAGTCGAAGAGCGAGAGGCCCGTCGGCGCCGGCACCTGCGGCATGCCTTCGCGGGAGGGAGTCCACCGGGCCTTCGCCGCCTCGGCGTAGTAGCGCACCGAAGTCACGAACGAGCCCGTCAGCCAGTAGAGGCTCATGGTCGTCAGCAGGAACTCCCGCGAGAAGCGGGACTCGACGTCGCCCCGACAATCCCCCCAACGGAATCGCTTCTCGAGCATCCACGCGAGCAGACCGACCGGCGAATCGTGCATCGCGTAGGCCAGGGTCTGCGGATGGAGCATGTGGGTCGCCATGTGGGACGCGAACTTCTCCTGATGGCGGATCAAGCGCTCCGCCTCCTCGGGGCTCGCATCCTGTCCTCCCACCGCCTCGACGATCGACCACGGGCGATCGCCGCCGAAGGCGGGAACCGGAAAGGCATTCGTCAGGTGGATCCCGATCAGGTGCTCCGCGTACTTGTGGCCGATCTGCGTCGTCACCATCGCACCCCAGTCGCCGCCGTGCGCCGCGAATCGCTCGTAGCCGAGCACCTCCCGCATCAGCGTGGCCCAGAGATCGGCGGTCTCGAGCCAGCTCACGCCGGTGCGCTCGAGCGGCGTCGAGAAGACGAAGCCGGGAAGAGAAGGAACGACGATGTCGAAAGCGTCGGCGGGATCGCCGCCGTAGGCCGCGGGATCGGTCAGCGGTCCGATCAGCGCGTGGAAGTCCCAGAAGGTCCACGGCCAGCCGTGCGTCAGGATCAACGGCACCGGGCTCGGCCCCTTCCCCTTCGCGTGGATGAAGTGGATCGGCAGCCCGTCGATCTCGGCCCGGAAATGGGGCCACGCGTTCATCGCGGCTTCCTGCGCGCGCCAGTCGAAGTCGTCGCGCCACTCGTCGACGAGCCCACGCAGATAGTCCAGGGGAACCCCGTAGGCCCAGTCCTCATTCGCGAAATCGTGAGGCCACTCGACGTTCGCGAGCCGATTCCGGAGCGCGGCGAGACGGGCTTGCGGGATGTCGACGACGAACGGCGTGGGCTCGGCGGCAGGCGACATGGGCGCTCCTCGTGGCGGGTTGACGGATCGGCGCGGCGAGACGGCCCGCGCGATCGAGGTCTCCGCTCCTGTATAGCGGGCGCGACACGCAACCCGCGAGCAACGCGTTTCGTCGCCCCACCCTCGCGGTCGCCCTACCCGCCCGAGGCCTCCGTCGAGTCGATCTCCGGGAGCTCGTCGCCCGAGAGCGTCTCCTTCTCGAGCAGGCGCGCGGCGGTCTCGGCGACGAGGTCGCGATGGCGCTCGAGGATCCCGACGGCGCGCTCGAAGGCGCGCTGGACCAGCTCACGGACGGCGCAGTCCACCTCGCGGGCGGTCTCCTCCGAGTAGTCGCGCCGGGAGCTCGCGAGCTCGCCGGGCAGGTCGAGGAAGGCGGAGCGCTCGCTCTCGAGGGACACGAGGCCGAGCTTCTCGTCCATCCCGTAGCGGGTCACCATGCTGCGGGCGATGTCCGTGGCCTTCGCGAGGTCGTCGGCGGCGCCGGTCGAGACGTCGTCGAAGAAGATGGACTCGGCGGCGCGGCCGCCGAGCAGCACGGTCATCTTGTCCGCGAGCTCGCCGCGCGACATCAGGAAGCGATCCTCGGTCGGGCGCTGGATCGTGTAGCCGAGGGCGCCGATGCCGCGCGGGATGATCGACACCTTGTGGATGGGATCGCTGCCGGGAAGCGCCCGGGCGACGAGGGCGTGTCCGATCTCGTGATGGGCCGTGACCTCGCGCTCGCGCGGGTTGAGCAGACGGTTGCGCTTCTCGAGTCCGGCCACGATCCGCTCGATCGCCAGGTTGAAATGCTTCATCGCGACGCGCTCGGCCTCTTCGCGCGTCGCCAGCAGGGCCGCCTCGTTCACGAGGTTCGCGAGGTCGGCGCCGGTGAAGCCGGGGGTGAGCGCGGCGATCGCTTCGGGCTCGACGTCCGAGGCGATGTCGGCCTTCTTGAGGTGCACGCCCAGGATCGCGATCCGGCCGAGCTTGTCCGGGCGATCGACGAGGATCTGCCGGTCGAAGCGCCCCGCGCGCAGCAGCGCCGCATCGAGGATCTCGGGCCGGTTCGTCGCCGCGAGCAGCACGACCCCGTCGCTCGGATCGAAGCCGTCGAGCTCCGCGAGCAGCTGGTTCAGGGTCTGCTCCTTCTCGTCGTGGCCGCCGGCCATGGGGCCGATGCCGCGGGCGCGGCCGAGGGCATCGAGCTCGTCGATGAAGATGATGCAGGGGGCGCGCTGCCGGGCCTGCTCGAAGAGGTCGCGGACGCGCGCGGCGCCGACGCCGACGAACATCTCGACGAATTCGCTGCCGCTGATCGAGAAGAAGGGCACGCCGGCCTCACCGGCGACGGCGCGGGCGAGCAGGGTCTTGCCCGTGCCCGGCGGTCCGACCAGCAGCACGCCCTTGGGCAGCCGCGCGCCGAGTCGTCCATAGCGCTTGGGGTCGCGCAGGAAGCCGATGATCTCGGCCAGCTCTTCCTTGGCCTCGTCCACGCCGGCCACGTCCGAGAACGAGACCTTGACCGACTCCTCGGCATAGAGCTTGGCCTTGCTCTTGCCGACCGACATCAATCCACCGGGCCCCCCCATCGCGCCGCCCATCACGCGGCGGAGCACGAAGAGCCAGACGCCCGCCAGCAGCAGGATCGGCAGCATCCAGCTGAGCAGCTGCGTGAACCAGGTGTCCTCGAGGACGCCCGCGAAGGGGATGTCCTTCTCGGCGAGGCGGTCGGCCAGCTCGGGGTCGACGCGCAGCGTACGGAAACGCGTCGGCTCCCCCTCGTCGGCGCGGACCAGCTCCCCGGTGATCTCGCTCGCGCCCACCTTGAGGTCGCGGACGCCGCCCTCCTGCTCGAGGGCGAGGAACTCGCTGTAGGGGATCGTCTGGATCTGGGTCGCGTCGTACCAGAGCTGCGAGCCGAGGAAGGCGAGCCAGAGCACCGCCACGACGAGCCACGGGTTCCAGCGCGACGGGGGCCAGTACCCGCCTCCGCCCGTGATTCCGCCGTCCCCGGGGCCGGACGGAGATCGG
>JAUIMK010000439.1 GCA_030432735.1 bacterium
GGTCGTCGCGCAGGCGTCCGATCTCGTGGAGCGTGTCGGCGAGGCCGACCTCGGCGAAGGCCGCGTGGACGGCGTCCCGGTCGGCGTTGCGGATCTGCAGGACCGCGCCGAGCTCCTCGTTGAAGAGCTTCGCGTTCGTCGCGCCCGGGACGTCGGCGAGGTCGATCTCGAGGCCGGTCGCGCCGGCGAAGGCCATCTCGACGAGGGTCGTCGCGAGCCCGCCGTCGGAGCGGTCGTGATAGGCGAGGATCCGCCGCGCCCGGAGGAGCCGCTGGATCGCTTCGAAGAAGCCGCGCAGGTCCGCCGGTTCGTCGAGGTCCGGCGGCACGTCGCCGATCGCGCCGTGGACCTGGGCGAGGGCGGAGGCGCCCAGGCGATTCGCGCCGCGGCCGAGGTCGACGAGCAGCAGCGTCGTGTCGGCGTCGCGCCGGAGCTCAGGCGTGAGCGCGAGGCGCGCGTCGTCGACCGGAGCGAAGCCGGAGACGATCAGCGAGAGCGGCGCGGTGACCGACTTCTCCTCGCCGTCCTCGTCCCAGACGGTGCGCATCGACATCGAGTCCTTGCCCACCGGAATCGCGATGCCGAGCGCAGGGCAGAGCTCGAGCCCCACCGTCTCGACCGCGTCGTAGAGCTTCGCGTCCTCGCCGACGTGGCCCGCGGGCGCCATCCAGTTGGCGGAGAGCCGGACCTGGGAGAGCGCCGGGACGGGGGCGCTCGCGAGGTTCGTGAGCGTCTCGCCGATCGCCATGCGCGCGGAGGCGCGGGCGTCGAGCAGCGCGACCGGCGTCCGCTCCCCGATCGCCATCGCTTCACCCGTAAACGTCGAATAGCCACCGGTCGTGACGGCGGCGTCGGCGACCGGGACCTGCCAGGGGCCCACGTTCTGGTCGCGGGCGACCAGGCCCGTGACCGTGCGATCGCCGATCGAGACGAGGAAGGTCTTGTCGCCGACGGTCGGCAGGCGGAGCACGCGGCGCAGCGCCTCGCGCGGATCGATCGCATCCGCGTCGAAGGTCTCCGCCGGCTTCTCGGCGCGCTTCACGTCGCGGTGCATCTTCGGCGGCTTGTCGAGGATCACCGAGAGGGGCACGTCGATCGGCGCCCGGGCGTCGGGGAAATGCCCGTCCTCGACGACGAGATCGCGCCGGGCCGTCGCCGTCCCGACCACGGCGTAGGGACAGCGCTCCCGCTCGCAGATCGCCTCGAACTCGGCGATCCGCTCCGGGGCGATCGTGAGGACGTAGCGCTCCTGCGCCTCGTTGCACCAGATCTCGAGGGGCGACATGCCGGGCTCGTCGTTCGGGACGGCGCGCAGGTCGATGCGCCCGCCGAGGTCGCAGTCGTCGAGGATCTCCGGGATCGCGTTCGAGAGGCCGCCGGCGCCGACGTCGTGGATGAAGAGGATCGGGTTGTCGTCGCCGCGCGCGACGCAGCGGTCGATCACTTCCTGGCAGCGTCGCTCGATCTCGGGGTTGCCGCGCTGGACCGAGGCGAAGTCGAGGTCCTCGGCGCTCGTGCCCGTCGCCATCGACGAGGCCGCGCCGCCGCCGAGGCCGATCAGCATGGCCGGCCCGCCGAGCACGACGACCGCCGCGCCGTCCTTCGCCTTCTCTTTCTCGACGTGCATCGGCCTGACGTTGCCCATCCCGCCCGCCAGCATGATCGGCTTGTGGTAGCCGCGGAACTCGGGCCCTTCGGCGCCCTCTATCTCCTGGCAGTAGGTCCGGAAGTAGCCCGCGAGATTCGGTCGGCCGAACTCGTTGTTGAAGGCCGCGCCGCCGATCGGGCCCTCGAGCATGATGTCGAGGGCGGAGGCGATCCGGGACGGCTTGCCGGGATCCGTCTCCCAGGGTTGCTCGGCGCCCGGGATCCGCAGGTTCGACACGCTGAAGCCGGTCAGCCCGGCCTTGGGCTTGCCGCCGCGGCCGGTCGCGCCCTCGTCGCGGATCTCGCCGCCGGAGCCCGTCGCCGCGCCCGGGAAGGGCGAGATCGCCGTCGGGTGGTTGTGCGTCTCGACCTTCATCAGGATCTGCGCCGGCTCGTCGACCTGCGCATAACGTCCCGACTCGGGGTCGGGAAAGAAGCGCCCGCCGTCGCCGCCGGCGACGACCGCCGCGTTGTCCGAGTAGGCCGAGAGCACACCGTCCGGCGACTGGCTCGTCGTGTTTCGGATCATCTTGAAGAGCGAGGTGTCGCGGGCCTCGCCGTCGATCGTCCAGTCGGCGTTGAAGATCTTGTGGCGGCAATGCTCCGAGTTCGCCTGGGCGAACATCATGAGCTCGACGTCGGTCGGGTTGCGATCGAGCTCCCGGAAGCTGTCGACCAGATAGTCGACCTCGTCCGGGGCGAGGGCGAGCCCCAGGCTCTTGTCGGCCTCGCGGATCGCGTCGGCGCCGCGACCGAGGACGTCGACCTGGGTGAAGGGGGCCGGCTCGGCCCGATGGAAGAGGGCGTCCGCCCGCGCCGGATCGTCGAGCACGCTCTCGGTCATCCGGTCGTGGACGAGGGGGGCGAGCCGCGCGGCGGCGGCCGGGTCGAGGCCGGGGAAGCGCCAGGTCGTGCCCCGTTCGACGCGGCGCACGACGTCGAGGCCGCAGTTGCGGACGATCTCCGTCGCCTTCGACGACCAGGGCGAAATCGTGCCGAGCCGCGGCACGACGAGGAGCGACGGCGCGTCTGCGCACGGCGCCGCCGGCTCCAGCCCGTCGCGCAGCAGGGCTTCGAGGACGCGCGTCTCGTCTTCGGTCAGCGCCCGCTCGGCGTCGACGAAGTAGGCGCTCTCGGTCTCGAGGACGCGAAGTCCCGGCTCGGTCTGTCGCAGGGTGGCGAGCAGCCGGTTTCGCCGGGCGTCGGAGTGGGCCGGACCCCCTCGCAAGGAGAACATCGGAGCCTCGATGGGGCCCGGCGGTCGCCGCACGGATGGGCGAGATCGGCCAGGTCCCGGGTTGGGTCCACACGCACCGGATGGGGAGGAGCGGGGGATCCGGTGGGGAGGGTGGGGACCCACGAACGTGGGGAGCCGCCGCCGTCGCGCCACCGGGTCGGAGCAGCGCAGACGATTGGGATGGCCCGAGTCTACGGCGCTTCCCGTGTCGCGGCTACCGGCGGTCGCGCGGAATCGTGAAGGATTCCGGGCTTTTTGGCGATCGTCGGGTGTGCCGATCAGGTCCCGA
>JAUIMK010000440.1 GCA_030432735.1 bacterium
CGTGCCGCCGACCCGGACGCCGAGGAGGCCGGCCTCGTGGCGCGCATGAGCGCCACCGTGCGGGGGACCCTCGGCGGCGAGGAGACGGGACCCGACCCGAACCGGCTGGTGCGCTGCGATCTCGCTGGCGGCCTGCAGTTCATGCGCGCCGCGGATTGCCAGAGTCGCGGCGGCGACCCGACGGAAGTGGACCGCTAGACACCCGTCGCTCCCGACGTCGTTCGCGGCGTGCGTGTCAGGCGGCCGCTTCTTCGCCGCGGCCGACGTCGGCGCTGGACGGGGCCTCCGCCTCGTGGTCGACGGGCCGCAGGCCGAGCGCCGCCACCAGCCCGAGCGCCGCGAAGAGGGCGCCGAGCAGGTACCCGTCCCGGAAGGCGGAGGTCGACGACGCATCCGCGCACATCGCGGTGAGGATCGAGACGCCGGCGACGGCGCCGATCCCCGTCGTCGTCGACATCGTCGAGACCGCGATCCCGTGGTCCTGCTCCTCGACGGAGGACGCGACCATCGTCGAGAGTGAGGGCTGGGCCAGGCCGGCGCCGACGCCCGCCAGGACGAGACCGGCGACGATCGGCGCGAGGTGTTCGATCTCCGCGCCGATCGCGAAGGCGCTCATCGCACCGACGACGGCCACCATGCCCGAGATGATCATCGCGCGCTCCCCGTACTTCGCGCCCAGACTGCCGCCGACGGGCGACGCCGCGGAGAGCGAGATCGGCCGCGCGATCGTCCACATCGACGTCGCCGCCTGCCCGAGGCCGAAGACGCCGAGCATGATCAGCGGGCTGATGATGAAGCCGCCCATGTACGCGAACTGCATCATGAAGCCGATCACGAGCGGAAGCACGAAGTTGCGGCGGCGCAGGAACTCGAGGGGCAGGAGCGGGGAGGGGGAACGGCGCTCGATCGAGGCGAAGAGGCCGAGCAGCGCCGGCGTCGCCAGGAGGGCGAGCAGGACGCGCGGATCCGACCAGCCCCAGACGGGCAGCCGGTTGACGGCGAAGGTCAGCACGAAGGCCGCGACGGCGAGGGCCGCCGCTCCCGGCACGTCGAGGGAGAGCGCGTCGCGTCGCGGTGTCTCGACCAGCACCAGGAGCGCGACGCAGAGGGCGACCGCAGACAGGCCCCCCTGGATCATGAAGATCGGTCGCCAGCCGATCCACTCGACGAGCACGCCGCCGACCGCCAGGCCGACCACCGGCGCGCCGGCGATCACGACGCTCATCCATCCCATGGCCTTCACACGATCCCGGCGGTCGTAGACCTTGAAGAGGATCGCCATCGAAGCCGGCATGGTCGCCGTGCCGGCGAGCTGGCCGAGAGTCCGGAAGCCGATCAGGCTGGTCGCGTCCCAGGCGAACGCGGTCGCGGTCGCGACGACGGTCGCCAGGGCGAAGCCCGCGAGGTAGACGCGTCGATGACCGTGCAGGTCTCCGAGCTTGCCGAGGAGCGGCGCCGAGACGGCCTGGGCCAGCATCGGCGCGGTCATCACCCACGCGATCGTCGCGACGTCACTCCCGAGGTCGGTCGCGATCGTCTTGAGCGACACGCCGAGGATCGTCATCGTGAACGTCGTCGCGAAGCAGCCCGCCAGGCAGGTCCAGAGGACCCAGCGCCGATGCCGGGGGCTCGCGAGCGCACGGGCGCGAAGGCGCTGCCACGGTCCGGCGGCGCCCGCGGGCGGCGTCGCGGCCGATCGGGTGCGGGGGCCCTCTCCGGGGCGCGTCGACGCCTCGTCGGGCGTGGCCGCGGGCCCGGTCGGGCCGCGTTCTTCGTGCATGGGGTGGAGGTCCCGGTGGGCGCGGGCGGCGGCAGCATAGCGCGGGGCACCGACGTCCCCAGACCAGGCGGGCGTTTCAGATCGAAACGGCGCGTGCGCCGGTGATCCAGTCCGCACGGCACCGTGTCGCGAGCGCGCGCGTCGTCGCGCTTGCGTGGCACTTGCCTTGCAATTGCGTGTGCCTGCGCGGGGTTCGTCGCGCACCACGGAGACACGCATGCAGGTGAAGATCGAGTCCTCGAGCGCACAGCCCGCTCCGGCGAAACCCGAGCGAGAGGGAACGACGGTCGCGCGGAGCTCGGCGCGAACCGGAGGCGAGCCGCCCGGCGGAACCGTTCGCGAGGCCCCGGCGCGCGACATCGACGTCGACGTCTCGGCACGGCTGCAGCGCGCACGTCAGGCGATCGAGGCCTGGCGGGCAGCGGACGGCGCACCCGCCGCCTTCGAACGGCTCCCGCTCGAGGTCGACGCGCTCGCCGAGCGCATCCGTTCGGATCCGCGCCGCGCCCTCGTCGCCCAGGGCGACGTCGGCGCGACGCGAGCCCATCGACTCCTCACGCAGCTTCCGCCTCCGGTGCGGGAGGGGCTCGCAGAGCAGGGGGGGCGCCGCGTGTCCTCGGGTGCGGCAGCGTCGGTCGGGACGGAGAACCGACTCGCGGCCCAGGTCGATTCCGAGCGCTTCGAAGCGGCCCGTCGGGCGGTCGAGAGCCGATCCGACGCGGCGGCAGGCCGCCTCGCCCGGGCGGCCTGGATCCGATCTCGCGGCCTCTGATGCGCGCCTGTGATGCGCATCACGTCTGCCGGCAAGGCGTGCTCCCCGCGTAGATCATGCGCAACCCACACGCGGGATCCGTCTCCTCGACGAGATTTCCCGCTTTTCGCGACGGCGCTGCGCCACGTGTCCGGAGAATGGGTCACTTATCTCTATGACAGTGGGGGACCCTGTCATCTCTCTGGGATCCGGGACGAGGCTGTGTGCCTGCGTTGCGACGTGCGACGTAGCTCACGTCCGCCATCAGGCGGTCGCCAAGCTGTTCCGTCGATCTCCCCATCGACAGAATCGGAATCGCTGAACGGCCGCTCGGAGGGCGGGTGTAGGGATCTCTGCCTCTCGCGGAGGCCGATGCTCACGTGCATTCGTGAATGCGCGTGGACGTTCGAAATCGGTCACCGCGTTTCGGGGAGGCCTGCATCCGAAATCCGGCGAAGCGGACGCGGAGCTCGTTTCAGGGAGCGCGTCGTGCCGGAGGTGCATCTCGGAAGCGCTCTCGTAGCGCCGTGTGGACAAGTGGGTCCACGGGGCGCGGCTCGACCGACCCATGCCGTCCGTATTCGGTGCCTCCATTTCATGCTCACGCATTGAGGGAGGTGTCCGGGGCGGGGCGGGGCGTT
>JAUIMK010000441.1 GCA_030432735.1 bacterium
TCTGTTCGCGCGCGCGGGCACGTCGACGATCGACGACAAGCGCAACCAGGTGACGCGCATCGTCGTGGGTGCCGCCGCTTCGGGCGTGAAGAAGATCCTGCTCTCCCGGGACTCCTTCCGGATCGCCTCCGCCGCGACGGAGGCCCTCACCCTCGACATCGAGTGCGAGCTCCTCGAGACCGAGCTCACCGGTCACGGCGTCGACAGCCAGCGCGCCGCCCTCGCCATGCGGGACGCCGGCTGTGGCGCCGTCGTCGCGCTCGGAGGCGACGGCACCAGCCGCGCGATCACCCAGTGCTGGCGCGACGTCGTGCTCCTGCCCCTGTCCACGGGAACGAACAACGTCTTTCCCTTCAACGTGGAAGCGACGGTCGCCGGGGCCGCCGCCGGGCTGATCGCGTCCGGCCGCCTGCCTCTCGAAGAAGGCGCGCGCCGCGCGAAGATCGTCGAGGTGCGCTGTGAAGATGGCCGCGAGAGCCTGGCGCTGATCGATGCGGCGATGCTCGTGAACGATCATCCGGGCTCGCTCCTCCAGGCCGATCCGGAGAAGCTCGCGAGCGTGCTGCTCACCCGGGCGGAGCCCGCGAGCGTCGGACTCTCCCCGGTCGGCGGGCTGGTCATGCCCTGCTTCTCCGACGACGAGTTCGCCGTCGAGGTCAGGACCCGACCCGAGGCGCATCCGGAAGAGACGGGCAAGTCGCTGCGCATCCCGATCTCCCCGGGGCTCTACGCGAACGTCGGGCTGGAGGACGTCGAGCGCGTCGAGCTCGGCGCGGAGGTCCGCTGGACCGGCCCCGGGCTCCTCGCCTTCGACGGGGATCGCGAGATCGTGCTGGACGAGGGCGAGAGCGCGATGCTCCGGGTGGTCCGGGAGGGACCGTGGGTGATCGATCCGAATCGCACGATGATCGCCGCCGCCGAGCGCGGACTCTATCGGGACCTGGGACACTGGCACGACCAGCGGTCCGGCGCGACCGGCTGCTGTTAGGCGCGGCTCCCTACCGTCCAGAGCGGAGGAACGGGCATGAGTACGGACGAGACGCGAGCGGCGTTCGAGAGGGTGCGCGGGTGGATCCGGGATGCCCGGTCCGTCGCCTGTCTGACCGGCGCCGGCATCTCGACGGATTCGGGGATCCCGGACTTCCGGGGTCCGCAGGGCGTCTGGACCAAGGACCCGGACGCCGAGAAGATGGCCACGCTCCAGGTCTACGTCTCGGATCCCGAGGTGCGCAAGAAGGCCTGGCGCTGGCGCCTCCAGACCGAGGCCAACAAGAAGCGGCCGAACGCCGGCCACCAGGCGCTCGTCGACCTCGAACGGGCCGGCCATCTCCATACGCTCGTGACGCAGAACGTCGACGGCCTGCACCAGGCGGCGGGCAGCGATCCGGCCCGCGTCGTCGAGATCCACGGGACCCTCGAGGAGGTCGAGTGCCTCGACTGCGGTGAGCGGGCACCGATGATTCGCGCCCTGGCCCGGGTCGAGGCGGGAGAAGAGGATCCGGAATGCCGCAGCTGCGGCGGCATGCTGAAGTCGGCGACGATCTCGTTCGGGCAGGGCCTCGTCGAGCGGGATCTCTCGCGCGCTTTCGCCGCCGCGGAGCGGTGCGACCTGCTCCTCGCGATCGGCACGACCCTCGCCGTCTACCCCATCGCCTCGATGGTCCCGATCGCCCGGGAGGCCGGCGCGAGGATCGTGATCGTGAACGGAGAATCGACCGAGATGGATCCCGTCGCAGACGCGATCCTCCGCGGGTCGATCAGCGAGATCCTCCCGGCGCTGATTCCCGGCTCTTGATCGAGATCGGACGTTGCTAGGCGGGCCCGTCCCCGTCGGATGAGCCGGAGGCTTTCGTCGCGTCCCAGCCGAGCGCCCGGGCCCTCGCGATCACCAGATCCGCCGCGCCGTCCGTTCCGAGCAGCTCCGTGTTCAGCACCATGTGGTAGTGGACCGGGTCGTTCCAGTCGCGGCCGTAGTTCTCCTTGTGGTACCGCGCCCGGGCGAGGTCGCGCTCGTCGAGAAACGCCGCCGCCTCTGCCTCCCCCATCCCGTGTTCGTGCATCGCGAGCCCGATCCGGTGATCTCGGGAAGCCACGAGACGCACGTGGAGGACGTCGCGCTCGCGGGCGAGGATCGCCGCCGCGGCGCGTCCGATCATCACGATCCGGTGGCGACGCGCGAGCTCCTCGACCAGCTCCTTGGTCACGTGCGCGAGCTTCACGGAATCCGGCTCTTCGATCGCGAAGGGCGTGGACACGAGGAACTCCGGGAAGGAGAGCGCGGAGGACTGCGCGAACCGTTCGAGAAAGGTCGGCACGCGCTCCTCGAGGCTCTCGACGTCTTCCTTCGAGAGCCCCGACTTCTCGGCGATCGCGCCGACGAACTCGTCGTCGACGACGGTCCAGCCGAGCGCCTCGGCCACGCGATCCGCGACGGCCGGCGCGCCGGCCAGGTACTGACGGGAGATCGTGATCAACATGCTGAAGGCGCTCCTCTCCGGTCGTCCGAAGACGCCAACCCGGGAAAGACTACCGAATCAGGATCTGCGCAGCTCCGAGCGGACCCGCTCGTCGAGCCCGCGCAGGAGCGCGCTCGACGAATAGAAGACGACGGCCATCACGACGGCCAGGAGCGATGCCCCGGCGACCGCCGGGGGCGGCCCGATGCGATCCGCGATCCACCCGATCGGCAACGCGCCCAGGAGCGGGAGCGAAACGCTCATCATCAGGTAGCTCGAGACGCGCCCGCGCACTTCGTCGGGAATGACCAGCTGGATCGAGACGTTGTTGAGCGTGCTGAAGACGCTCGCGCCGATATTCGCCAGGAAGGCGAGGAAGACGGCCGGCCAGAAATACGGCGACATCGCGAAGGCCGCGAGCAGCGCGCCGAAGGCCATCACCGCCATCATCATCATCGCCAGCCTGCGCTTCTCCTGGGTGCGCCCGGCCACGTAGACCGAGCCGACGACCGCCCCGACGCCGATCGCCGCGTTCAGGATCCCGAACCCGGTCGGCCCGACCGCCCAGACCTTCTCCGTAAAGGCGGGGAGGATGTTCTGGAAGGGCATCGCGAGGAACTGCGGAACCAGTCCGAAGAGCAGCAGGATCCCCACGAGCCGATCGTCGAGCAGGTAGCGGAACCCCTCGACCATGTGTTTGTGCAGC
>JAUIMK010000075.1 GCA_030432735.1 bacterium
CGATCTGGGACGAGCGGATCCTCGGTCCGGTCGCGTCGTCTCGAACGGCGCGGACATCGCGAAAGCCGCCGGCCCGCTCGTCGGCGGCGCGAAGGAAGCCTTCGCTGCGCACCACGCGCTGGCGATTCAGGCTGGGTCGCGTCCCGCTCGTGCTGAAGGAGGACGTCCTGCGCGCCGACGGGCAGGACCGCTTCACGAGCCGGATCACCATCGGTTCGATGGCCTTCGAGCAGACCCTCACGCTGCACGACGAGAGCGACGAGACGGGCCCCCGCACGCGGGTCGGCATGAAGGTCGTCGCGACGAACTCGATCGCCGTGATCGGCGAAGTCGTGCCGCGCCTGGACGTACAGAAGCTCGTCATCGAGTACGTCGACGCGACCCTGCGCCAGGTCCAGAAGCACTGCGAAGCGGACGGCTGACCGACTAGAGCACCTCTTCCGCGAGGACGCGAAGCGCCTCGGGCTGGCCGGTGCCCGCGAGCAGCGAGCCGACGTGGCGCTTCTCGCCCGCGGCCTTCCAGGCCTGGAGTCGATCGCGAATGCGGTCCGCCGAACCGACGAGGGCGACGTCGTCGACCAGCTGATCCGGCACCGCCGCGGCGGCCTCGGCCTTCTTGCCGTCGAGGAAGAGATCCTGGATCTCCTTCGCGGCGTCCGGATAGCCGAGGCGCTTGCAGTAGTCGTTGTAGAAGTTCTTGTCGCGCGCGCCCATGCCGCCGATGTAGAGCGCGAGGTTGCCCTTCACGGGCATGCGGGCCTTCTCGAGATCGTCGTTCAGGACGACGGTGCAGAAGGGGGCGATCTCGAAGTCGTCGAGGGACTTGCCGCCCCCCGCCGCGGCGAAGCCTTCGTTCAACGACTCCTCGAAGATGTCGTAGCGCTCCGGGTTCATCCAGACGGGGAACACGCCGTCCGACACCTCGCCCGCACACTTCATGCCGGCGGGAGAGATCGACGCCGTGTAGATCTTGAGCGCCGGATCACCGTGCAGGATGCTCTTGAGCGGCTTGCCGAGACCCGACGCGCCCTCGCCGGTGTACGGGATCTGATAGTGATAGCCCTGGTGCTGGAGCTTCTCCTTCCGCTCGAGGATCGTGCGGATGATCGAGATGTACTCCTTGGTCCGAGTCAGCGGACGTCCGTAGGGCACGCCGTGCCAACCCTCGACGACCTGCGGACCCGACGGCCCGAGACCGAGGATGAAGCGGCCGCCCGACATGGCGTAGAGGGTCATCGCCGTCATGGCGGTCATCGCCGGCGTCCGGCCGGGCATCTGCATGATCGCCGTACCGACGTTGATCTTCTCGGTCAGCGCGAGGATCCAGGCCGCCGGCGTCGCGGCGTCGGAGCCCCAGGCTTCGGCCGTCCAGACCGACGAGAAGCCGAGCCCCTCGGCCTCCTTGATCAGGTCCATCGGGACGCTCATGGTGGCGGGGGAATAACCGGCGACGAGTCCGAGCTTCATGGGGAGGTCTCCTGATTCGAGAGCGCCCGAGTCTACGCCCGGACCCGCTCTCCGTCACACCGCCCGCGCGGGACTCCCGGTTTCCGGCTCTTCTTCCTCTTCGTCGATCTCGGGCGCTTCGAGCGGCAGGTCGATCTCGAAGATCGCGCCGCGGCCGGGCTCCGAGAGGATCTGGATGCGACCGCCGTGGCGCTCGATGATCCCGTGGGAGAGCGACAGCCCGAGACCCGTTCCCTTCCCGATCTCCTTCGTCGTGAAGAAGGGGTCGAAGATCCGTGACGCGACCTCGGGCGGGATGCCCGGACCGGTGTCCTCGAAGCGGAGACGGACGCCTTCCGCCGTCGGGCGGGTGCGGATCGTGATCGTGCCGCCGTCCTCCAGGACGTCGCAGGCGTTCATCAGGAGATTCAGGAAGACCTGGTTCAGCTGCCCCGGGAAGCAGCGCACCTCGGGGATCGGCTGGTAGTCCCGGACCACCTCGATCGATCCCTTGAGCTGCGGCTCCATCAGCGCGAGGGTGCGGTCGATCTCGTCGGTGAGCTGTGCGGTCTGGAGGTCGGCCTGGTCCATCCGCGAGAACGTGCGCAGGTCCATCACGATCTGCTTGACGCGTTCGGTGCCTTCGCGACTCCGCGCGAGGAGCTTCTTGATCGCTTCCCTGTGGCGGTCCGCCTCCTCGCTTCGCCCGGCGTCGCGCGCGGTCGCCGCCTTGTCCACGAACTCGTCGATCAGCTGGAGGTTCGCGTGGACGAACCCGATCGGGTTGTTCAGCTCGTGGGCGACGCCGGCGACGAGCTGACCGAGGCTCTTCAGCTTCTCGCTCTGCATGAGCTGGTTCTGCGTGTCCTGCAGCTCGCGCGTCCGCTCCTCGACGCGCATCTCGAGGCTCTCGTTCAGCTTGGCGATTTCGTCGAAGGCCTTCGCGTTCTCGATCGCGATCGAGCTCTGGTTCGCGAGGGTCCGCAGGAGCTGGCGGTCGTCGGTCGCGAGGCGTTCGCCGGAGAGCTTGCGTCCGACGGCGATGACGCCGAGCAGGTCCACGCCGAAGAGGATCGGAACCAGCAGCTCGACCTCGAGGGTGTCGTAGATGTCCCAGCAGCTCTCGCGCTTCTCCGGATCGGGATCGTCGTCGAAGTCCTGGCGGGCGAGCTCTTCGCGCCGCATCCAGAGGTGTTTCCAGATCGGATGGTCCGACGGGATCTCGGTGTCGATGTCTTCCTGATCCCAGTCTCCCCGCCAGGCCGAAGCGCGGAGCACGCGATCGCCGTCGTCGAAGAGGAGCACCATCGCCCGCGACACGCCCATCGTGTCCGTCAGCGCCGCCAGGATCCGATCGCCGATCTCGTTCATCGACAGCATCGACACCATCGCTTCCGAGATCTCGCGCACCGCCAGCCGGTACTGGGAGCGATCGCGATCGAAGAAGTTGTCGACGAGACCCTGCATGCGTTCGCGCAGCGGGTTGAACGCGAGGATCGCCAGGAAGAGCAGGACGACCTGGACGTTGCGCTCGTCGACGCCGTACTGTTCGACCACCTCGTCGGCGAAGGTGATGATGAAGGCGAAGACGCCGGTGATGGCGAGGGAGGCGGCACCGTAGGCCGCGCTCGACTTCGCGGCGAGGCGGAGCTCGAAGAGCTGTCGGCGGACCATGCCGTAGCCGACGGCGACCGGGAAGAAGCCGACCCAGAGGAGCGCCACGTACCAGGGCAGCCTCGTCGGGACGACCCACTCCACGATCAGCGCGAGCAGCGCGGGCAGCAGACTCACGAGTCCGGCGAGGAGCATGAGGTCCGCGCGGTCGCCGATGCCCGCCTGGCGTGCTTCGCCGCGGCCGGTCGCGAGGATGGCGATCGACGCGATGCTCGTGCCGATACCGAAGACGAAGGCGGCGGTCGCGACCCAGGTCGGCGGGATCCCCATCGCGGACTGGGTGAGCACCGAGAAGAAGATCGCGCCGGCGACGAGGTAGGGGATCATGCGGATGCGTCGCCGCTTCACGATCCAGGACGGTTCGATCGGATAGGTCGTGAAGAGGTGGAACGTCGTCGCGCCCAGGAAGGGCAGGGTCGCGAGTACGCGGGTCGGCGCCCAGGGGATGATGTCGACGCGGATCGCCGACGAGAGCAGCACCGACATCACCGAGCAGTAGAGCAGCAGCGCCCAGGATTCCTTGCTCGCCTGCCGCGTCCACCAGACCGTCAGCGCGACCACGAGATAGAGCGAGCTCACGAGCAGCAGCCCGAGATGGAGCAGCACGTCGCCGGTCTTCTCGACGTCGCCGGCGCGCACCGGCGGGAGCGACGCGGTCAGGACCGTGCCGTCGGGCTTGAGCAGGCGGTAGGTGTCGACGACGTCCGCTTCGAGCGCCGGGTCCCAGATCGCCTGGATCGCCGGTACGCCGTCGACGGAGAGCAGCTGGTCGCCCTCTTCGATCCCCGCGGCGGCGGCGGCATCGCTCATCGCGTGGACGACGGCGACCCCGGCGATGATCGAGGTGCGAACCGGGAGCTGCGGGCCCGGACGCGGCGAGATCAGCGAGAAGATCGAAAGGCCGATCGCGAGCATCGCCCAGATCGCGGCGGCGGTGCCGGTGATCTGTCGTGTGCGCCTCGTCGTATCGGGATCCATCGGGCCGGGCCTCGCAGGCAGGGCGCGACGCCACCCGGGGTGGTCACGATGCGAAGACCCCGCTCGGCGCAGAAGCGGGGAACGCGATCGAGCCGCCCTCGCGCGGTCGGTCGTCCATCGCGGGACGACCGGATCGCCGGCCACTCAGAAGCGGCGCAATGCTAGCAGTCCGCGCGGACGGGACTCAGCGGGACGGCGTGGGCGTGGGCGAAGCGGGGGCGCCCGGTCCGGCCGGACGTTCGTAGCGCATCGCCGCCTCGTCGATCTCTTCGGGCGGCGGACCGTAGTTGTAGCCGCGCGTGTTCAGATGGACGACGTGGGGCGCCGCGGCGGGCGGGGCCGCCGGCGGCGGCGCGGCGGGCGCCACGAGGGCCGGGTCGATGCTCATCATCGCCTCCTCGGACTCGTCCGCAGGAACGACTTCCACGAAGGACGTCAGCAGGAGCGTCCCGACGAGACACAGCCAGCCGAGGACGTCGATCGGTCTCGTTCGTCGTACAAACCCGGTCGCCATCGATCCGACTCCTCCGCGAGCGAAGCGGCCGCGAGGCACGCCTCGATCCCGCGTTCCAGGCAGGAGGATCGGCACGGATCGCCGAGGGCTTGAGTCTCCCGGGGATCACCCGCGCGCAAGAACGGCGGCAACGTCGCGGGATCGCGACGCCCCGCGCGGCGTGGGCGAGCGCCCGCATCGGGCCCGGCGCCCGGACCCCGCGGCCTCGGATCCGCGGGCGAACGGGCCGCTCCGCGCGGCCCCGCGCCGCCGGCTCAGATCCCCGAGCCTTCCGCCTCTTCCGGGTCGGCCACGTGGAGACCACACTCCTTGGTGTCGTCGCTCTCCCACCACCAGCGCCCGGAGCGCGGGTCCGCTCCCGGGGCGACGGAGCGGGTGCAGGGCTCGCAGCCGACGGAGGGATAGTTCTGCTGGTGGAGGCGGTTGATCGGGATCGCGCGCTCGGTGACGTAGTCCATCACCTGCGCGTGGGTCCAGTCGGCGAGGGGGTTGATCTTGACCAGGTCCCCGTTCGCGGAGTCGATCTCGACCTTTCGCGCGTTCGCGCGGTTCGCGTTCTGTTCCCGCCGCAGCCCCGTCACGTAGGCGTCGAAGCCGGCGAGGTGGCGGCGCATGGGCAGCACCTTGCGGATCCGGCAGCAGCGCTTCCGCTCCTCGTGGGATGCGTAGAAGAGGTTCATGCCGGCATCGCGAACCATCTCCTGCACTTCCTCGGCGTTCGGGAAGACGACCTCGACGTTCTTGTCGTAGCGATCCCGGATGCGGTCGATCAGGTCGTAGGTCGCGGGATGGAGGCGCCCCGTGTCGAGCACGAAGACCCGGGTCGACGGGTCGATCCCGTGGAGCATGTCGATCAGCGCCATCCCCTCCGGCGCACCGAAGGAGGCGGAGATCGTGAGGCGGGGATGAAAATTCTCTACCGCCCAGCTAAGGATTTCGAGGGCGCTCCGCTCTTCCATGGCGTCGCGGTCCACGAGGCTCAAGACCTCGTCCTTGAAGGGTTTTCCGTCGAGAGCATCGATCGAGTAGAGCGACACAGGGATCTCCAGCGCGAGCCGTCAGGGGGGCTTCCGGCTCCGTCGACCGGCGGGCGTGGATTCCTGAGTACCTCAGTCGGATGACGGCAGCAATTTCCCGACTCTGCTAGTCACCTTTTGACGAGCGCGCCCGCTTCGCCTCCACCGACGCCACCTTCTCCGCCATGGTCACGGTCCGGTCCCGCCGATCGTCCATCTTGATCACGGTCCCGACCCGCTCGGCCCCCGCCGCGAAGACCGCCTCCTGCATCGCGCGGATCACCTCGAAGAGATCGTCCGGCTCCCCCTCGAGCGTCGTGAACATCGAATCGAGCTGCCAGACGACCCGATCCTGCGCCTCGAGGACCTCGATCGCCGCCGCGACGTATTCGGACACCGAGAGCCCCACGCCCAGGGGAGAGATGCTGACCGCTGCGATCGCCATCCGGAGAGGATACGGCCCTTCCCCGATCAGCGCGCTCCCGGCCAACCCTCGGGTCGCGGGCGGGACATGATCTCCTCGATCCGCCCCTGCGCGGCCAGCATGGCCTCCACGCTGCCGCCCCGAACCGGATGGACGAGCTCCGGAGCGACGTCCGCGAGCGGAACGAGGACGAAGGCCCGCTCGTGCAGGCGCGGATGGGGCAGCTCGAGGTCGGGCAGAGAGACGCACCGATCCCCGAAGAAGAGCAGGTCGAGATCGATCGCCCGCGGCCCCCAGCGCACGGCGTCCGGCCCGCGATCCCGCCCGAGCGCCGACTCGATCGCCTGCAGCCGCTCGAGCAGCGCGAGCGGAGAGAGCCAGGCATGGAGCGCCACGACCGCATTCAGGTACGGGCCCTGCCCGGGCGGCCCGAGCGGCGGCGTCTCGTAGATGCCGGAGGCGGCCACGAGACGCAGGTCCGGCTCGCGCTCGAAGGCGGCGAGGACCGCCGCGAAGGTCGCTTCCCGATCACCGAGATTCGCACCGAGGGCCACGTAGACCCGCTCTCCTCCTGCTCGCATACGCGCTCCTCCGGGACGAGCCCACGGCCGCTCCCCGCGCGTCCGGGTCACCCGTCCCGATCCCGAGAATAGGCCGCTTCCCCTATTCTCCGCGCCCTCCCCCCTGGCCGTTCCGTCCACCGAGGCGCCTCGCGCGTTCCGCGCGACGGCGCCCGCGCCGGAACGAGGATCCGATTCCGATGACCGCCCCGCGCTCCGACAGCGACGAGCACGCCGACCCGATCGCCACGCTTCCGCCGGCCCTCGTGACCCCGGTGCCGGGACCGGCGTCCCGCGCCCTCGCGGAGCGCCTCGCACGCGTCGAGAGCCGCAACGTGACCGCCCTCGATCCCGTCCCCATCTTCTGGGACCGCGCCCAGGGCGCGCAGCTCTGGGACGTCGACGGCAACCGCTTCGTCGATCTCACCGCCGCCTTCGGCGTGGCCAACGTCGGCCACGCCCATCCCGAGGTCGCCGCGGCCGTCGCCTCCCAGGCGACCCGCCTCCTCCACGGCATGGGCGACGTGCATCCACCGCGGGTGAAGGTCGAGCTGCTCGAGGCGCTGACCGAGCTCTATCCGCGCGGGGCGTCGAGCGACGCGACGGACGTGCGGGCCGTGCTGTCCTCTTCGGGATCGGACGCGGTGGAGACCGCGATCAAGACCGCGATGCTCGCGACCGGGCGCGCCGGCCTGCTCGCCTTCGAGGGCGCCTATCACGGCCTCTCGTTGGGCGCCCTCGACGTGACGTGGCGCGCGGATTTCCGCGAGCCCTTCCGCGCGCGCCTCCCCGGGGCCACGCGCTTCGTTCCCTACGACGACCTCGACGCGGTTCGTCGCGTCGCCGCCGAAGCGAGCGGCGAGATCGGCGCGGTCATCGTCGAACCGGTCCAGGGCCGCGGCGGCGAGCGCGTCCCGAGAGACGGCTTTCTTCGCGGGCTGCGCGAGATCTGCGACGAGTCGGGCTGGCTCTTGATCGCCGACGAGATCTACACCGGCCTCGGCCGGACCGGCGAGGTCTTCGCCTGCGACCACGAGCGCATCGTCCCCGACCTGCTCTGCGTCGGGAAGGGGCTCGCCTCGGGCATGCCGCTCTCCGCCTGTATGGGGCTGGCGCGGGTCTTCGATGCCTGGCCGCGCTCCGAGGGCGAGGCGCTCCACACCCAGACCTTCCTCGGCCATCCCGCCAGCTGCGCCGCCGCGCTCGCCTCCCTCGACGTCTCCGCGCGCCTCGACCTGCCGGCCCGCGCCGCGAAGCTCGGTGCCGAGGTCCTCGATCGGCTCGGCAGCGAGCTCGCCGGCCTCGAGGCGGTCGTCGACGTTCGCGGCCGTGGCCTCATGATCGGGATCGAGTGCGCGCGCCCGGAGATCGCCCTCGCGGCGACGACGCGACTGCTGGAACGCGGCTTCGTTCTGCTCCCCTCCGGCGACGGCGGTCGTGTGCTCTCACTGACGCCGCCGCTGGTCATCGACCGCGCCGCGATCCACCTCGCCTGCGACGCGATCGGTGAGGTGCTCGCGCAGGGCACGGCGTCGTGAGCGAAGCAGGCGTCGCCGATCGCAGGGCTCGCGACGAAATCGAGCGCGAGCTCCTGGCCTGGATGACCGAGCCGGCGCCCGCGCCGGATTCCGAACGCTTCGAGCGCCTCGCCCTGGCCCTCTTCCGATTCCAGTTCGCGGCCTGCCCGCCCTACGCGAGACTGTGTAGGTCGCTCGAGCGCACGCCAGACGAGGTCGCCCGCGTCGAGGAGATCCCGCCCGTCCCGACGGGCGCCTTCAAGGAGTTCACGCTCCGCTGCTTTCCCGAAGCGGACACGACGAAGATCTTTCGCACGAGCGGAACGAGCGTCGATCGACGCGGCGAGCTGCATCTCGACACGCTGGCCCTCTACGAAGCGTCGCTGCTCGCGAGCCTGCGCCGCTCGTTCCTCCCCGGACTCGTCGGCACCGCCCCGGAGATGCGCTTCCTGGCCCCGGGTCCCGACGAAGCTCCGGACTCGTCCCTCACCCACATGTTCGAGACCCTCCGCCGCGCCGAGGGGAGCCCCGAGAGCGCCTACGACCTGCGCGACGGGCGGCTCGACCTCGCTGCCTTCGAAGCCGCGGCGGAGCGCGCCCGGAACGCGGAACGACCGCTCGTCGTCGCCGGCACGAGCTTCGCCTTCGTGCACTTCCTCGACGATCCGGCGACGGCCGGCGACGAACGTTGGCGGCTGCCCGCCGGCTCGCGGGTCATGGAGACCGGCGGCTTCAAGGGCCGCAGCCGCAGCGTGCCCCGCGACGTGCTCCGCGCGGAGATCGCCGGGCGATTCGGGCTGGAAGAGGGCGCCGTCGTGAACCAGTACGGGATGACCGAGCTCGGCAGTCAGTTCTACGACTCGACCCTCGTCGACCCGCGTGGGCCCCGCCGCAAGGAAGCGCCGCCGTGGACCCGCGTGCGCTTCGTCGATCCGGAGAGCGGACGCGACGTCGCGACGGGCGAGGTCGGGATGATCGTGATCCACGATCTCGCGAACACCGGGAGCGTCGCGGCGATCCAGACCGCGGACCTCGGCCGCGCGATCCGGGACGCATCGGGCCGTGTGATCGGCTTCGACGTAATCGGTCGCGAGGAAGGCGCCGAGGCGCGGGGCTGCTCGATCGCGACGGACGTGATGCTCGAGGCTTCGCGCCTGGGGAGTGGATCTTGACCCGGCTCGAGATCGACTGGCCCGACGAGGGAGCCGAGCGTGTACGCGCCGCCGAGGGGCGCCTGCGCGTCGCGGGGGAGCACCTCGCCCGCCGCCGCTTCGACGAAAGACTGGACGCGGTCGCCCGCGTGCTCGACGACTGGACCCGCCCCGACTCGCCGTGGCGCCGGGAGCTCGCCGCGGCGCTGGCGGAGACGACGCCCTTCGCCGCGGCGACGATCGTCGAGGGGCTCGACGGCGCGTTGCGCGCCTGGCGCCCGGCCGACTTCGTTGCATGCGCCGAGCGTGAGATCGGCGGCGCTCGTCTGGGCGGCCGGCGCGCCCTCGTACCCTTCGAGTGGACGACGGTGATCGCGGGGGGGGCGCTGCCGATGCCGACCCTCCTCTCGGCGCTGCTGCCCCTGGTCGTCGGATCCCCCGTCCTGCTGCGCGAGACGAAGAAGGACCCGGTCACCGCCCGACTCCTCGCGCGCTCCCTCGCGGAGCGCGACGAAGGTCTCGCCGCGGCCTTCGAGCCCCTCGCCTTTCCCGCAGACGACGCGATGGCGCAGGGCGCTGCGCTCGCGGCGCCCTGCGTCGTCGCGACCGGTGCCGACGAGACCCTCGCGTCGATCTCCCGCCGGCTTCGCCCGAGCCAGCGCTTCGTGGGCTACGGCCATCGATTCTCGATCGGCGTCCTCGGACCGGCGCTCCGCGAAGCCGAGTTCGCCCCGGTGGCTTCCGGAATCGCCCTCGACGTGGCGCGTTGGGACCAATCGGGCTGCCTCTCCCCGGTCGTGGTCTACCTGGTCGGCTGGGACGACGACGAGACGGCGCGGTTCGCCGAGTCGGTCCACGAAGCGCTCGAACACGTGTCGAGAACGCTCCCGCGCGGCGACCTCGAGATCGAACGATCGGTCGCGATCGCCCAGGAACGGAGCGAAGCGCGCATGCGCGCGAGCGCGGGCTCCGGGATGTTATTCGAGGGCTCGCAGCACACGGTCGTGCTCGAGCCGGATGCCCGGCCCCGCCCGGCGCCGCTCGGCCGGTTCCTGCGGCTGATGCCGGTCGCGTCCGAGAATGCCCTCGTCCGCGCCCTCGAGCCCTTCTCCGGTCATCTCTCGAACGTCTGCGTCGCCGGTTTCGGTGAAGTTCGTGAAGACGGGCCCGACGACGACCCGGAGACGGACTCGCCTAGCGTCGAGCGTTCGGCGGTGATCCCGATTCCGTCCGCGTGGTCCCGGATGGGCGTTTCGCGAATCGCGAGTCCGGGTCGCCTCCAGACGCCCCCGGTCGACTGGCCCCACGACGGCCTCCCGCTCTTCCTTCCCCTCGCTCGATTCGCGAGCGCGGACGAGCCGCCGCCTGTGGAAAAGGACGACTGACAGCCACTCGGAATCGGACTCTCCGCTTGATATAGTCCAATGAAATGTCGGCTCATCCGCGCATTTCCTGCCTAGGATGAGCCGTGTCGGATCGGTCACGTCCGACGACCCCTTCCCGACGGCTTGGGCGAGCTCCGGGACAGGAGATGTCAGATGTTCGATACCAGCCGCGCGCTCGCGGACATGGCGAACCAGATCAGGTCCTGTCGATCCGCCGACGGCCTGACGCTCCAGCAGCTCGCGACACGCAGCGGTGTCGCAGCGAGCACGATCCACAAGGTCGAGGCTCGCCAGATGGTGCCGACCGTCGCGGTCCTTCTGAAGATCGCGAAGGGACTCGGCTGCCGTCCCGAGGAGCTGATCCGGGATCGCTTCGACGAAGAGACCCCCGAAATCGCCGTCGAGACGCCCCAGAACGGCCGATCCAAGGATGCCGACCTCGCGAAGGGAAACTCGACGCCTCCGTCGTTCGATGTTAGTCGAGGGCCGCAGGAGGCACGCCCCGACATCGGCGTCTGGAAGCTCGACCTGTCTCGCGAGCACGTCCTGCCGACGCTCGATCTGGCTCCACGGCAGCGCGCGATCCTCCTCGTCGAACACGGCGAGGTCGATCTCCGGACCGGCGAACGCCGGGTCCGCATGGACGCCGGGGACTGCATCGAGGTGGAGGGCGGCCGGATCGAGTCGAGCCTCCTCGACGGGAGCACCGCGCGGGTGACGCTGATCGTGTCTCCGCCGGGTGATCTGGCGGCGCGTCTGGGGCACTGCTTCCCCTGATTCCGCCCGCGCTTGAGGCCGGCCGAGGCAACCGTCGGCGCCCGACCGTCCCAGCCGAACGGCCGCCGACGCGCCGCGGAATTCCAGCGGGAATCTATTTTCCCCATTAATTTCAGACGTTTACGGAAATACAGGACAATTGTGGTCCTGTATTTACAGTACCGTTCTGGTCCGATATAGTCCGCGCGTTCCGAAACGGGGTTCGGCCGGACGGCACCCGCTCCGGCCGACCGTTGCGGACCCGGACCCGGACCCGAAGGACGACCCCCTTGTTCAAGCTCAGCAAGACGACCGACTACGGAATCGTGCTGATGGCGCGGCTGGCCAGCGAGCCGTCGCCGGTGCCCCAGAACGCGCGCGAGCTCGCGGCGGGCTCGGAGTTGCCGGTCCCGATGGTGAGCAAGATCCTGAAGGCGCTCGCCAAGGAGGGGCTGCTCTCGTCCCAGCGCGGCTCGAAGGGTGGATACGCCCTCGCGCGGGATCCCGAAGACCTCCCGGTCGCCGAGATGATCCGCGTGCTCGAGGGGCCGCTCGCGCTGACCGACTGCGCGGTGGGCCCGGCCGTCTGCTCCCACGAGAGCGCCTGCGTCGTTCGCGAGCCCTGGCAGCAGATCAACCGCGTGGTCGAGCGCGCCCTCGAAGGCATCACCCTCGCCGATCTCGTCCGCGGCAATACGGCGAGTCTCGGTACGACGGGCGCCACCCTCCAGATCGACCGCGCCCCCGCAGCGGCGCCTTCTTCCTCCCCCTCGTCGCCCTCGTCGCCGTCATCCCCCTCGCCGGAACGTTAGTTTCGAGCGTACCTGAACCCGAACGGAAAGATTCCCCATGGCCGGTGCCAATCCCGATCTCGAGAAGCTCGCGAAGCAGGACTACAAGTACGGCTTCGTCACGAACATCGAAGAGGACCGCGTCGCCCCCGGCCTGACCGAGGACGTGGTCCGGCTGATTTCGTCGAAGAAGAACGAGCCCGAGTGGCTCCTCGAGTACCGCCTGAAGGCGTTCCGGCGCTTCCGCGAGATGCTCGAGGAAGAGGGCGCCGCCCCCGACTGGGCGAAGGTCTCGTATCCGGAGATCGACTACGACGACATCGTCTACTACTCGGCGCCCAAGCAGCAGAAGAAGATCGAGAGCCTGGACGACCTCGATCCGGAGCTGCGCGAGACCTACGACAAGCTCGGCATCTCGCTCCTCGAGCAGAAGCGCCTCAACGGAATCGCCGTCGACGCGGTCTTCGACAGCGTGTCGGTCGCGACGACCTTCAAGGCCGAGCTCGAGAAGCACGGCATCATCTTCTGCTCCTTCTCCGAAGCCGTCGAGAACCACCCGGACCTGGTCAAGAAGTACCTCGGGAGCGTCGTCCCCTACTCCGACAACTTCTTCGCCTGCCTGAACGCCGCGGTCTTCAGCGACGGCTCCTTCGCCTACATCCCGAAGGGGGTGCGCTGCCCGATGGAGCTCTCGACGTATTTCCGGATCAACGCCGCGGGCACCGGACAGTTCGAGCGAACGCTGCTCATCGCCGACGACGACGCGTACGTGTCTTATCTCGAGGGCTGCACCGCCCCCCAGCGCGACGAGAACCAGCTCCACGCCGCCGTCGTCGAGCTCGTGGCGCTCGATCGCGCCGAGATCAAGTACTCGACGGTCCAGAACTGGTATCCGGGCGACGAGAACGGCGTCGGTGGGATCTACAACTTCGTGACCAAGCGCGGCGCGTGTCGCGGCCACAAGTCGAAGATCTCCTGGACCCAGGTCGAGACCGGCTCGGCGATCACGTGGAAGTACCCGTCCTGTCTGCTGATCGGCGACGAATCCGTCGGCGAGTTCTACTCGGTCGCGATGACCAACAACAGGCAGCAGGCCGACACCGGCACGAAGATGATCCACATCGGGAAGAACACCTCGAGCACGATCATCTCGAAGGGCATCTCGGCGGGGCACGGTGACCAGAGCTACCGCGGCCTCGTGCGCATGGGGCCGAAGGCGCACGGCGCTCGGAACTACAGCCAGTGCGACTCGCTGCTGATGGGCGACAAGTGCGGCGCCCACACCTTCCCCTATCTCGAAGCGAGCAACCCGACCGCGACGGTGGAGCACGAAGCGACCACGTCGAAGATCAGCGACGACCAGCTCTTCTTCTGCCGCCAGCGCGGCATGAGCGAGGAAGACGCGATCTCGATGATCGTGAACGGCTTCTGCAAGGAGGTCCTCCGGGAGCTCCCGATGGAGTTCGCCGTCGAAGCCCAGAATCTGCTCTCCGTCAGCCTCGAAGGCGCCGTCGGGTAGGAGCGTCCGAAACGTCCGCGGTCGGCGCCTTCGGCGCCGCCCGACGAACCGCCTCGCCCCGCGCCCCACCCCATCCCAGGAATCCACGAACGATGTCCGAAGCACCCCTAGTCTCGATCAAGAACCTCCACGCCAATGCCGGCGACACGCCGATCCTGAAGGGGATCGACCTCGAGCTCCGCGCGGGCGAAGTCCACGCGATCATGGGGCCGAACGGCTCGGGCAAGAGCACGCTCTCGAACGTGCTCGTCGGCAAGCCCGGGTACGAGATCACGAAAGGCGAGGTCCGCTTCAAGGGAGAGGACCTGACGGAGATGGAGCCGGAGATCCGCGCCCGCGCCGGCGTCTTCCTCGCGTTCCAGTATCCGGTCGAGATCCCGGGCGTCGCCAACAACTACTTCCTGCGCACGGCGGTGAACGCGGTCCGCGAACATCGCGGCCTCGACGAGCTCGACGCGATCGACTTCCTCACGCTCCTTAAGGAGAAGATGAAGCTCGTGGAGATGCCCGAGGACATGATGTCCCGCGCGATCAACGAAGGCTTCTCCGGCGGCGAGAAGAAGCGCAACGAGATCCTGCAGATGCTCCTGCTCGAGCCTTCGTTCTGCATCCTCGACGAGACGGATTCGGGGCTCGACATCGACGCACTCCGCATCGTCGCGAACGGCGTCAACCAGATGCGCTCCCCCGAGCGGACGATGCTCGTGATCACGCACTATCAGCGACTCCTCGACTACATCGTGCCGGACCACGTCCACGTCCTCTCCGGCGGTCGCATCGTCAAGTCCGGCGACAAGAGCCTCGCCCTCGAGCTCGAAGAGAAGGGCTACGGCTGGATCGAAGGCATCGCCGAGGAGGGGGCTTCGTCGTGAGCGCCTTCGTCGATGCCGTCGACCGGGCGAGGGCGGCGCTCACCGAGCGCGCCGTGGACGTCCCGTCTCCGACCCTGGCCTCCCGGCTCGCCGCCCTTCGCAGCGAGGGACTCGCCGCGTTCGATGAGCGCGGCCTGCCGACACGCCGGGACGAGCGCTGGAAGGGAACGAATCCCGCTCGTCTCAGCGGCCTGACCTTCGATCGCGTCGGCCCGGCCGGAGCGATCGACGAAGCGATCCTCGACGATCCGCGCGTGGCGGATTTCGGTGCGGATCTCCTCTTCGTCGATGGCCGCATCGTCCGATCGGGTGCCACCCGCGCCGACCTCCCGGCCGGCGTGCGCGTGCTTTCGCTCCTCGAAGCGGCCACCGAGATCCCCGAGCTCGTGGCGGAGAAGCTCGGCACCCTCGTGGATCCGAAGACCGATGCGATGGCCGCGCTGAACGCGGGCCTCTTCGAAGACGTCGCGGTCGTCGCGCTCGATCCGAACACGCGCCCGGGGCGTGTTCTCCGGATCCTCTCCCTCGCGACCGGAACGAACGAAGGACCGAGCGCGTGCTTCGCGCGTCTGCTGCTGATCGCCGGCAAGGGCAGCGAAGGCATGGTCGTCTTCGAGCACGCGACCGTCGGCGATGCCCCCGGCTTCACGAGCGTCGTCTCCGAGTTCCATCTCGCGGAGAACGCGAAGATCGTCGGCGCCGAGATCCAGTCGGGGTCCGCCGGCCGCGTACAGATCTCGCAGACCCGCGCCTCGCTCGAGCGCGACGCCCGCTTCGCGTCCCACGTGCTGTGCCTCTCGGAAGGTCTCGTCCGGAGCGAGGTCGACGCTTCGATGAAGGCGACCGGCGGAATGGCGGGCCTCTACGGCCTCTTCCTGGGCCAGGGCGACGCCCACCACGACCACTTCACGACCGTCGAGCACGCCGCACCGCACTGCGAGAGCGACGAGGAGTATCGAGGCGTCCTCGCGGACCGCGCCTCCGGCGTCTTCCGCGGCCGCGTGATCGTCCGACCCGATGCCCAGAAGACGGATGCGCGACAGTCCAACCCGAACCTCCTCCTCTCCGAGGGGGCCTCGATCGACACGAAGCCGCAGCTCGAGATCTACGCGGACGACGTGAAGGCGAGCCACGGCTCGACGATCGGTCAGCTCGACGAGGACGCGCTCTTCTTCCTGCGCGCGCGGGGCCTCGACGAAGCGACGGCGCGCGGGGTCCTCACCCGCGGCTTCGCGCAGACCTTCGTCGACGCCCTCTTCGACGAGTCCGCCCGCGCGCTCGTCGCCGAGCGCCTCGAAGAAGCCCTCGCCCGCCTCGAAGTCACCCTCGAGAACGCGCCCGAGGAGCCCGACGCATGACCCTCGACGTGGACCGGATCCGCAAAGACTTCCCGATCCTCGGGACCGAGATGCGCGGGCGACCGCTCACGTACCTCGACAGCGGCGCGAGCGCCCAGAAGCCGAAGGCCGTCATCGACGCGATGAGCGACTTCTATTCGGCTCGCTACGCGAACATCCATCGAGGCGTCTATCAGCTCTCCGCCGACGCGACCCGCGACTACGAGGCGGTCCGCGGCAAGGTCGCGCGCTTCATCGGCGCGAAGGACGAACGCGAGATCGTCTTCGTCCGGAACGCGACGGAGGCGATCAACCTCGTCGCGCGCACCTGGGGCGAGGTGAACGTCGGAGAGGGCGACGAGATCGTCCTCACCTGGATGGAACACCACGCGAACATCGTCCCCTGGCAGATGCTCGCCGACCGCAAGGGCGCCACGATCCGCGTTGCCGAGATCGACGACGACGGCGTGCTCGACGTGCACCACCTGGCGAGCCTGCTCGGCCCGCGGACGAAGCTCCTCGCCGTCACCCACGTCTCGAACGCGCTCGGGACCATCAACCCGGTCGCGGAGCTCGTCGCGCTCGCGAAGGAGCACGGCGTCACGACGCTCGTCGACGGCGCGCAGGCGGTTCCCCACCAGCCCGTCGACGTGGACGCGATCGGCGCCGACTTCTACGCCTTCTCCGGACACAAGGTGTTCGGCCCGAGCGGTGCAGGGGTGCTGCACGGCCGCTATCCGCTGCTCGACGCGATGCCGCCCTTCCTGGGCGGCGGCGACATGATCGAGGTCGTCTCCTTTGACGGCACGACCTTCGCGCCGGTCCCGCAGAAATTCGAGGCCGGAACGCCGGACATCGCGTCCGTCATCGGTTTCGGCGCCGCGATCGACTACCTCGACGGAATCGGCATGGACGCGATCGCCGCCTACGAGCACGAGCTGCTCGAGTACGCGACCGCGGGCCTCGACACCGTGCCCGGCCTGCGGATCGTCGGGCGCGCCAAGGAGAAGGCCGCCGTGCTCTCCTTCGTCCTCGAGGACGCGCACCCGCACGACATCGGGACCTGCCTCGACGGCGAAGGCGTCGCGATCCGCGCCGGCCACCACTGCGCACAGCCGCTGATGCAACGAGTGGGCGTGCCCGCGACCGCGCGGGCGAGCCTGGCCTTCTACAACACCCGCGAGGACATCGATCGACTCGTCGATGCCCTGGTCAAGACCGCCGAGCTCTTTTCATAGCCGAGGACCTCCCGACGAAGCGCGAGGCTCCCGGCGGACCCGGGGTTCCAGCCGAGCCGAAGGCGCTTCGCCTGACGCGTTTCGACCGAGCCGAGAATCAACGATGGACGACCTTCGAGAGCTGTACCAGGCCACGATCCTGGGCCACAACAAGAAGCCGCGGAACTTCCGCGTGATCG
>JAUIMK010000442.1 GCA_030432735.1 bacterium
CCTCCGGCGCATCGTAGGCCCGCTCGAGCGCGATCAGATGTTCGTTTCCGCGCAGGACCGATCGGCCGACGGCGCGCTTCGTCCAGCCGGCCTGCTGGACGAGGGCTCGCCCGGCCAGGGGCGCGCCGTCCGCCGGCGCGAGGGACACGCCGTCGAGATCGCGGTCTTCGCGGAGATCCGTGACGTCGAGGATGGTGGGCAGGACGTCGAGCACCGAGACGAGCCGGTCGTCCGTTCCACCGCCCGGCACGCCGGGTCGCCGAACGTAGAGCGGGACGTGGAGCACCTCCTCGTAGAGTGAGTAGCCGTGGGAGAAGCCACCGTGGTCGAAGAGCTCTTCACCATGGTCCGAGGTGAAGACGACGATCGCATTCTCGAGGAGGCCCGCCGACTCGAGCGCTTCGAGCATCTCCGCGATCTCCTCCATCGTGTAGCGGATCGCCACGTCGTACTGGTCGACGAGGCTGTCGAGCATCTCTTCCGAGACGTCGGCGCGACGCGCGACGTCGCCTTCGCGCAGGATCGCCGACATGATCTCGCCGTAGTACTCGAAGGCGCGACTCGGTGGACGACCGAGCAGGGCGGACTGGCGCTCTTCCGGCACGCGGTAGGGACCGTGGGTGTTCATCGGATGGAGATAGAGGAAGAAGGGGCGTGCCGGCGGCTCGGCGGCGAAGCGGCGCACCCGCTCACGCATGAAGCCGATGTCCGGGTACTCGAGGACGTCCCGGTCGTAGTCGACGAAGACGTCGAAGCCCTGGTCGTAGCCCGTCTTCTCGGAGACCTCGTAGTTGTACGAGATGCCGTGGGTGAGGTAGCCGGCCTGCGAGAGGATCTCCGCGAGGGTGTCCGCCTCCGCGGGGAGCGCGTCGCCGTGGGCGTTCGCGCCGTGACGGACGGGGGAGAGGCCGGTGTGGATGGAGATGGTGCTCGGGCCGGTCCAGGGCGCGGTCGAGTAGGCGCGGGTGTAGAGCGTCGACTGCGCCCGGAACGCGTCGAGTGGCGCGGCCGTCGGACGCGGGTAGCCGTAGTGGCTCAGGTGATCGGCGCGCAGGGTGTCGACGACGATGAGGACGACGTTCGGCGGACGTTCTTCTCGTGCGGGGCGGGGCAGCGCGGATTCGTCGGGGGGAGCGTCGCATCCGAGCACGCCCATCAGCGTGCAGGCGAGGAGGAGGGGCCGCAGGCTTCCGCCTCGTCGAGGCCCGTCCGAGGGCGGGTGGTCTTCGACGTCAGGTCTCGTCGGGCGTCGAGGCTTCTTCGGGCGTTCGAGCAGGAGCGGCGGCACGCGCAGAGTCTACAGCGCGGGGTCTCGGACCGAAGGCCGACGTCCGAAAACCGGCGACACCGAGCTCCGGCCGGGAGGCGCTCCCGGCCGGAGCTCACGGCGCGCTCAGGCCTCCGGATCGGGCATCGTCGCGATCCAGTCGAAATCCTCGGGTGCGCGCGTCCAGCCCGGCATCTTCGACCCGAGCTTCATGCGCTCGAGCATGCGCGGCGTGAGATCGCCGTTCTTCGCCATCGCGCCGAAGGTCGCGCCGGCGCAGCCGTGGTCGAAGAAGTCGCGCTGCCAGGACCACTTGAAGTCCCCCGCATAGCGGAACCAGGATCCCCCCGTTCCGCGGATCTCGTAGTTCTTGCCTTCCGGGTCCTTCACCGGCGCGACCTGGCGCCAGATGCCGATGAACTCGCCCTTCTCCGTGTCGATCAGCTTGCGGATGTAGGGGTAGGTCCACTTCTCGAGTCCGGACATCTCGGTTCCGAAGGCCCACTCGGCGATCTGCTTCTTGCCCTTCGCGACGAAGTCCCACTGCGGGCCCGTCGTCCAGCTGTAGATCGCGTCGTCGGTGAAGAAGTCCGGCATATGCGACCAGTCACCGGTCTCCCCGGCCTTGTCGTTGGCGGCGACCCAGCGGCTCACCATCTCTTCCATCTCGTCTCGCGAAAACTTGGGCATTCGATTCTCTCCTGTCGTGGATCTCGCGCCGCGCCGGAGACCGGGCATCGATCGCCGCGGGCGCCGGCCCGGGGACGCGGGCCGAGCCGATCGGGACTCCGATCGTTCAGTTCTTCAACGTCAACGCGCGCGTCGGGCAGTGCTCGACCGCGAGCTCGACCTTCCTGCGCAGCTCGTCGGGAACGTCCTCGCCGAGCAGGATCACCTTGCGCTCTTCTTTGTCGAAGCCGAAGAGTTCCGGCGCTTCGGCCACGCAGACAGTGTGACCCTGGCAGAGATCGAGGTCGACCTCGACGCGCGCACCAGCGGCGTCGGCCGTCCGGGTCGCGGTGCCCGCGTCGCGCGGAGACGGGGCGTCGACCCGCTCCTTGACCCGGCGGCGATAGCGGGCCCGGCAAGGCTGCTGGAGCTGCACGACCATCTTGGAGTGGTCGTTCCGGTAGGTCTCCGCCGGCTGCGCGAGCTCGAACTCGAAGTCCTGGAGCAGCGCGCTGAAGATCGCCTTCAGCTGCATCATCGCGAATGCGGAGCCGACGCAGCGATGTCGGCCAGCGCCGAAGGGGATCCAGGCGAAGAGCTGCTTGTCTTCTTCGCGGCCCTTCTCGTAGCGGCTCGGATCGAAGCGGTCGGGGTCGGGAAAGCACTCGGGCATGCGGTTCGAGACCGCGGGAGAGACGCCGACGAGCTTGCCCGCCGGGACGGTGAAGCCCTTGTACTCGAAGTCGTACATCACCTTGCGCATGAGCAGGATGAGCGGCGGGTGCAATCGGAGCGCCTCCATGATCGAGTGCTCGAGCTGCGGGATCTCGCGAAGCGCCTGGTAGCTGACGTCGCGGCCGTCCGAGAAGAGCTCGTCGATCTCGTTCGTGACGGCCTTCATGCAGTCCGGGTTCTTGAGCAGCTCGATCAGCGTCCAGGCCGCAGAGCCCGAGGTCGTATGGTGACCCGCGAACATGAGCGAGATGAACATGCCGGTGATCTGGTCGACCGTGTAGCGGGGTTCGCCCTTCTCGTCCTTCAACGACAGCAGCACGTCGAAGAGCTCGGCGTGCTTGTCCGGATCCTGGGCCCGGCGCTCGAAGACGTCTGTCAGCAGATCGACGAGCTGCTTCCGGGCCCGGTCGCGGGTCTTGAAGACCGGGAGCGGGAGGTTCGCGTTCACGTAGGCGAGGGCGTCCGTCCCCTTCTCGAGATCGTAGAA
>JAUIMK010000443.1 GCA_030432735.1 bacterium
CAACGAAGCCGGGATCGGCTCCTCGTCGATCGCGCACTCCGCGGTCAAGACGAGCGAGCCGCTCACCCAGGGCTTCGTCGCCATGCTCGAGCCCTTCATCGACACCGTGATCGTCTGCTCGATCACTGCGCTCGTCATCACGACGGGGCTCGAGCCGGCGGCGCTCGGCACGGGCGCGGTGAGCGGCGTCGAGCTGACCTCGAAGGCGTTCGCCCAGGTCGTGACCTGGTTCCCGCCGGTCCTCTCGGTCGTGGTCTTCCTCTTCGCCTACTCCACGCTGATCTCGTGGTCCTACTACGGACTCGAGGGCTGCGTCTACCTCTTCGGGCCCTCGAAACGGATCCGCCTCGCCTTCAACCTCTTCTATTGCTTCTGCGCGATCGTCGGGTGCGCGACGACGCTGGCCGCGATCCTCAAGTTCTCCGACGCGATGATCTTCGCGATGTCCTTCGCGAATCTGATCGGCCTCTACTTCCTCGCGCCGGGCCTCCGGCAGGATCTCGACACGTACTGGGCGCGGGTGCGGGGGAGAGGCGACGCGCGCTAGTCGTCGCCGGCGGGCGTCACGCGAACGGCGCAGAACTTGAACTCCGGGATCTTTCCGTCCGGATCGAGCTCGTCGAGCGTGAGCAGGTTCGCGGCCGCCTCCCGGAAATGGAAGGGGACGAACACGGAGCCCCTGTTCTCCCGGGTGGTGAGCTTCGCCGCGAGCTGGATCCGCCCCCGACGGCTCTCGATCGTGACGCGCTCGCCGTCGGCGACGCCGATCTCCGCGGCGTCGTCGGGATGGATCGCCGCGAACGCCTCCGGCGCGATCGCATCGAGCGCCCGCGCCCGCCGGGTCATCGCCCCGGTATGCCAGTGCTCCAGCAGCCGCCCCGTGTTGAGGACGAAGGGGTAGTCGTCGTCCGGGAGCTCCGGGGCCGCCGTCCACTCCGCCGGGACGAGCCTCGCCTTGCCGTTCGCGGTCGGGAACCGGTCGCCGAAGAGGACCACGGGCCCCTCCTGGCTCGCGGGATCCGGGTTCGGCCAGAGCTTGCCGTGGGGGCCGAGATTCTCGTGGCTGAGCGTGGCATAGCTCTCCGTCAGCGCTGCCATCTCGTCGAAGATCTCGGACGGACTCCGATAGTCCATCGGGTAGCCGAGACGGTTCGAGACCTCCTGGACGATCTGCCAGTCGAGGCGCGCCTCGCCGGGGAGGCGCAGCGCCGGCCGACCGAGCTGCACGCGCCGATCCGTGTTCGTGTAGGTCCCGTCCTTCTCGAGATAGGCGCTCGCC
Source organism: bacterium (assembly GCA_030432735.1). GTDB lineage: Bacteria > Myxococcota_A > UBA9160 > UBA9160 > UBA4427 > UBA4427. Next base: position 1,280 of record JAUIMK010000443.1, read on the forward strand.
GGCAGGATCACGTCCGCGAACTCCGCGGTCTCGGTCAGGAAGATGTCCTGCACGACGAGGAACTCGAGATTCGCGAGGGCCTTCCGGACCTTGTTGACGTTCGGGTCCGAGAGGAAGGGGTTCTCGCCCAGGATGTACATGCCGCGGACGTCGCCCTCGAGCGCGGCGCGGGTGATCTCGACGACCGTGAGGCCCGGGTCCGGCGACAGCGACCGGCCCCAGGCCGCTTCGAACTTGGCGCGGACCTCGGGATCGCCGACCGGCTGATAGTCGGGGTAGACCATCGGGATCAGCCCGGCGTCGCTCGCTCCCTGCACGTTGTTCTGGCCGCGGAGCGGATGGAGACCGGCGCCGGACTTCCCGACGTTGCCGGTCAGCAGCGCGAGGGAGATCAGGCACCGCGCGTTGTTCGTGCCGTAGACGTGCTGCGAGATGCCCATGCCCCAGAAGAGGATGGCGTTCTCCGCCGCGCCGAAGACCCGGGCGACCTCGCGGATGGTGTCCGCGTCCACGCCGCAGATCTTCGACGCGCGCTCGGGGTCGTATTCTGCGACCTTCTCGCGCAGGGCTTCGAAGTTCTCGGTGCGCTCGGCGACGAAGGCCTCGTCGACGAGACCCTCCGCGATGATCACGTGCATCATCGCGTTGTAGAAGGCGACGTCGGTCCCCGGCTTGATCCGGCAGTGGTAGTCGGCGTGGTCCGCGATCGTCTCGCGACGCGGATCGACGACGATCAGCTTCGTCCCCTTCTTGCGCGCCTGCTTGAAGAAGGTCGCCGCGACCGGGTGGTTCGCGGTCGTGTTCGAGCCGGCGATCAGCGCCGCCCCCGCGTTCTCGACGTCGCCGTAGGTCGTCGTGACCGCGCCGCTGCCGATCGATTCGAGGAGCGCCGCCACGCTCGAGGCATGACAGAGCCGCGTGCAGTGATCGACGTTGTTCGTCCCAAAGCCGGCACGCACCAGCTTCTGGAAGAGATAGGCCTCCTCGTTCGAGCACTTCGCGCTCCCGAAGCCCGCCAGCGCGTCTCCTCCGTCGCGGTCCCGGATCTCCCCCAGGCGAGCGGCGACGAGGTCGAGGGCCTCCTCCCAGGTCGCCTCACGGAATGCCGGCAGGACCTCGGAATCGTCCACGATCCCGCCGGGCTTGCGGCGGCCATCGTGCTCCCCGCGTACGTCCTTCGAGAGCGGCCCCTTCGGATAGGCGCTGTCGCGTCGGATCAGCGGCTTCGTGAGACGCTGCGGATGCGCGGAGTAGTCCCAGCCGTAGCGCCCCTTCACGCAGAGCCGCCCCTGGCTCCCCGGACTCTCCCGCCCTTCGGCGAAGACGATCTCGTTCGCGGCGCGATCGACGTGATAGGTGAGCGCGCACCCGACGCCGCAGTAGGGGCAGACGCTGTCCACCGCCTCGAGGTCCTCGCGCGGACGCAGCGGGGCGTGCAGCGCGCGATCCACGAGCGCCCCGGTCGGACACGCCGCCGCGCACTCGCCGCACGAGACGCACGTGCTCTCACCCATCGGCCGGTCGAGGTCGAAGGCGATCCGCGCCGAATAGCCCTTTCCGGAGCGCCCGAGGACCTCGTTGCTCTGCACGTCGTCGCAGGCGCGGATGCACCGGTCGCACAGGATGCAGGCCTGGTGGTCGACGTCGATCACCCGCGAGCTCGTGTCCTGCCCGCGCGCGGACGACTCGGCCGGCCCCGGGAACCGCGAGCCGTCGGCGTCGTAACGCCGCGCGAGCGCGACCAGCTCGTTGTCCTCGAGCGCCGTCTGCCGACGATCCGCGTCCGGCGGGTTCGGCTGGTCGCTCATCAGGAGATCCGTGAGCATCGCGCGATGTCGCTCGAGCTCCGGC
>JAUIMK010000076.1 GCA_030432735.1 bacterium
GCCCGTCCGCGTCGATCTCCTCACGGCCGCGCCCGCCGACACGACCGATCGCGGCGATCCGGTCGCCCTGGATCCCGACGTCGGCGCGATAGGCGCCCGTCCCCGATCCATCGACCACGAGGCCGCCGCGAATCACGAGATCGAAAGCCACCCTGCCCTCCTGCGCCTGCGTTCGCCTGGAACGACTCGCCGCGCCGATCCGGGCGCCGCGGTGGACACGCTACTGCGCCACGTATCCACCGTCGACGGAGAGCGCCGTCCCGAGCACGAACGACGCACGCTCCGTGCACAGCCAGAGCGCCGCTTCGGCGATCTCTTCCGGCTCCGCGATCCGGCCGATGGGGTGGAGCCGTTCGAGCTCCTGCTGGAGCTCGGGGGTCTCGCTTACGACGTCCTCCACCATCCCCGTCCGCGCCGTGCCGGGACAGATCGAGTTGATCCGGATTCCCTGGGCGCCGTACTCGAGGGCCGCGGCGCGGGTCAACCCGATCACGCCGTGCTTGCTCGCGACGTACGCCGACTGTCCCGGGAACCCGATCAGGCCCGCCCCCGAAGCGCAGTTCACGATCGCGCCGCCGCCCGCGGCGAGGATCGCGGGCACCTCGTGCTTCATGCAGAGGAAGACGCCCGTCAGCATCACGTCGATCGTCCGCCGCCACTGCTCTTCCGGCATGTCCGCCACGAAGTTCGGCGGCCCCGACAGACCGGCATTGTTGTAGGCGTAGTCGAGACGACCGAAGCGATCCGTCGCCGTCGCGACCGCGCGCGCGACCGCCGCGTCGTCGGCGACGTCCGTCTCGACGAAGACCGCCTCGCCCCCCGCCGACCGGATCTCCTCCGCGACGGACTCCCCCGCCTCACGCTCGAGATCCGCGAGCACGACCCGCGCGCCCCGCTCCGCGAAGAGACGACTCGCGGCGCGGCCGATCCCCGACGCGGCGCCCGTGACGAATGCGACGCGTCCCTCGAACTCGTCCGTCGTCGAAACCGAACCGGCCATCTGGATCCTCCTCGAGCCCCGGAGCAGGGCGTGATCGGCTGTGCCAGAATCCTCGCATGGGCAGGCTGGATGGCAAGGTGGCGTTGATCAGCGGCGCCGCGCGCGGGCAGGGCGAGGCCGAGGCGCGCCGCTTCGTCGCGGAGGGCGCTCGCGTCGTGCTAGGCGACGTGCTCGAGGCCGAGTGCCACGCCGTCGGAGAGTCGCTCGGTGGCGCGGCCCGCGCGATCCGGCTCGACGTGACGCGCGAAGAGGACTGGGCGCGCGCCGTCGAGACGGCGACCCTGGCGTTCGGTCGACTCGACGTGCTGGTCAACAACGCGGGCATCGTCCGGACCGGGGCCCTCGAATCGACGTCGCTCGAAGACTACCGCGCGGTGATCGACGTCAACCAGGTCGGCACCTTCCTCGGCATGCGCGCCGTCGTGCCGGCGATGCGCGAAGCGGGCGGCGGCTCGATCATCAACATCTCGTCGAACGCCGGAATCGAGGGCGTGCAGGGCGTGATCGGCTACGTCGCGAGCAAGTGGGCGATCCGGGGCATGACGAAGACGGCGGCCCTCGAGCTCGGCCGCTACGGGATCCGCGTGAACTCCGTCCACCCGGGCGGCGTCGCGACGCCGATGATCGGGTCCGACGACTTCGATTCCATCGACCAGGACGCCGTCTGGAGCAGCCAGCCGATCCCGCGCGTGGGTCGGCCCGAGGAGATCGCGAGCCTCGTGCTCTTCCTCGCCTCCGACGAGAGCAGCTACTCGACGGGCTCGGAGTTCGTGGCCGACGGCGGCGGACTCGCGGGGAGCACGGCGCGCGGCGTCGACACGGACTAGTCACCGCCGCGCGAGTCGCGCTGCGAAACGGTACGGAACGAAGCCTGGATCCGAGCATCCCCATCCGGGAGCTCGACCGGCAGACCACCGGCAACTTCGAGCGGCAGGAGATCGACGGCCGGTTCCGACACATTCTGCGGCGACGGGTCACTCACCCTACTCTCCCTGCGTTCGGAGACGGGCGTGCACGCGCTCCGTCCGGTCGATCGACGAAGACGAAGGTGCCCATGCGAAGGATCCAGCTGTTCCTGTTCACGCTCGCGGGGCTCGGACTCGCGAGTCCCGCGCAAGCGGTCGACGGCGTACAGGAGATCAACGCCGCCTGCGTCCCCGTCGGATGCTTTCCCGGCGATTCTCCCGGCTATCCGGTCGAGCTGAGCGCCGCCGGCGGCAGGAGCTACCGGCTCACGAGCAGCCTCACGTTCACCCTCGCCGAGGCGGACGTGGATGCGATCGCGATCTCGACGGACGAGGTCCGGCTCGATCTCAACGGATTCGGCATCCGCGGCCCGGCCGGCGGCGGCGGAACCGGCCGCGGCGTCTTCGCCGTCGGCGTCTCGCCGCTCCAGTCCGCGAATCCGACGATCGTGAACGGCACCATCTCGGGCATGCGCGGACGCGGGATCGAGCTCGACCAGGTCCCCGGCGTCCGGCTCGAGGGCGTGATCCTCGTCGGCAACGCCGGCGGCGGCGCGCGGATCGGGCCGCGTTCGACCGTCGTAGACTCGCGATTCGAGGACAACGGCTCGACCGGCCTCGACGCGTTCGATCAATCGGAAGTCACGGTGCGAGACAGCGTCTTCGAAGGCCACACGCTGATCGGCATCCGGACCGACGCGTTCGCGCGCGTCGAAGGCAACCAGGTGAATGGAACCGGACTCGCGACCTCTGGCTACGGAATCCTCGTCGGCTCCGGCTCGCGCGTCGTCGACAACATCGTCCAGGACGCGACGGGCAGCGGAATCTACGCCGGCACGGCCTCGATCGTGAAGGGCAACGTCGTCCAGGGCGCGCTCGGCCAGTTCGGCCTCTTCTGCAACCGGGAGTGCCGCGTCGTCGACAACACCGTGCACGAGTCGGCCTCGCTGGGCGTGGACGTCGGCAGTCGCGCGATCGCCCAGGGCAACGTCATCCACGACAACGGCACGATCGGACTCCGGCTCAACGCGAACTCGATCTTCATCGGCAACGCGATCTCCGACAACGGGACGACGCAGGTCGACCTCGGAGGTTCCACGAACGGGGGGCAGAACGTCTGCACCGGCCCCGGCACCGTGGCGGTATCCTGCCCGTGAGCCTCCTCCGATCACGACGAGCGCGAACGCGAACCGGCCTGCGGCGGAGCCTGGTCCCCATCGCGGTCCTGACGATGGCCACGCTGCCCTGCGTTGCGATCGCCCAGACCCTCGACGCCATCAGCGTCTCGCCCGACATCACGCTCGATCTCGGCGCCTCCGTCCTCTCCGACGAGGGCGCCGTCGTCGAGTTCGGGAGCGGGACGGGGGCAATCGATCTCGGCCCGCTCCCGGCGAACGTCGCGGTGATCGCGATCGACGTCGTCGAGGGCGCCTCGACGCTCTTCGCCCTCGACACGGCGGCCGTGCTGGGCGGGACGACCTATCGTGCCGGCGACGTGATCGGCTGGGACGGGGCGGCGTACTCGCTCGCCTGGGACGCGAACGCGGCCGGACTCCCGAGCAACGCACGCGTCGACGGGTTGGCGTTCGGCCCGGACGCGTCGCTCTACCTCTCCTTCGACATCGACGTCGATCTCGGCGGCACGATCGTCCAGGATCACGACGTCCTCCGCGTGCTGAGCGACGGCGGCCTCTTCGTCGAGTTCTCCGACAGCTTCGACGACTGGGGCATTCGCGCCCTCGACGTCGACGCGGTGACGCTCCTGCCGGGCGAGCGGATCGGCCTCAGCTTCGACCAGCCTGGAATCGTCGAGGGCCTGGTCTTCGACGATGCCGACGTGGTCAGCTTCGACGTGAACGACGAGACCTGGGCCATGGTCTTCGACGCTTCGGCTGCGAATGCCGCGTACGCCGGAGCGGCGGACATCGAGGCGGTCACGGTTCCCGAGCCGGGTCTGCCTCTCCTGCTCGGTGCCGGAGTCCTCGGCGTCTGCCGGCAGCACGGCCGTCGTCGCAACGCGCTCCGGCTCGGCAGCGGGCCCCTTCGCCCGTAGTCCCCGCGGCGCGGGTCCGGGGCGGCTAGAACGCGTCCTCCCAGGAGCGCGAGAGCCGCATCGCCGAGTTGATCAGCCCGACCATCGAGTAGGTCTGCGGGAAGTTGCCCCAGAGCTCGCCGCTCTCGGTGTCCAGGTCCTCGGAGAGCAGCCCGACGGCGTTGCGCTTGTCGAGCATGTTCTCGAAGAGCTTGCGCGCCTCTTCCTGGCGTCCGACTGCGGCGAGGGCGTCGACGAACCAGAACGTGCAGATGTTGAAGGCGGTCTCCGGAACTCCGAAGTCGTCGGCGACGACGTACCGGTAGAGATAGTCCCCCCGCCGCAGGTCCCGTTCGACCGCGTCGACGGTCGCGACGAAGCGCGGATCGTCCGCATGCACGAAGCCGAGCTGCTCGAGGAGCAGGAGCGAGGCGTCCGACTCCGTCCCGTCGAAGGTGGCCGCGAAATACGGTGCTTCGTCTTTCGAGGAGAGCGCTTCGCGCGGCCCCGCGGTCGCCCGCTCTTCGATCTCCTCGCGCATCACCTCGGCGTGCTTCCGCCAGTACTCCGCGCGCTCCGGGCGCTCGAGCCGTCCGGCGATCCGCGCCAGCCGGTCGCAGGCCGCCCAGCACATGACGGCGGAGAAGGTGTGCACGCTCGCGCGGGTCCGCAGCTCCCAGAGCCCCGCGTCCGGCGTGTTCCAGACGCGGATGGCGCGTTCTCCGACGACTTCGAGCAGCGAATAGAGCTGATCGCTCGCCGGGTGGAGCAGGCGCGCGTCGAAGAAGGCCTGGGTCGCCGCCAGTACGGCGGATCCGTACACGTCGTTCTGGATGTGCTCGTGGGCCTGGTTGCCGACGCGAACCGGTCCCATGCCGCGGTATCCGGGCAGCGCGGCCTCCTGGCGCTCGAGGAGCGCGCTCTCGAGCCCGATCCCGTAGACCGGCTGGAGGCTGCCCTCGGGCCCGGCGCCTGCGACCAGGTTCGTCAGGTACGCGAGGTAGCTCTCCATCGTGCCCGTCGCGCCGAGGCGATTCAGCGCGTGGATCACGAAGTAGGCGTCACGCAGCCAGCAGAAGCGATAGTCCCAGTTGCGCTCCGAGCCCGAATGCTCGGGAATCGACGTCGTCAGCGCGGCGACGATCGCGCCGGTCTCTTCGAAGTGGCAGAGCTGGAGCGTGATCGCCGCGCGAATGACCGCCTCCTGCCACTCGAAGGGAATCGAGAGCCCGCGGACCCATTCGAGCCAATGTCGGCGCGTCCGTTCTTCGTACTCCGCGACGGTGGAGGCGATCGGGTCCTTCCAGGTCTCGTCCGGACCGAGGATGAGATGGATCGGCTGTCCGAGCGTGAAGGGCGTCTCGTCCTCGATGTACGCGAGCGGCGCGTCGGTCGTCAGCCGAAGCGTGATGCCCTCCGTGATGTAGCGGATGTGGTTGGAGCCGCGGGTCGTCGACGCGTCCGCCTGGCCGTAGTTCCCGCGAGGGCGCAGCCTGACCCGGATCCGGGGTTCTCCGTCGAGCGGCGTGATCGTGCGCATGATCATCGTCGGGCGATACATGCGCCCGAAGTTCGCGAAACGGGGCGCGAAATCCCGGATCTCGATGGCCGAGCCGCGGGAATCCCGCAGGGTCGTCTTCACGATCGCCGTGTGTCCGTCGTAGGACTGCTCGCTCTCCGCGAGATCGAGGAGCTCGACCGCGAAGACGCCCTCGTCGTCGATCGTCTCGTCGAGCAGGGCGCAGAAGACCGGATCCGAATCGAAGCGCGGCAGGCAGGCCCAGACGAGCCGGGCTTCGGCGTCGATCAGGCCGGCCCAGGAGCAGTTTCCGATGACCGCGAGCTCGAGTGTCGGTCGATGGGGCATTGGCATCCTCCGGAAGGGCCTATCTTTGCGCAATGGTCGAGTCGGCGAAACGGGGAAAACTGATCGTTGCGAGCAATCGGCTCCCGGTCACGGTGAAGCGGAGTCAAGGGCGGCTGCAAGCGGGTCGCTCGTCGGGCGGACTGGTCGCGGCGATGGAGCCGGCGATGCAACGCCAGGGGGGTATCTGGATCGGTTGGCCCGGCACCCAACTGAAGCCCGACGAATCGCTCCACGTCGAGGGCGCCGGCTTCGACATGGAGCCGGTCGGGCTCTCGCCCACCGAGATGAAGCGGTTCTATCACGGCTTCTCCAACGGCGTACTCTGGCCTCTCTTCCACTCGCTGCCCGAGCGCATGCAGCTCGACCCGAAGAACTGGAAGACCTACGAGGCGATCAACCAGCGCTTCGCCGATGCGATCGTGGAGCACCTCGAGGACGACGACCTCGTCTGGATCCACGACTATCATCTCGCGCTCTGTCCCGAGTTCGTCCGTCGGGCGCGGCCGGACGCGCGCATCGCGTTCTTCCTCCACATCCCCTTCCCGCCCTTCGATCTCTTCCGAATCCTGCCGAATCACCACGCGCTCTTGCGGGGCCTCTTGTCGAGCGACCTGGTCGGGTTCCACTGTCCCGGCTACGTGTCGAATTTCGAGGACTGCGTCGAACGTCTCCTCGGCGCGCGCGTCGACCGCGGCAACGGCGAGATCGAGCACGGGGACCGGGTCGCGCGGGTCGCCGCGTTTCCGCTCGGAATCGACTACGAGCGCTACGAAAGCGCCGCGCGGGAGGGCCCGCGTCCGAAGCGCGCCCCCCACGAGAAGATCATCCTCGGCGTCGACCGCCTCGACTACACGAAGGGCATCCCCGAGCGGTTGCGCGCCTACGAGCGCATGCTCGAGCTCCACCCGGAGATGCGGGGCGAGGTGAGCTTCGTGCAGATCGCGGTGCCCTCCCGGGAGCAGGTCTCGGAGTATCAGGCGCTCAAGCGCGAGATCGACGAGCTGGTCGGGCGGATCAACGGCCGCTTCGGCCGGAGCGACTGGACGCCGATCCGATACATCCACCGCTCGATCCCGGGACCGAAGCTCTCCGCGCTCTATCGCGATGCGGCGGTCGCGCTCGTCACACCCCTGCGCGACGGCATGAACCTCGTCGCGAAGGAGTTCGTCGCGAGCCAGACGGACGATCCCGGGGTGCTCCTCCTCTCGCGCATGGCGGGGGCCGCGGAGACCATGCGCGAGGCCCTTCGCGTCAATCCCTACAACGTCGAAGGCGTCTCCGAAGCACTCCACCGCGCGCTCGAGATGCCCCTCGACGAGCGCGAGGCGCGGATGCGCGCGCTCCAGAGACGGGAGCGAAGACACGACCTCGGCGAGTGGCTGGACCTCTTCATCGCGCGCGCGACCGAGCCCCGCCACTCGATGCGACCCGTCGCGAAGGAGGACTTCGAGAGCTGGCTCGGGGCCTTCACCGGGAAGCACCGCCTCGCGGTCTTCCTCGACTTCGACGGGACCCTCGCGCCCATCGCCTCCCACCCCTCGCTCGTGAAGATCCAGGACGGGATGCGCGAGGTCCTCGCGCTCTGCGGCCGCCGCGACGACACCGACCTCGCGATCGTGTCGGGGCGCGGCCTCGCGGACGTGCGCCGCATGGTGGACAACGACCGCTTCGTGTACGCCGGCAACCACGGACTCGAGATCGCGGGCCCCGGCATCGAGTCCTACCAGCATCCGGACATCGCGCACTACGAGCGGCGGGCCGTGGAGCTCGTCGCCGAGCTCGAGCGGATCGACGCGGAGGGCGCCTGGGTCGAGGCGAAGGGAGCCTCGCTGACCTTCCATTTCCGGGAGGTCGAAGCGGAAGAGCACGAAGCGCTCGCGGAGATGGCGCGATCGGCGATCCGCGAAGCCGGCTTCCAGGCGCGCGACGCACTCTGCGCCGTGGAGGCCCGTCCTCCGATCGGCTGGGACAAGGGGCACGCCGTTCTGCACGTCCTGCGGACCCGGTACGGACCGGGGTGGTCGGAATCGGTCCGCGTGATCTATGCGGGCGACGACGAGACGGACGAGGACGCCTTCCGGAGCCTCCACGGACTCGGAATGACGTTCCGGGTCGGCGCGGCGACCCAGCCGACGCGGGCACGCCGCCGACTGAGCGACGTGAACGCCGTCGAGACGATGCTGCGTTGGATCGCGGAGCGCGCGCCGGGGCGCGCCTTCGAGCGTCCGGTCAGCCCGACTGAACCCTGACCCCGCGATACATCACGTCTCGCCGCGTCTCGTAGCGTCGACGGAGCTCGGGAAGGTCGTCGGCGTGTCCGACCACGACGACGGTGTCGCCTTCGACGAGGAGCACGGACTCCGCGGGGTTCACCTCGACGCTCCCGTCCGCGCGCCGCAGCCCCACGATCAGGAAGCCGTGGTTGCCGCCGATCTCGATCTCGCGAACCGGGCGGTCGATCAACGGCGAGCCCGGAATGATCGACAGCTCCTCCATTCGCAGGCCGAGCTGCCCGAGGTCCTGACCGAGATCGAGGCCGGTCTGGGAGCTGTGGCGCAGGAGCGACTCGGCGGAAGGCCGAACGATCAAACTCGCGATGCGATCCGCGCCGATCGCCGTCGGGAGTACGACGTGCGTGGCACCGCTCCTCTGGAGCTTCGATTCACTGCTCGGATGCTCGGCCCGCGCGATCACCGGCAGGTCGGAACGCAGGCCCGTCGCGGTCAGCGTCACGAAGACGTTCGCGGAGTCCGTCGGCAGGACCGTCGCCAGCCGACTCGCCTGGTCGATCCCCGCCGACCGGAGCACGTCCTCCTCCGCCGCATCCCCGCGAACGATCGCGAAGCCCGCCGCCGCGGCCCGCTCGAGGCGTTCGGCCGACTGATCCACGACCACGAGCTCCTGCTGGGCATCGGCGAGACGCTGCGCGAGGATCGCACCGACCCGGCCGAAGCCGCAGACGATCACGTGGTCCCGCATCTTCTTGATGTCCAAGCCCTGCCTCCTGGCGCGGAGCGCCCGATTGATCTCCCCCTCCGCGACGAACTGGACGAAGCCACCGACCGCGTAGACGGCGGTCGCGTAGCCCGCCACGATCAATCCGCTCGTGAACAGGCGGAGCCCGTCTTCGTCGACGGGGCGGACCTCGCCGTACCCGACGCCGAAGATCGTGATGATCACCATGTAGGTCGCATCGAGGAGCGACCACCCCGCCAGCACGTAGCCGCCCACGCCGATGGCGCAGGTCGCCAGGAAGAGTGCGAGGCCCTGGAGCATGTGCCGTAGGGTCGATCGCAATCCAGCTCCGATGTCGAACCCGAACGCCGGCTCGCGTGCGACGGCTGCCCCTTCGCGGAGCGTCTAGGGCGAAGTGGCGCTCCGCCAGTCTCGCTCGAGGGCGTGCTCGGAGACCACGGCAGAGGACGGGGCCGTCACCGGTGCCAGCCAGAACCAGTCGTCGACCTCGCCATCGCGCGTCCGGATGAAGCATCGGCGGGGACGCAGGCCGAAGCGCGCGAAGTGCGCGAGGACGTGGGCCACCAGTCCGCTCGAGTCCTTGCCGACGACGTTCGCGTAGACGTGGCCGGGCTCTTCGCGCGAGAGGCGCACCGAGATCGAGATCACCGGCGTCGGCAGCGCAGGGACCGCCCTCGGCGAGCGCCGCGCCATCTGAAGGAAGTCGTGACGCAGAGGTCCGCGCGCCGGCGAGGCCAACAGGAAGCTCGCGATCCACACGCCTTCCTGCGTCTTCATCGCCTCGGCTTCCACCACCTCGAGGTCCGTGGCGAACAGATGCAGACCGAAGTTGCCGAGCCAGTCGGAGTCGAAACGGCCCCAGAGATGCAACCGATGGAGCGCACCTTCGAGATCGCACTCGAAGCCACTCGGCTCGACCGCCGCAAGCGCAGCGACATCGTCCAGTGAACACGTCATGCCCGCTTCCCCCGATCCGGCGTGTCGTTTGCCACCTTGTATTTGCAATGCTCGTGCCGCCCGGGATCGAGCCGGATCGGGCCCGCTCGGGCTCGATGACGCGCGAAACGAGCGGGATCGGGCGGCGCGCGGCGGGGAGGCTGCACGCTCTTCGAGCAGGCTGCCTCGGGAACGCTCACGCCGCGGGGCGGCCGGATCGGCGCGAGGCGAGGCCCAGGGCGACCGGGGATCTCCGAGCGGAGCGCACGCTGCCTGCGTGACGGTCGGCGGCGCTCAGCCGCCCGCGTCGCGCGGCTCGAGACGCCGCCCCGAGAGCGTCTCGATCGAGAGCGTGATCCGCTCCGCCTTGCCTTCGTGCGCCCAGCTGAAGAGCTGCACGCCACGGAGCTGCGCGTCCGCCGGCGCCAGGCAGCCCTTCACGATCACGCTCCAGGCCGTCCGCGCGTCCGCGTCGGCGGACATCACGGCGAGGCTCGCCGCGAGTCCCGACCGCGCCGCGTCGAAGAGCACGCCGCGGTCGGTCCGGATCACGACGCTCGCGCGGTGGACCGCGTAGTTCACCGGTCTGAGCTCGATCTCCCCGTCGACGAGGGTTCCGAGGATCCCGACGCCTTCCGCTCGCAGAAGGCGCTTGCACTCCGCCTCGTCGACCGTGACGAATCCGTCGTCCCCATGCTCGAGATCGTTGCTCATCGACGGCCCCTTCTCGACCGATTGGCGCGCAGGTCATCCTAGCGCGCGCGGCGCGCGACCCCGCCCCGTGTCGCACCCCGCGCGGCTCCCCGGCCGCCGCGAGCACCCCAAACTGCGTCGCCGGCGCCTTCCGGGGACGACCGTCGGCGACGGACGCGCCGGACTCGCTCGTCCGAGGGAGCTTCGGCGGCGCTAGAGTCCGGCGTCCGCGACGGCACCGATGCGAACGGAATTCGAGGAGACGACATGAGCAGCACGATCCGGGACCGGGCCGCGATCGTCGGGATCGGACAGACCGGGCTCTCGAGCAAGGGCGGCCTCGAGGAGGACGAGCTGACCCTCGCCTGCCTGGCCATCTCGGCCGCGATCGACGATGCCGGTCTGTCGCCGTCGGACGTCGACGGCCTCGCCCTCTTCGACATGGAGCCGAAACGCGAGGTCGAAGTGGCTCGCAACATCGGGCTGGGCGAGATCACCTTCTTCGCGGAGGTCGGATACGGCGGGGGCGCGGCCTGCGGAACCGTCGGGCACGCGGCGATGGCGGTCGTCAGCGGACAATGCGACGTCGCCGTCGCCTGGCGCGCCCGCAAGCGCGCGGCGAAGAGCTCGCGGGTCTGGAGCCAGGCACCGAAGCGGCTCGACGATCCCGACCAGTGGACGCGACCGGCGGGCCTGCTCCGACCGGTGGACGAGATCGCGATGCTGACCCGTCGCTACATGCACGAATACGGCGTGACCCGCGAGCAGCTGGCGAACGTCGCGCTCACTCTGCGCAAGCACGCGAATCGGAATCCGAGCGCGGCGATGTACGAGAAGACGCTCGACCTCGATCAGTACCTCTCGGCGCGTTGGATCTCGGAGCCGCTCTGTCTCTTCGACAACTGCCTGGAATCGGACGGGGCGCTCGCGGTCGTGATCACCTCCGCCGAACGCGCGAGAGACCTGCCGCGGAAGCCCGTCTACATCCACGCGTACGCGCAGGGACTCCCGCAGCAGCATCAGATCATGAGCAACTACTTCTGCGAGGATCCCCTTCGCGGGCCTTCGCACGTGGCCGCGCGCCGGCTCTGGGCGAACAGCGATCTCGAGCCGAAGGACGTCTCCTGCGCGCAGATCTACGACGCCTTCTCCCCGCTGGTCCCGCTCTCGCTCGAGGGCTACGGGTTCTGCGAGCGCGGCGAAGGCGCGGCCTTCACGGAGGACGGAGGCATCGAGTGGAATCGCGGGCGGCTGCCGGTGAACACCTCCGGCGGCAGTCTGTCCGAGGCCTACGTCCACGGATTCAACCACGTCATCGAGGGCGTTAGGCAGCTTCGCGGCGAATCTCCCTGTCAGGTCGAAGGGGCCTCGAGCTGTCTGGTGACGAGCGGCGAATGCGTGCCGACGAGCGCGCTCCTGCTGAGGAACTGAAGCATGGAATCGGGCTGGCTCCTTCCGGATCTCTCGAGCGAAGTGACGCGCGGCTTCTGGGACGGCTGCGCGGCGGGCGAGCTGCGCATCCAGACGTGCGGGGACTGCGGCGCGATGCGGATGCCTCCGCGGCCGATGTGTCCCCATTGCCGTTCGGTCGCGCGCGATTGGCGGACGATGTCGGGCGAGGGCCGGATCTGGTCCTTCGTCGTGGCACATCCGCCGCTGCTCCCCGCCTACGCGGAGATCGCGCCCTACCCGGTCGTCACGGTCGAGCTCGCGGAGGATCCGATGATCCGCCTCGTGGGTGGCCTGGTCGGCGGGCCGAAGCTCGAAGCGAGCGCCGTCGACCCGGCGACGATCGAGATCGGGGACGCCGTCCACGTGGTGTTCGCGCAGGTCGAGGATGTGACGCTGCCGCGCTGGACCGGAGAGAAGTGGTCCTGAGCGCGTAGGCGAAGACGCCGCACCGAAGCATGGGTCGAGTCTCGGGCGCCGACCGCTAGGCCGCCGAGTCCTCGTCGCGCGCGACGATCACCGGCGCCGGCTCCCGCGTCTTCGCCGGACCGCTCGCCTCCTCGAGACTCGGCAGGGGCTCGCTCTCCTCCGGTCCGATCACGATCACACCGCGAAAGCGCGCGCCCTCCTCGACGACGATCCCGGCGGTGTGGATCTCGCCTTCGACGCTGGCCGACTTGTGCAGGATCGTCTGGCGACGGACGTACAGGTCCCCCACGACGCGCCCATGGATCTCGACGGACTCGGCCTCGATCGTCGCATCGACCTCCGCCGGCGCGGCGACGACGACCGACCGGGAGCCGTGGATCTGACCTTCGATCCGACCCTCGATCCGGACGTCGTCGGCGAAGCGCAGATCCCCCGCGAGCACGCTCGCCTCCCCGAGAAACGTCTCGGAAGGCGGCGAGAGGGCCTTCACGTCGGGACTCGCCGGCGGGGAGCTCGATCGATCCACGTTCTTCTTCGTCTTCTTGAAAGGCATACCACCTCGCTCGGGCCCGGGATCGGGCCGCAGAGAGGGGTTCGGACGCTCGGCCCGACGGGCCTGTGCCCCGCGCCACCGCGCGCGACCGGCAACGCGCAGGGCGCACGCAATGGCGATCGGGAGGCGTGAAGCAGGCGTTCGATCCCCTCGCTCGCTCCATCGCGTCGAAGGCCTCGGAGCGCCGGCGTGATCCGGGGACGTGGTCGGCAGGAGAATCCGACCTCTGCGTGAAGCACTTCACGGGGCGGCGCGGTCGGATTCCGGATGATGGAAGCCAGGCAGCCAGAACGGCCGCCCCGCAACCACCGGAGATCCACCATGACCTTTCGCACGTTCCTCGCCCGGGGCCTCCGCGGCCTCACCGCCCTCGCTCTCGCGCTTCCGCCGCTGGCGCTCGCCAGCACCGCCGAGGCCGCCCTCTTCGTCGACCAGATTCCGGCGACGCTCTGCAAGTCCGCCCGACTCGCCGGGAGCGGAGACCGCACGGAGTACGAGGGTACGAAGATCGGCGTGCGCCCCAGCGCCTCGCTCTGGGACTACGACGTCGTGATGTGCCCGATCAGCCGGTTCAACCCCGACGACAAGGTCCGGGAGATCCGCCTGTTCACCGAGGGAGCCCAGGCCACCAACGGCTGGTGCCAGCTCTACGAGGCGCCGAACTCGGAAGCGGCGGTCGCGTTCCAGTACCCGGTCGCCCTCGGCACGAACGAGGGCAAGGTCACCTTCGATCCGCCGAGCGGCTACGCCGAAGACGGCCTCGTCGCGCTGACCGCCCGATGTCTCCTCTTCCCGGGCAACTCGATCACCGGAATCGAGATCATCTGGGACCACTGATCCGAAGGCTCCGGTCGACCTAACGCTCCGGCGCACCGTCGTTCGAGGATCGATCGCCAGCCTCGAGCAAGCGTTCGACGGCGACCTCCCCGAGCGGCACCGGCTCCTTCACGCGCAGGCTCTCGACCCATTCCCGGGTGAAGTCCCGATCGAGGGCGGCGTGCAGCGCGGCGATCGCGACCGACGCGAGCAGCGATCCGAGCGTCGCCAGGCCGCTGTCCTTGTGCGAGTCCCAGACGTCGCCCTGGGTGCCGAGATAGGCCATGCCCAGATCGCCGCCGAAGGCGAGCGCGGCGGCCCACTCGATCAGCTCGAAGAGCAGCGAGCTCGACATCACGACGAGCAGCGGGAAGAGATACGCCCAGAAACCCCGAGCGCTGGCGACGCGAAGGAAGATCTCGCGCGTGGGGTACGTGATCAGGACGCCGTAGAGGAAATGCACGGCGCGATCGAAGTGGTTTCGCTCCCAGCCCATCAGCTCGTTCAACCCGCGACCGAGGATCGCCTCGAACGCCGCGTCGTAGGGCACCTCGGCGTAGGTGTAGTGTGCGCCGATCTCGTGCAGGACGAGGAAGACGAGGAGCGAGACGTAGGAGATTCGCGACAAGGGGAGCCGTCGGTAGGTCACGACGAAGAACGGCACCAGCACGAAGACGAGCACGTTCTCGAGCAGCCAGTCTTCGCGATAGGAGGGCGAGAAGGCGAGCGCGACGAAGACGGCGAGGAAGATCGTCAGGACGACGGCGGCGAAGCGGCGATGCGACGTGGGGTCGAAGCGACTCTGCGACACGGACATCCTGCAATCACCTTCCTGCGGCGCTCGCGTTCGCCCGGGGATCCCGGGCCTTCGAATGGTACGCCCTCGCGGAACGAACGGGCGAGAGGTGATGGGCCCGGGTGAAGTCCCCATCGTCGTGGCCGCTCGACCCGATCGCGCGGCCGCGAAGGCCTCCCGAAGCGCGGGGTTCCGGCATCGCCTAACGCAGCTCGCCTCCGGTCGGTTTCCGATGCGGCCCGGAGTTCTCCTTTCGTCATCGTTTCCGGGAGCCTTGCTCCAGCTTTTCCGCCATCCTGCCGATCTTGTTCGACGAACACGCTGTCTGCGGATCCGCGGCGACACACGCCTCGCGCGCCCCGACCGACAGCCGGACATCGGAGACGAGACCCATGGGACTGAAGATCATCGGCGCCGGCTTCGGACGGACGGGCACGGTCAGCACCCAGGCCGCGCTCGAGAAGCTCGGCTTCGGCCCCTGCTATCACATGCGCGAGATCCTCAACGCGCGCCCCGGGTCCAGCGACGGCCATCTCGAGATGTGGAGCGAACACGCGCGGGCGCGCCATGCGGGACGCCCGCACGAGATGGACTGGGACCGGATCTTCGCACGCTACGCCTCGTGCATGGATCTCCCGACCTGCCTCTACTACGAGGAGCTGATGGAGCGCTACCCGGAGGCGAAGGTGATCCTGAACGTCCGCGACTCCGAGCGCTGGTACCGATCCTGGGAGCGGATCAACGACGGGATCCGATTCATGCATCCCTTCGCCCGCTTCTCGGCTCGCGTCCGTCGCGCCCTCGACATCACCGACCTTCTCGTCCGCGACGGCCACATGGGTGGCGCGATCGAGAAGACCTCCAACATCGAGGTCTTCGAGCGGCACAACCGTGAGGTCGTGGAGCGCGTCCCCGCCGATCGCCTGCTCGTCTTCGACGTCCGAGAGGGGTGGGAGCCGCTCTGCGAGTTCCTCGGCGTCGACGTGCCCGACGAGCCCTTCCCTCACCTGAACGAGACGAAGGGCTCGATGCGCAAGCGGCTGCTCGAGTACTGGGTCGAGACCACGTCCACGACCGCGAAGACCGGATGGGCGGTCGGCGGCGCGGCCGCGGTCGTGGCGCTCGCGATGCTCGTCTTCTAGACGCTAGGCGTCGGGCTCACCGCCGGATTCGAGTCGCGAGGTGATGTGATCCCGGATCCACTTCGCGTCCCACCACTCGAGCGGGTCGACGTAGGTCCGCCCGACCAGCACGGCGAAGTGCAGGTGATCGCCGCCGGCCAACCCGGTCGCACCGGACCGGCCGAGGACCTGCCCGCGCGTCACTCGATCGCCGACGGCGACCTCGAGGCTCGAGAGGTGGCCGTAGAGGGTCGTGATGCCGAGGCCGTGGTCGATCAGGACCAGGTTTCCGTAGATCCCGTTGTCCCCGGCGAAGATCACCGTGCCCGCGTTCGAGGCGGTGATCGGCGCGCGCGAGGTCGAGGCGAGGTCGTAGCCATAGTGGCGCGCCCGGGACACGCGGCTCCCGCCCCGCGTGTAGTGGCGCAGCTCGGCGAACTCGCTGGTGACCTTCGAACCGCGCATCTGCTCGAAGGCACCGCTCCAGGCGGCCTCGGTCGGCTCCGGGATCGCGTCGGCGATGCGATCGTCGTTCCGCACGCGGAGCTCGGTGTTCACGCGCTGGAAGACGGCGAGCGGCGTCGCGCCGGGCGCGTCCGCCTCGCTGCGGAAGGTTCGATCGACGCGGTCGAGGAAGCCGTCCGAGAGCGCGATGGAGATCTCGGGCGGCGTCCGGTCGCGGATCCGCGCATCGAAGCGCAACGCGGTCTCGTTGCCGAACGCGTCGACGCCGACGACCTCGACCACCGGATTCTCCGCGGCCTCGACGGGAATCCCGAAGACCGAGACGAATCGACCACCGGGCTCGCGCCAGCCCGGGAAGAATGCGTCACCGACGCGCACGCCGGATCGCTCGGCGTCGTCGTCGACGCGATAGGCGACGAGTGCGGCACCGCCCCGCCTGACGTAGGTCACGCCGCTCTCGATCGTGACGCTCGGCGGACGCGTGTCGACGACGACCGGGATCGCCCGCTCCACGGCATTGCCCTCTCCGAAGCCCGACCACGAGGCGTCGCGCGCGCGAAGCAGGAGGGTCGACTCTCCGTCCGGCAGCTCGAGGGCGGCGGCGTCGAGCACCAGCGTCTGACGTTCCTCGGTGTCCCGTCCGATCGGATCGCCGGGCCGATTCGACCGGAGACGCTCCTCGTGGAGCAAGATCTCGCGGGGCGAATCGGCACCCGGGGCCGCGGGGAGGCGGAGCACGGCGGACACCTCGGCGAGGCCCATGCCCGAGTCCTCCCAGGCAACGTCGATCCGCTGCTCACCCGCGCCGAGCTCGATCCGCTCGGGTCCCGACAGGACGGGCGGATCGCTCTCGAGACGCGGCCAGAGCCAGACGATCCCGACGGCGAGAACCACGACCAAGAACAAACTGACGATGGCGCGCAACTTCGTCCCCCCCGGATGTTTGCGGCGGCGTGCATTCTAACGCGACTCGCCGCGTCGGACTCATCCGGGTCGGCGTGCTACCCCCCGTGCATGGCTGGAGGTCGATCTCGACGCGGGTCCTTGGTTCGTCTCGGC
>JAUIMK010000444.1 GCA_030432735.1 bacterium
CCGATCTCCCCGAACATCCAGTTCGAGCTCGTCGGGCGCGAGTACCACGCGACCCACGTCTTCGAGCCCCAGTTCAACGGCCCGCCGACCGCGGTCCATGGCGGGATCGTCGCCCTCGTCTTCGACGAGCTGCTCGGCGCCCTCGGCGCGATCCTCGAGATCGGCGGCTTCACCGGCACGCTCGAGGTCGTCTACCGCTCGCTCACCCCCCTCCACCAACCCGTGCGCATGCGGAGCTGGATCGAGGGCGAGGAAGGCGTGAAGACGTTCGTCAAGGGGACGATGCACACCACGGATCCGGGCGGAACGGAGCGGCTCTGCGCCGAAGCGAAGGGCATCTTCATCCGGCCGAAGACGTCGGTGCTCGAGCACGCCCTCTCGAAGCGTCCGCGCAGCGCGAGCGACGCCGACGCGGGTTAGGCGGGACGGACCCGGCTGCGCCGAAGCGAGCTGCGGACCCTCGCGCTCCGCGCGGGCGGATGGATGATCGCGAAGACCTGGATCGTCTGAGCCGCTCGCCTAACGCGGATCGAGCCGGTAGATCCAGACCGTCCGCTCGGGGTCGCGATCCTCGACCGCGATCTCGTAGCGGGCCTCGATCGCGCGGCGGGCGGTCTCGTACTCGTGACCGCCGTAGGGCAGCCGGAGCGCGCGCCGCTCGAAGACGCGGTCGGCCAGGCGGATGCGCACGCGATCGTCCTCGCTCACGTGGGCGACCCAGCTCCGGCCCGTGGGATCCTTCGGGCCGAGGATCATCGACGTCGGGACGTAGAGCTTGCCGTCGACCGTCCCCCACCAGGTGTTCACCGAGTGCGGATCGTCCGGGCGCGTCTCGAGCTGCGCGTTGTCGACGTCGTTCGCGAAGGTCCAGTCCGTCACGACGGCGGGACCGATCTCGCCGTCGAGGGCGCCACCCGGGATCGGGCCGATCGGACCGCAGCCCGCGAACACGAAGGCGACCACGACCGCCCACTTGGCGACCCAGAGGAACGCCGCGCCGGCGAGTCCGCGACCGGCGCGCTGACCGAGCCGGCCGCGGATCCGGTCCCGCCACGTCTTCGCTTCGTCCATGCCCGTCCTTCTCCTCACCGCGTGCTCCCGGGGGTGCGGCCTTCGAGGCCCGCTCCGCCGCCGCGTTGGACGCGGGGGCCGCCCGGGTGTGCCGATGGTGCCGCGTTCGGTTCCCGGATGCCCACGGCGAAGGGTAGGATTCGCGCCGACGAGCGAAGGAACGAGCGCTCGGGGGAGAGTCGACGGCGCCATGCGGGTCATGATGACGGGGGGAACGGGCTTCGCGGGGTCGCATACGGTGCGCCGCTACGTCGAGGCGGGGCACGAGGTCCGGCTCCTCGTACGGGACCGCGACAAGGTCCGCCGGATCTTCGATCCGCAGGGGATCGCGATCCCCGAAGCCGACGTGATCGAGGGCGACATCGCCGATCTCGCGTCGGTCGAGCGCGCGATGGAGGGCTGCGACGCCGTCTATCACGGAGCGGCGCTGGTCGACATGCGCCGCAAGATGGCGAGCCGCGTCCTCGAGACGAACGCGCGCGGCGTCGCGAACGTGGTCGGCCACGCGGTGAAGCGCGGCCTCCCGCGGATCGTCTACGTCTCGAGCGCGAGCATCTTCTTCCAGCCGGGCTCCGGCCCGATCCACCTCGACATGGAGATCCAGACCGGCACGACCGCCTACGCGAAGAGCAAGGCCCAGGCCGAGAAGGTCATCCGCACGCTGCAGGAGACCGGCGCACCGATTCGCGTCTCCTATCCGACCGGCATCGTCGGCCCCGACGATCCGGGCCTCTCGGACGCGAACGAAGCCGTCTACATCTTCTTCAAGCAGACCGGCGTCACGACGTCGAGCGGATTCCAGATCGTCGACGTGCGCGACCTCGCGGACGTCCATCTCCGCCTGCTCGAACGCGACGGCGGTTCGGCCCGCGCCCTCGCCGCCGGCCCGATGCTCGACTGGGCGTCGACGTACCGGATCCTCGACGAGATCACCGGGACGCGGCTCTGGCGCTTCCCCCTCCCCGGCGCCCCGCTCCGACTGCTCGGACGCGCGGGCGACGTGATCAAGCGCTTCGTCTACGACTTCCGATTCCCGCTGACCCGCGACGCGATGGAATACGCGACGCAGTGGCCGGGGGCGAGCGGCGAGATCGCAGCCCGGGAGCTCGACGTCACGTTCCGGGACGCGCGCGAGACCTACACCGACACCGTCCGCTGGCTCTACGAGGCGGGACACCTCGAAGCGCACCACGTCGGCAAGCTCGCCGAGGACGAGTCGGCGGCCTAGCGCGCCGGGGCGTACTTCGCGAACTCGCCGGCGAGATGGATCCACTCGCCGCCCGGCGTCTTCTCGAGGAGCACGCAGCCGAGGTAGTCCATCGAGAGCCCCGCGACGTGTCGCACGTCGATGGCCCCGAGGACCACCGCCGCGTGGCGAAGACACCCGCTGTGCGCGACGAAGAGACGCGCGAGATCGGTCGGGTCGTCGTCCGGGATGGCGTCGAGGCTCGCGGCGACCCGCGCTGCCACCCGCGCGCCGGCCTCCATCAGCGACTCGGCCCCCGGCAGCGGCAAGCGGAACTCGGGCATGCGTCGCCAGCCTTCGGGCAGGGGCTCGATCCGCGGATCCTCCGCGAGCAGATCGGCGATCGTGTCGAGGGTCAGGTTCGCGGCGCTCCCGAGGCCGCGCTCGATCAGCTCGTCGCGCTCGACGACGTGATGCGCGCGGCCCGTCTCGGGCTCGAGCGCCTTCGCCAGCACGTTCGCGGTCTCCCAGGCGCGCAGCAGCTGGGAGGCTTCGATCCGCTCGTCGATCGTGAGGCCATGATCGCGACAGAGTGCCGCGATCGACGCGGCGGCGGCCTCGGCCTGCGCGCGACCGAGGGGCGAGAGAGCGCGCGGCGAGTGTGCGCTCGCCGTGTTCTCGGGGCGATCGAAGTCGCCGTGTCGAACGAAGGCCGCGATCCGTCGACCGCGGCCGGTCTGGCTACTCATCCGTTCCTCTCGTCGTCGAGCACCGTGAAGCTAACCGGCCGAGCGCTCTTCTTCATCGGGCGATCGCACCCCCGAGCCTGAGCCCGATCCGAGACCGGCGGCAGACGACGG
>JAUIMK010000445.1 GCA_030432735.1 bacterium
GAAGGGGGCCGCGATCGCGGCGGCGCCGAGCAGGACGAGCACCCAGACCCAGGCGGGACCGAGGGGGCCGCGGCGCGGTCCGAGATCGGCGTGCGCCGGCCGGAGCTCGAGCGGTGCGTCTTCGGCGAGGATCGGCGCGACCTCGACGCGAAGGCGTTCGGTCAGGAGCTCGAAGGCGTCCTCTCCGTCGGGGGCGGGATCACGGCCGGGTCTCCGGTCGACGAACTCGATGCGCAGGGGGGGGATCGACTGGGGTCCCGAACGTGCGGGCTGGAGTCGATAGGTCTGGCGCGCGACGGTGCGGCCTTCGTCGTCGATCCGTTCGCTCGGCGCGAAGTCGACGATCTCGAAACGCCCGAGCGCTTCCCCGAACGCGGGCATCAGGAGCTCGACCGAAGGCTCCGACACGACCTCGAGGTCGAGGGTGAGGACGTCGCCGATGATGGGCTCCGCCGGCGAGAGCCGGATCGTCGCGCGGACCGGCCCGCGCTCGAAGGTCTGTTCGAGCGGCGTCTTCGCGTCCTCGCCGATCGCCGGGAAGGCGACCGCCAGCAGGAAGACGACGAGCATCGCCCGCGCACCCGGGATCATCGTCGCCCCCGACGCTCGCGCATGCGGAAGAAACGCACGAGGGGCTCGACCACGTCGCCACTCGCGTCGACGTGGATGAAGTCGATTCCGAGAGAGGCGAAGCGGCGCTTCAGGTCGGAGACGCGCTCCCTCGCCCGCGCTTCGACTTCGCGACGGAACGCCGCGGCGCCGGTGTCCACGATCCGGGTCTCCCCTGTCTCCGCGTCTTCGAGGGCGACCAGACCCGCGTCCGGGATCTCGAGCTCGTTCGGGTCGGTGACGAGCACGGCGATCACGTCGTGCCTGCGGTTCGCGGTGACCATCGCGTGCTCGAAGTCGTCGTCGAGGAAGTCGCTCACGACGAAGCAGATCGTTCGGCGCTTCGTGACCTGCATGAGGAACTCGAGGGCGTGGCCGACGTCGGTGGCTTCGCGGGGGCGGCGCGGCCGGCGTCCCGTCGCGAAGCGATCCCAGGCGGCCCTCAGGCGCGCGAAGAAGCCCGGCGCCTCGCGGGTCGCCGCGGCGCGCGCGTCTTCGTGGGCCAGGACCTCGCGCACGACGCGCAGCGCGTGCTTGTGCCCCTTCCGCGGGGGGATGTACTCCTCGATGTCACCGTGGAAGAGCGCGAGGCCGACCTTGTCGTCGTTGCGCGTCGCCGAGAAGGCGAGCAGCGCACAGAGCTCCGCCGTCGCTTCGCGCTTGCTGCGTCCGCGCGAGCCGAAGTCCTGGGAGGCGGAGACGTCGGCCATCAGCATCAGCGTGAGCTGGCGCTCCTCGACGTAGCGCTTCACGTGGGGCTCGCCGGTCCGCGCCGTCACGTTCCAGTCGATCGACCGCACGTCGTCGCCGGGTACGTAGGGACGCACCTCGTCGAACTCCATGCCGCGACCCTTGAAGACCGAGACGTACTCCCCCGCGAGCACGTCGGCCACCTGGCGGCCGGTGCGGACCTGGATCTCGCGAACGCGTCCGAGGATCTCGCGGGTGAGCATCGCGGAACGACGACCTAACGGGTTCGGATCACGGGACGAGCACGCCCGCCAGGATCCGCTCGATCACGTCGACGCTCGTTCGCCCCTGGGCTTCCGCCTCGTAGGTCACCGCGACCCGGTGGCGCAGCACGTCGAGGGCGAAGTTCTTGACGTCGTGGGGCGTCGCGTAGGTCCGACCCTGGAGGAAGGCGCCGGCCTTCGCGGCCTGGGTCAGGAAGAGCGAGGCCCGCGGCGAGGCGCCGGTCTCGATCATGCCCTCGAAATCGTCGATCCCGGCGGCCTTCGGGTCCCGGGTCGCGTGCACGAGATCGACGACGTAGCCCTTCACCTTCTCGTCGACGAAGACGCGACTCGCGACCTTCCGCGCTGCGAGGAGCTGGGCCGGGGTCGCCACCTTCGAGACGACGGGCTCGGGCCGTCCGCTCGCCATCCGGTCGACGATCTTCTTCTCCTCCTCCTTCGAGGGGTACCCGACGACGACCTTCAGCATGAAGCGATCGACCTGCGCTTCGGGGAGCGGGTAGGTGCCCTCCTGCTCGATCGGATTCTGGGTCGCGAGGACGAGGAAGGGCTCGTCGAAGCTGTACGTCGTGTCGCCGATCGTCACCTGGCGCTCCTGCATCGCTTCGAGGAGCGCCGCCTGGACCTTCGCCGGCGCGCGGTTGATCTCGTCGGCGAGGACGAGGTTCGAGAAGATCGGGCCCTGCTTGACCGAGTAGCTGCCCTCGCGCGGGTTGAAGATCTCGGTCCCGATCACGTCGGCGGGGAGCATGTCCGGCGTGAACTGGATGCGCGCGAAGTCGGTGTCGATCGCGGTCGCGAGGCTGCGGACCGTGAGCGTCTTCGCCAGCCCGGGCACGCCTTCGAGGAGCACGTGCCCGCCCGTGAGGAGCCCGACCACGAGGCGCTGGATCATCGCCTCCTGCCCGACCACGACCTTCGCCACCTCAGCCACGAGGTCGTTGCAGACGCGCACGTGTTCCTGGATCTGGCTCTCGTCCGGAGCCGCCATCTCGTCGCTCATCTCGTCCTCCTCGACCGCCGGCCGCGCCATCGCGACCGACACGCGGCTTCGACGCCGGTGGGCCCGGGAGGGTTCCCTCGGGTCGGCGGGCCGGGAGTATGGACCCGACGCGCGTCGATTCAACCGGCGCGGCGCGGAATCGCGCCCGCCGCGCGAGAGCCGGGCCGGAGGTCGGAGCGGAGCAGGCCGCCCGGTCTCGACGCTCGAGCGCGGAGGCCGGCTATTCCGGCGACCAGAGGACCCGGAAGCCGACGCCGACCCGGTAGTGGACGGGCTCGCGCTCGTAGCGGCCGGTGAACGAGCTCGTCGGCGGGACCCGCGTGGACGGGCTGCCGTCCTCGAGCTCCCAGGTGCCGGTCTCGGAGAGCTCCGCCTTGCGATCGCCGAGGATGTGGTAGACGCGGAACGTCGTGAAGAAGCGCGCCATCATCGGGCCGGCCCGGCCGGCGTCGATCGAGGCGTCGATCCCGGCACCGAGGCTGTGGTAGCCCTTCTCGCGCTCCGCATCGATGAAGAGGACGCGGCAGG
>JAUIMK010000446.1 GCA_030432735.1 bacterium
TGAGCTCTTCGTGTCGGTGTTCTGGAACCCGTCCTCCCGGTGGTCGTCGAGCCCCGACACGAAGAGCTCACCGCCGGACCGCTCGCCGAAGACGTACTCGATCTCGCCGTCGCCCTTGAAGCCGCGCTCGCTCAAGTAGTGCGGGGTGAACGTCACGTTCACCTGCTCGTGCGCTGCCCAGAAGAGCGGCAGGCCGCCTCCGAAGCCGCTGCGGCCGCCGAGGGTGATCTCCGGGAGCAACACGCCGGATTCCCGATCGCTCTTGACCGGAAAGAACGCCCACGGAAACCACAGGACCGGCACGCCCAGCACGTCGAAGGTCGCGTTGCGGACGGTGCCGTAGTCGCCGACCTCGACGTCCGCCTTCTGCGTCGTGATCTGCCAGGGGATGCGCTTCCCCGGCTCGCAGCGACAGGTCGTGAACACGCCGTCGCGCATCTCGAACGTGTTCTCGCCGGTCCGGATCATCTCCTTCGCCCGGATCTTGAAGCCCTGGCTCCCGGCGTCGAAGCCCCCGTCGAAGAACATGCCGCGCAGGCTCTCGACGTCGAAGACCATGAACTCGGCGTACAGGACGTCGTTCACGTCGACGAGCTCGACGTCGCCCTCGGCGACGCCGGTGCCCGTCTCGGTGCTGAAGGCGACCCAGTTGGCGCGCAGGGTCCGCGTCGTCTGGATCACGCGGACGTTGCCCGTCGCCACGTAGAGCGCGCGCTCGCCGTCGTAGTCGATCCGGTCGGCGGTGATCTCGAAGGGATCGTCGAGGCGGGCGCGGTCGACCTCCTGCGCAGTGGCCCCCGCGGCGAGCATCGAGCACGCCAGGGCGAGCAGCGCGCCGATGCGCGTACGCCACCCCAAGCCCGTACTTCTCTCGCAGGCGGCCCCTCGCGCCACGCGTCCCCCCGGTCGCCGCGGAGCGCGCGCTGCGCGCCTCCCTCTGCGGCTCCGCGGACGCTACCGGAGAGGTGGCGGCGCGGCCAAACGGGGCGTCAGCTCGCCTGGGCGAACTTCGTGAGCGCGGTCGAGAGCGCCGCCCGGTCCGGTGCGACCAGCTCGTCTTCGACGAGGCGCAGCAGCTTCTGGTCCATGAGCTGATGCAGCGCCTGGTGCGTCTCTTCCATCGAGAGCTCGCAGCCCGCGGAGAGCTCCCGGAGCGTCGTCCGCAGTCGCAGCTCGTCTTCGTCGTCTGCGACCGGCTGGGCCGCGAGGTAGCGGACGAGCGGGCCGACCAGCTCGTCGAGGCCGAGGGCCGCGAGCCGTCGCTCGGCACCGATCAAGCGGTGCGCGAGCCGCTGAATCATGCGCACGCCGATCTCCGGCCGCTCCATGCACATCGATTCGAGGGTCTCTCCGTCGATCTCGAGGAGCTCCGTCGGCCCGGAAGCCACGGCGCGCGCGGTGCGGCTCTCGCCGAGCACGACGCTCATCTCGCCGAAGAAGTCGCCGGGGCCGAGGCGCGCGATGACGCGCGGGCCGGCGCTGCCGGCCCGGCTGATCTCGACCCCACCGGCCTGGATGAAGTAGAGGTCGATGCCCTCGTCGCCCTCGTCGAAGACGATCTCACCGTCTTCGAAATGGCGCTGGAAGGCCTGTCGGACCTGGATCTGTGTCGTTTCTCCCGCAGACAGCGGACCATCCCCCTGCACGCGTCGCTCGGATGCGCGGCGCCTGCGTGTCCTTTCGACCGCGCAGATCGGCCACTTGAGGCGTCCCGCGACGGCGCGAGCGCGCGTCGCGCGCGGCACCGACCCGGCGACGGGCCCGCTCTCGGACCGCTACGCGCCGGGCGAAATCTCGCGCTGGAGCGCGTCGATCAACGCGTCGAGCTGCGGCCGGCCGAGCACGCCCTGATGCGACCGCGCGATCCGGCCGGCCGGGTCGACGACGACGAGGGTCGGGAACGACCAGACGTCGTAGTCGACCGCGAGCTGCGGGTCGGCGATCGCGATCGGGTAGCGGATGCCTCGCTCGGCCAGCCACGCGCTCACCTTCTCCGGCGGATCCGTGTCCATCGAGACCCCGACGATCGTGAGCGGCTCGTCTCCCCGCCGCTCCCAGATCTCCTGGAGGATCGGCATCTGCACCTCGCACGGCGCGCACCAGGTCGCCCAGAAATCGAGGATCAGCACGCGGCCGCGCTGCTCCTCGAATCGGACGGGGACGCCGTCGAGCCTCACGAGATCGAAGGTCGCGGCCTCCGGTCGCTCGATCGTCTCCTCCGCGAGACAACCGTCGAAGTAGCCGCTGGCGAAGACGGTCACCGCCATCACGACCAGCCAGATCCCGATCGCCGCCCTCATCGGTCGCGCCTCACGCGCGCGCCTCGTGGCTCGGCGCGATCACTGGAGCGCCTCTTCCGCGGCGTAGACGAGATCGTTCAGGAACCCGAAGTAGGTGTTGAAGATGGCGAGCTGGTTCGAGATCAGCAGGACGCCCACGCCCACGAGCAGCACGCCGGACGCGATCTCGAGCGTCCGGAAATGCCGCTTGATCCGGGCGAAGGCGGAAAAGAAGTAGTCGATGCTCCAGCCGGCGGCGAGGAAGGGGATCGCCAGTCCGGCGGAGTAGACCGCGAGCAGCGTGATCCCCTCGAAGACCGTCTCGCGACTTCCGGCCAGGGTCAGCACCGCGCCGAGGATCGGACCGATGCAGGGCGACCAGCCGAATCCGAATCCGGCGCCGACGGTGAACGAACCCAGGAAGCCCGGTGCGCCCATGTCGAGCTGCAGGCGCGTGTCCCGCATCAGCCAGGAGAGACGGAAGGCGCCCATCATGTGCAGGCCGAAGATCAGGATGACGACACCGGCGATCTGGGCGATGCCGAGCTCGACGAAGCCCAGGTCGAGGCGGAAGCTCCGGAGCACGCGGCCCAGGGCGAAGGCGCTCGCGCCGAGCACGATGAACACGGTGGAGAAGCCGCTCACGAAGCCGAGACAGGCTTCCATCACGCGGGCGCGCTGCTCGCCGGAGGACTGCCCCTCCCCGAGCTCCTGGACCGAGACGCCCGAGATCAGCGACAGGTAGGCCGGCATCAGCGGCATCACGCACGGCGAGAGCACCGAGATGAGCCCCGAGGCGAAGACGACCGGGATCTGCGCGACGAAG
>JAUIMK010000447.1 GCA_030432735.1 bacterium
GGGAGAGCCGGTCGCCTTCCGCCCGGCCAACTATCTCCTGGGCCTGGCCGAGCTCGACGGCCGCCCGATCGTCGTCGGGGGAGAAGACTTCACCCAGCGCGGCGGCTCCCCCTCCCCCGCCGGCCTTCGCCGCAGCGTCTGGTCCGAGACCCTCGCGCTCGACCTGCGGCGCCCGCTCGTCCGCTTCCTGGAAGGCGGCGGTGGCAGCGTCGCCGGCACGCGCGGACCGAAGCAGAAGGCGGCCCCGCGCCCGATGGGCGACCCGGTCTACTCGACCTCACGCTTCCTCTCGATCGCCCAGATCATGCAGGTCGCGCCGGTCGCGTCCGCGGCGGTCGGTGCCGTCGCGGGCTTCCCGGCCGCTCGGCTCGCCGCCTCGCACTTCTCGGTCATGACGAAGGACACCGCGCAGGTGCTGATCGGAGGCCCTGCCCTCGTCGAACGCGCCCTCGGTGAAACGCTCACCAAGGACGAGCTCGGCGGAGCGAAGGTCCACGGGCGCTCGGGGGTCGTCGACAACGTCGCGAAGGACGAGCAGGACGCGATCGAGCAGATCCGTCGTTTCCTCTCCTACCTGCCGACGAACGTGATGCAGCTGCCGCCCGTCCTCGAAGGCGACGACGACCCGGAGCGCCGGGACGAGTTCCTGCTCGACGTGATCCCGCGCGACCGCCGCAAGGTCTACTCGATGCGCGCGATCCTGAAGGCCGTCTTCGATCGCGACAGCCTCTTCGAGATGACGAAGGGCTACGGGCGCGGCCTGATCACCGCCTTCGCCCGCCTGAACGGCAAGCCGGTCGGCGTCTTCGCGAACGATCCGCGCTTCTACGCGGGCTCGATGGACGCCGAAGGCGCGCTCAAGGTGAAGCGCTTCGTCGACCTCTGCGACACGTTCCACCTCCCGGTGGTCACGCTCGTGGACGAGCCCGGCTTCATGATCGGCCCCGCCTCGGAACGCAGCGGCACGATCCGCTTCGGCGTCGAGGCGATCTCTCGCGTGGTGACCGCGAAGATCCCCTGGTGCACCGTCCTCGTCCGCAAGGCCTACGGCGTCGCCGCCGCGGCGCACATGGGACCTCGGGCGACGGTCTACGCCTGGCCCTCCGCGGAGTCCGGGGCCCTGCCGATCGAGGGCGGCGTGGCGGTGGCGTTCCGGAAGCAGATCGCCGAGGCGGACGATCCCGACGCGAAGCGCGCGGAGCTCGAGGCCGCGATGGCGAAGGGCCGGAGCCCCTTCCCCCGCGCGGAGGCCGTCGGCGTCCACGACCTGATCGATCCGCGCGAGACGCGCTCGCGCCTCTGCCGCTGGGTCGATCGCGTCTGGCCGCTGCTCCCGGAGCAGGTGCCGACACGCCCCCCGATCTGAACGACGACCCGGCGACGCCTAACGAACGCGACCGATCGCTTCCCCGAGCCGAAGCGCCGTCCCCACCGGCCGGGGCTCGATCGTCGGCCCACCCGGCGGCGTGAGCAGCACGATCGTCGAGCCGAACTCGAAGTGCCCCCACTCTTCTCCGCGAGCGAAGGTCGGCGGATGCCGTTCGAGGCGCCGCGTCACGGGACGTCCGCCCGGAACGTTCGTGCAGAGCTCGTCGAAGGAGAGCCGCACGCTGCCCACCATGGTCGCGCCGACGGCGACCATCAGCAGCCCGGGCCCCGCCTCGGAATCCTCGAGCGAGAGCTCGGCACAGATCCGCTCGTTCCGCGCGAAGAGGCCCTCGACCCCCTGTAGCCCGATCTCGTTCACCGGCCAGAGCGCCCCCGGCAGGTAGTCGATCCGCTCGATTCGACCGGCGGCGGGCGTATGGAATCGATGATAGTCGCGAGGGGACAGATAGAAGGTCGCATAGCACCCGCCCTCGTAGTCCGCGGCCCACGCCTCGTGGCCGAGCAGATCCGCCACGCGGTAGCGCCGCCCCTTCACCTGGAGCAGCGTGCCGTCCTCGATCCGACCGGACGCCCCCCACGCACCGTCGCAGGGCGAGACGAGCACGTCCTCGTCGCCCTCGATCGGGCGCACGCCCGGTGCGAGCGCGCGGGTGAAGAACTGCTGGAGCGTCGCGAAGTCACCGACGTCGTCGCGCGCCTCCGACAGGTCGACCCCGGCGAGTCGGGCGAAGAGTCGGATCTCCGCGCGTTGGAGCGGTCCGGGCCAGGCGATCGCCGCGAAGCGCCCCATCGCCCGGGACATCGCGTTCTTCGGCAGGAGGTAGAGCGCGGCGAGGAGGACGCGGCGAAGGAGCGGGAGCGGGGCCGGCCCTGCGTTCGCGGAGTCCGCGACGGAATTCTGGGAAGCGCCGAGATCGGCCATTCGCGGTAGGATACCGCGACTCGCGAATTCGGCGTCACGCGATCACGCGAACCGGCGCGACGGTCGGGAGCTTGCTCGCCGCTCGCCGGCGAACGGCGATCGCGGCTGACGATCGGGCCCTCGACCGCGGCGGGATGGGGACGGTCTACCTCGCGTGGGACCGGACCCTCGAACGTCAGGTCGTGGTGAAGATTCCGCACGCGAGCCTGATGGCGGACCGCACCTTCCGGGAGCGCTTCCTCCAGGAGATCCGCGACCTCTCGACCCACGAGCACCCCGCGATCCTCTCGATCGTCGACTCGGGCTCCCACGCCGGCGGCGAGGGGCAGACCGACGTGCCCTACGCGGTCGTCCAGTACATGCGTGGGGGCAACCTGCGCGAACGCATCGATCGACAGGGCGGCCAGCAGACCCGGGAAGAAGTCCTCGAGTGGCTGCCCACGATCGCCGGTGCCCTCGACGCGGTCCACCGCGGCGGCTCGCTCCACCGCGACGTCAAGCCCGCGAACATCCTCTTCGACGCCGAGGGCCACGCGGTGCTCTCCGACTTCGGCATCGCCACGGCGATCGGTGCGGCGGATCCCGACGCCCCGACCCAGGAGGTGCGCCGGGAGCTGACGGTCGTCGGCACCTTCGTGGGCTCGCCGGCCTATGCCCCTCCGGAGGCCATCGACCGCATCCTGACGCCGGCCTACGACCAGTACAGCCTCGCGACCGTCGTCTTCCTCGCGATCACCGGCGAGCTCCCCTACACGGGCAACACGAACGAAGCGATCCTGATCGCGAAGGAG
>JAUIMK010000448.1 GCA_030432735.1 bacterium
GCGCTCCGCCGGGACGGATTCCGCGTGGAGTTCGAGGTGACGGTTCGCCTCTTCGAGGACCAGCCGGCCTCCGAAGCGGGCGGCGAGCCGACGAAGCGGGTCGTCGCGGTCCTGCGGGACGTCACGCAGCAGAGCGCCGAGGCCGCGGTCACGAAGCGACGAAACGAGCACTACCGGACGATCGTCGAGTCGGGTGCACGCCCCGCGGCGATCCTCGCGCGCAACGGGGACGTCGTCTTCTCCAACCGCGCCTTCAAGGCGGCCTTCGGGCGCGTCGCTTCCCTGCCCGACCTCTTCCTGCGCATGACCGATGACGTGCGCCAGGCCATGGAGACCGCCTGGTACGAGTCCGGACGCAGGGAGAACTCCGGACGCGGTGCCGGGGACTTCGTGTACCTGAACGAAGACGGGACCGAGTCCTGGTACGCCGCCACCTGGGAAGCCTTCCAGAACGAGGACGAGCAGCGACACTTCGCGGTCGTCTACGAAGACATCACGGCGCGCAAGCAGATCGAGCTCGCGCTTCGATCGATCGCGCAGGGCGTCGCCGCCGAGGGGCGCGACGGACTCGAGCGGAACCTGCTCTCGATCGCGCAGGCCCTCGGCTTCGACCGACTCGTCCTCGCGAGCCTCGACCCCGACGATCCCGGCTTCGCACGGATCATCGCCGGCATCCAGGAAGACGCCCCCCTCGAGCAGGAGCGCTTCCCGCTCGGTCGGCTGCCCGATGCGACGGTGGCCGGCGGCGAGGCGTGCGTCTTCCCGAGCGCCGTCTCGACCCTCGTCCCCGAGGTCGCGGAGCATCTCTCGCCCACTTTCGAGAGCTACGCCGGGCAACCGCTCCACCGCGCCGACGGCGTCGTGATCGGCTTCGTCGGCGGCTACGGCCGCGCACCGATCGTCGATACGGACCTCGTCCGCTCGCTCCTCTCCGCCTTCGCCACCCACGCCGCCGCCGCGGTGGATCGGCGACGCGCCGACGCGGAGATCCGCGCGAACCAGCACCGCTTCGAGGCGCTCTCGAGTCAGCGGCACGAGCTCCTGCTCGAGATCGACGAGCGCGGCCGGATCCTCTTCGCGTCCGACGCGTCGCTCCCGATCCTCGGCTACACGCCGAAAGAGATGGTCGGCCGCAGCGTGCCGAAGATGATCCATCCGGAGGACCGCCCGCAGAATCGCGCATTGCAGAAGGAGCTGTTCGCCGGCACGGGACACTCCTTCGTCTCGAACCGGATCGAGCACAAGGACGGCGGCTACCGCTGGCTCGAGTCGCGCACCAGCTCGTTCCGCGCGCCGAACGGCGACCACCGCGCGCTGATCGTGTCGCGGGACGTGACCGATCGCCGCCACGCCGAGCTCGGTCGCGAGCTGCTCTACCGGGTGGTCCAGGCGGCCGCGGATCTCGTCCTCGTCTGCGACACCGACACGACGCTCCTCTTCGCGAACCAGGCTGCCTCACGCCGCCTCGGGGCCACGTTCGAGCCCGGCGGCGAACCCCGTGTCGCGAATCGTCAGCTCGACGAGCTCCTCACGCGGGAAGACGCCGAGCGGCTGGAGAACGAGATCCTGCCGCTGCTGACGCCGGCTCGGCCGTGGTCGGGCGATCTCCACCTGCGCAATCCCGACGGCGACGCGCCGATCCCCACCGAGGCGACGGTCTTTCTCTTCCTGGGCGAGGGCGAGGCGGAGGCCTCCTTCCTCGCGGTCACGCTGCGCGACATGGAAGCGCGCCGCTCCGCGGAGGAGGCACTCGAGCGGAGCGAGTTCCGTCTCAACCAGGCGCAGAAAATGGAGGCGGTCGGGCGACTCGCCGGCGGGATCGCTCACGACTTCAACAACCTGCTGACGGCGATCATCGGCTACAGCGAGCTCCT
This sequence comes from bacterium, assembly GCA_030432735.1. Classification (GTDB taxonomy): domain Bacteria; phylum Myxococcota_A; class UBA9160; order UBA9160; family UBA4427; genus UBA4427. The sequence goes on from JAUIMK010000448.1 coordinate 1,875, forward strand.
CCTCGACGAGCTCGGCGAGGGACACGGGGCGCGGCGCGATGCCGAAGAGATCCTGCGCGCGGCGGAGCGGGCGGGCGGGCTGACGCGACAGCTGCTCGCGTTCAGTCGCCGTCAGGTGCTCCAGCCGGAGGCCGTCGATCTGAACGCCGTCGTGGCCGACATCGACCGCATGATGCGGCGCCTGATCGCGGAGAACATCGAGCTCGTCACGATCCAGGACGGCGAGCTCCGTCCGATCATCGCGGACCCGGGTCAGATCGAGCAGGTCGTGGTCAACCTGGTCGTCAACGCGGAAGACGCGATGCCCCGCGGCGGCCGCCTCGAGCTCGAGACCGTCAACTGCGTGACGAAGACCGACCGACGGACCGACTCCGGGGTGCTCGAGGCCGGGGAGTACGCCGTCCTCCGGGTGAAGGACACCGGGATCGGCATGGACGAGACGACCCGCGCGCAGATCTTCGAGCCCTTCTTCACGACCAAGGAGTCGCATCAGGGCACCGGCCTCGGCCTCGCGTCGGTCAACGGCATCGTCAGCCAGAGCGGTGGCCAGATCGAGGTGGAGACGAGCCCGGGGACCGGAACCGCCTTCACGGTCTATTTCCCGGTCGCAGAGACGGAGACGTCCGACGGCGACCCGGCGTCCGAGGGCCGGCAAACCGGCGGCCACGAGACGATCCTGCTCGTCGAGGACGCGGCCCCCGTCCGCCGCCTCGTCCAGCGCACCCTCGAGAAGAGCGGCTACCACGTCCTCGCCGCCGAGTCGGCCACTGGCGCGCTGCGGCACTGCTCGCGCCACGACGGCCCGATCGACCTCATCCTGAGCGACGTCGTGCTGCCGAAGGTGAGTGGACCCGAAATCGCGAAGCGCGCCCAGGAGCTGCGCCCGGGGATTCGAGTGCTCTTCATGTCCGGGTTCACCGACGAGACGCTGTCCCGCCACGGTCTCGACCCGAGCCGCCAGGAGCTGATCGAGAAGCCGTTCACGCCGGCTGCGATCCTCGACCGGATCCGCTCGGTGCTCGACGCCTGAAGGACGGCAGGACCGTTCCCCGTGGAACGAAAAACGCCATCTAGACAGGTACTTACGACGCCATGCGAGAAATTCGTTTCAGACTGAAACGGATTCGCTCGAGCTACGCCCTCCGGTCCGCAAGCGATTGCGGAGCGCGCGCGCCGCGTGTTTCAGTCTGAACGCACGGCGTCGCCTTCGTGCCGCG
>JAUIMK010000449.1 GCA_030432735.1 bacterium
GACGAAGATGTCGACTCCGGCGACCCGCGCCAGCTTCAAGGACCACTTCATGCGTCGTCGCTCCCCGGCCCGAGAGTCGCATCTCGGACCGGGGAGCGCTCGCTCATCCGACCTCGATCGTCTTGGACTTCGCCTCTTCCCGCTTGGCGATCTCGATGGTCAGCACGCCGTCCGCTAACCGCGCATCGACGGAGTCCGGGTCGGCGTTCGAGGGCAGCGTGAAGGAACGGGAGAAGGACCCGAAGCTCCGTTCGACGTAGCGGCGCTGCTCGTTCTCGTCCGTCCGCTCGCTGCGCTTCTCGCCGCGAATGGTGAGCACGTTCTCGTGGGCCTCGATCGTGACGTCTTCCTTCCTGGCGCCAGCGAGCTCCATCGTCAGGACGAAGCGGTCGTCGTTCTCGGAGAGATCCATCGGCTGCGCCCGCCGAGCGCGCCCGTAGCGGCGTCGCCCGCCGGCCCGCGAGGAAGCCCACCGAACGCGGTCGGACCTAGCGCTCGTTCCGACCCACGATCGAGACGCCCTCCGCGACGCCTTCGCTCGGATAGACGACGACCTCTTCGCCGGCGGCGAGGCCGTCGAGGATCTCGGCCTCCGAGGCGGTGCGATGGCCGACCTCGACCGTTCGCACGGCGGCGTCGCCGTTCTCGCGGACGAAGACGGCCCAGGCCGTCCCCTTCCGGAAGAGCGCGGTCAGCGGCACCTTGAGCACGTCGTCGGCGGCCCAGAGGACGATGTCCACGTCGACCTGGTAGCCGTGACCGAGCCGCGCCCACGCTTCGGTGGGACTCACGAGGTCGAGCACGACGTTGACCCGCTGCTCCTCGATCCCGAGCGCCGAGACCTTCGTGAATCCGAAGGGCTCGACGCGCCGGACGCGCGCTTCGAGGTCCCCTCTTCCGCCCCAGTTGCGGATCCAGGCCGGTTGTCCCGGCTCGACGCGGACCGCATCCATCGACAGGAGGTCGACGACGATCTCGAGATCGACGGGATCGCCGATCTCGACGAGGCCCGTTCCGGCGGTGACGACCCCTTCGGACTCGCGCAGCACGCGGAGGATCCGACCGTCGACGGGCGAGCTCAACACGACGCAGCTGCAGCTCGCGCGGTTCCGCTGCAGCTCCTCGGGCGTGAGGAGCTGCGCCCGCACGCGCTTGAGCTCGTACTCCCGGACCTGCACGTTCGCCTGGGCGGCGGCGAGGGCCGCGACGTGTCCCTTGAGCTCGGTCTCGGCTTCCTCGAGGTCGCGTCGCGAGAGCGTGCCGTCCCGGGCGAGCTCGCGGGAGCGGTCGATCTCCGAGCGCGCGAACTCGAGCTCCGCCCGGGCCTTCTCGAGCTCCGCGCGCGCGAGGGCGGCGGCCGAGTCGGCGGCGGAGAGCTGGGCCCTCGCTTCGGCCTCGCTCCTCGGATCGAGCAGATCCGGATCCGTCGGCTCGATCTCGGCGATGACCGTCTGCCCCCGCTTCACGGGGTCTCCCGGCTCTACTTCGATGCGCCGAAGGCGGCCGGTGATCGGGGCGGAGAGCACGAAGACGTCGACCACGCGCGTCTGGCCTTCGTCGCGCACGGTCCACTCGAGCGGACCGGACTCGACGCGGGTCAGGTCGACCGGGAGCGGGCGCGGCCGAAGCGAGATCAGGAGCCCGGTGAGGACGAGGAAGCCGATCGCGCTCCACAGGAGAGTGCGCTTCTTCTGGGCGTTCATGGCAGGGTCACTCCCGGGTCTTGAGAACGGAGATGAGGTCGAGCTCGTCGATCTCGCGCTTGATCGAGAGAGCGGAGACGAGGCTGGCCGCGATCACCACGAGCATCGCCCAGCCGTAGGTCGTCGGCTCGATCTCGAGGGGCAGGCGCATCAGCTCCGTCTGGAAGCCGCTCGTGCCGACGAAGGCCGCGGTCAACGCGTAGCCGCCGAGGCATCCGATCGGGAGGGCGAGGCAGAGCAGGAGCAGCGTCTCGCCGACGAGGATGTAGAGCGTGTCGTGCCGCGAGAAGCCGAGGACGCGCATCGTGGCCAGCTCGCGACCGCGTTCCGAGAGCGCGATCCGCTGCGTGTTGTAGGAGATGCCGAAGCCGAGCGCGAAGGAGAAGAGCGTGAAGAAGCCGACGAAGACCATCAGCGAGCCTGCGATCCGCTCGTGGAAGTTCTCGATCGCGACCCACTTGAGCGCGAGCATCGAGACCGAGGGGCGCATCTTGAGCGCGGCCATCAGCTCGTCGATCCGGGCCTCGTCGATCACGGCGTTCACGTAGCCGACGACGGGTCGGTCACCGAGCGCCCGGTTCAGCGGTGCGAGGTCGACGTAGGCCGTCATGCCGATGTAGGAGTCGAAGACGTCGCTGACCGTCAGCGAGAGGGAGGGCCGGCGTCCCTCGAGCACGTCCGCCTGGATCGACTGACCGACGCCGACGCCGAGCTTGTCGGCGAGCACGCGGCTGAGCGCGACGCCGCGCTCGGGAACCGCGATCGGGCCGCGCTCGACGTCGTGGATCCGGCTCATCTGCGCATCGCCGGGGAGTCCCACGAGCGCGGCGCGGTGGGAGTAGGGGCCCGCGCGGAGATCCGCCGGCACACTCCGCATCGGCTCGACCGCGAGCACGCCGGGGAGTCGCTCGATCTCGTGCAGGACCTTCGTCGCTTTCGGGTCCGTGAAGCCCACGGTGACTTCCGCGCGCTGGGTCTCGCCGAAGTAGGTGTCGGCGAGGATCGAGACCGCGTCGGCGAAGTAGAGCGACAGGACCATCAGCGCGATCGCGCCCGCATAGCTGAACGCCATGACGAGGGACCGCGCGGGCCAGCGGGTGAGCTGCCGGAAGATGATGCGGGTCGGTTCGTCGATCCAGCTCCGGAAGCCCTCGCGGATCTCGCGCCGGCGCCGGAAGACCGGAGGCGCCGGCGGGCGCATCGCGACGACGGGGGGGAGGGCCGCCGCCCGTGCGACCGCTCGGGCGGTCGCCCCGAGGCCGACGACGAGGCTGATGACCGCGCCGAGGAGGAACGATCCGGGGCCGGGTCGGTAGATGAGGACGGCGAAGTTCAGGTTCTCCGCGTAGAGCTGGGTGCTCAGGCGT
>JAUIMK010000450.1 GCA_030432735.1 bacterium
CGCAGCTTCTCGGCACGATCGGGCGCTTCGCGACGGAGCAGGCGGACAAGCGGGTATGGTCGACGCTGCCCGACGAGATCTGGATGACGTCGATGATCGTGCCGGCCGGCCGACACGATCTCGAGGTCGATTTCCTGACGGCCCAGTCGACGGTGGTCGAATCCCGGAGCGTTCCGGGCGTCGAGGTGCCTGCCGGCGGCCGGCGCTTCGTGATCCTGCGGACGGTGAGATGAAGATGACGATGATTCGATACGTGCGATTCGTGGCGCTCACTCTCGTGGTCGCGGCGGTGGGCTGTGCCGGGACGGGCGGGGCTCCGGGCTGGGTGAACGGAGAGCGGCCCGCGGAGTATCCCGAGCGCCAGTACGTCGCGGCGATCGGTCTCGGGGAGAACCTGTCGGCGGCGCAGGTCGCCGCCAAGGGGGAGCTCAGTCGCGTCTTCTCGGCCAAGCTGGCGTCGGAGATCGAGCTGATCGACCGGGAGAACGTGGTCGACGGCGTCGCGAGCGCGAGCTCGGACCTGCTCGACACGACGCGGATCACGTCCGACCTCGAGCTCCAGGGCGTGGAGGTTCCGCTGCATTGGCGCGATTCGCGGACCGGGGAGATCTGGGCCTTCGCCGTCCTCGAGCGCAACAAGGAATGCCTGCGGATCCGGAGCGAGGGCCGCGATCTCGTGACCGAGCTCGAGAGCCACGTGGACGTGGCGCGCCGGGACCCGAACCCGCTCGTCGCGATCCGCGCCTCGGTCGATGCGGTGCGCGTCGGGGCGGCCCTCGACGGACTCCAGGCGCGCAGCCGGGTGCTCGGGACCCAGTGTGCGCCCGCGCGCTCGATCTCGACCGGGCAGCTGAAGGGCGAAGCCGCAAAGCGCCTCGCCGCGCTCTCCTTCGTCGTGCGGACCGCCGACGTCGACCCGCGTTCCGGGCGGGCGACCGCCGAGCTGCCGCAGCTCCGGGAGCAGATCGCGGGCAATCTGAGCAAGCTCGGTTTCCAGGTCGGCCCGGCCTCCGGTGCGCAGGTCGTCCCCGTCAACGCCCGGCTCCGGCTCTCCCGGGTCGAGCGCGGCACCGAGTGGATCGAGTACCGCTACGAAGGCTCCGCCGAGGTCATGAGTCCCGTCGCCGGCGATCCGGCCACGATCGTCGTTGAGACCTCCGGCGCCGAGAGCCACCCCGAGCCGTCGAGCGCGCGCCTGCGCGCCCGACGCGCGGGCGAGCGGGACCTCGCGCACCAGCTCGACCAGCGCATCAAGGCGTTCCTGGAAGAGAACACCGCCGATTGAGCCCTCGCGGGGCCGGTGGGGGTTCCTCCCTCCGCGCTGCGCTCGCCGCGCGCCGGAGACCGGGATCGCTCGCGGACGGGGCGGAACCGGGAGCCCGGGCCCGGGCACTCCCGATCGACCGTGCCGACGCCGCGCAGCGCGTGGGGTGACCCGACCGACGGGCTCGACACGGAACGCATCGACCGCCGGCCCGCACGATCCGGGCCGGGTCGTGCGCCCGACAGGCGGGGGAGCTATCTCCCGGACGACTCGACGCGCGGGGGCGCCTCGCCCGAGGCGCGTCCGGCGGGTCCGCGAAACGCGGGCGCGAAGCAGCGAACAAGAGAGGTGAGCGATGGGGATCGAAACTGGGAACCGGAACGGAGCGCTTCACCTGCGCAGCCGGCTCGTCTGGGCCGGGGGGCTCGCCGTGGCGCTGCTGCTCTTCGCCTCTTCCGCCTCGGCCTTCTCCGCGGCCCAGGTCTATCGCGAGGCGGCCAGCTCCGTCGTGCTGATCTTCGGCTTCGAGGACAACGGCGCGGGGAGCTCCGGGACGGGCTCGATCCTGACCCGGGACGGTCTCGTGCTGACCAACAACCACGTGATCGCCCGGGGCGAAGGCGAGAAGCTCTACTCGAACCTCGTCGTCTACTTCAAGCCGAACCCGATCTCCGGGGACAACAAGAAGGACCTGCAGAAGCCCTACCTGGTCGACGTGGTCGCGCGCGACGCGGGCCTCGACCTGGCGCTGCTCCGGGTGAAGAACCCGCCGCCCGGCCTGCGCCCGCTCCCGATCGGTGACTCCGAGGAGGTCGACATCGGCGAGAACGTCGCGGCCATCGGTCATCCCGGCGGCGGCGGCCTCTGGACCCTGACGACCGGCACCGTCTCGAGCAAGCGGCGCGACCAGCGGCGCGACATCTTCCAGACGGACACGGCGATCAACCCCGGCAACTCCGGGGGCCCGCTCCTCGACGAGTACGCGCGCCTGGTCGGCGTGAACACCTTCGTTCGCCGCGTGAACGAGCAGGGGCTCCCGCTCGAAGGCCTCAACTACTCGCTGCGGAGCTCGCTGGCGCTGGCCTGGGTGAACCGCCAGGGCGCCGGCCGCGTGGGCAGCGTGTCGCGCGCCTCCGCCCGGGCGACGGCCCCGTCGCCCGCCCCCGCCCCTCGCGCCGAGCCGAGTCCGGCGCCGCGTGCCGAACCGGCCCCCGCGCCCCGCGCCGAGCCGGAGCCGGCCCCGCGCGCCGAGCCCACCCCCGAACGCGAGCCCGAGCCCCGCGGCGACGTGGCCCCGTCCCGCATGCTCGGCGACGAGCCGTCGCCGGCGCCGGCGGAGCGGACTCCGGCCCCCCAGCGCGCCGAGCCCCTGCCGCCCCCGCCGCCGGCGGAGCCGGAGGCGCGTGAGTTCGTCGGGCCCGATGGGACGCGCATGTACGGTGTGCCGAACCTCGAGAACGACCTGAACGACTCGCTCAAGCAGGTGCGCGAGGCCTACTCGGAGCTGACCAAGCGCCGGGACAAGTCGATCGACGAGATGGAGAAGCTCTTCGACGACTACGACAACTTCTAGTCGACGCGCCGCGGACCGGGGCCATCGATGGCCAATCTGCTTCCGCGATCGCAGGCGCCGTTTCCGGCGCTGACCGAAGAACAGCGCGCCCGCGTAGAATCGCGGGCGCGCTTTCTGTTGGAGACGCCCTGGGCGCGTCTCCGGAGTGCGTCGGCAGACGCGGCCCATGCGCTCGCGGCGGAGCTCGACGAGCTCGAGGAGGCGGCTTCGCCGGCCCTGGCGGAAGCG
>JAUIMK010000077.1 GCA_030432735.1 bacterium
GTACTCGGAGGCGTTCAGTATGGCGCCGACCGGATTGTTGATCTGATGCGCGACACCGGCGGCGAGCGTTCCGATCGCGGCGAGGCGGTCCGCCTGACGGAGCTTCTCCCGCGACCCGATCAGCTCCTGCGTTCGCGCCTCGACGACGTCCTCGAGATGATCGCGGTAGCGCGCCGCGACCTCTTGCGCCCGGGTTCGCTCGGTGACGTCGCGGAAGCTCCAGACCCGACCGACGACCTGGTCCCCGATCCGCTGCGGCCGCGAGTAGCGCTCGAAGACGCGACCGTCCTCGAACTCCAGCACGTCGAAGCTCTCCGCTTCGCGGTCCGCGTAGAGCTCCTGCACCTTCGCGTAGAACGCGTCCGGATCCTTGAGCTGATGCATCGCATGTCGCAGCGCCGATTCACTGTCCCGCCGCTCCAGGATCTCCGGCGGGATTCGCCACATCTCGCCGAACGATCGATTGAAGCTCGTGTAGTGCCCCTCGGCGTCGACGACCAGGATGCCCTCACCGGTCGCCTCGAGCGTCGAGCGGAGCAGCGAGACCGACTCCTCGAGCTCGGCGGCGATCGAGTCGGCCCGCCGGCGGATCAAGTCGAAGACCGCGATCGCCTGGTGCGTCGCCACCAGGATCCCACACACGAGCCAGATCGCGATCGCCTCGAGATTCCGCTGCAGCACGAAGTGATCGAGGGCGCCGACCGCCGCGGCGGCGACGAAGCCGAGCGGCAGCGTCCGGTGGAGCAGCGTCGCCTTCCGCGCCCTCGCGGCGTCGTGCACGATCGAGGCCGCGAGCCCGGCTCCGGCCCACGACACCGCGACACTCACGAAGCCGGCGACCCCGGGGCGCGCCAGCATCATCGAGAGACCGACGCCCGCCGCCAGCACCGCCCCGCCCGGCAGGAGCCAACCCGCGATCGGGCGATCGGCGTAGCGGTACGCGCCGGCGACGAAGCACCCCCACACGGCGATCGTGACGAAGTACTCGAAGACCGGGGGCGCGCCACCGACCCGCATCACGCCGCTCACGACCAGGACCGCCCAGGCGACCGGCCAGTATCCGAGCGGCGCGACGCGACTCCGACTCGACCGCCACGCGCCGGAGAGCAGGCCCAGCACGAGCAGTCCGAGACCGACCTGGAGCAGCTCGACGGAGATCGGGATGGGAGTCACGGCGTCTCCCGGGCGCAGTGGCCCACCGGTTGGCAAGGACGGGGCGGGCGACATACGGCCCGGCCGCTGCCGCCCGCGCTGCGACGACCGACGAACCGCGCGACGGCGCCGACTTCTCCCGCTCCCGACCGCCGGGCGCAGGGGACGCCGGTCGCCGGCAAGGCTAGCACCGCGCGACGGAACGCGGCCGCGGCTAGAGCCAGTCCGGCGTCGGCAGCCCCTTCTCGCGGAGGAACGCCGGGTTCCACATCTTGCTCTGGTATCGCGTTCCCGAGTCACACAGGATCGTGACGATCGTGTGCCCGGGACCGAGGCGCCTCGCCAGCCGGATCGCGCCCGCGACGTTCACTCCACTCGACCCCCCGAGGCACAGCCCCTCTTCCGAGAGGAGCCGGAATGCGACAGGAAGCCACTCGGGATCGGGAATCTGGAACGCGACGTCGATCGGCGCGTCCTCGAGGTTCGCGGTGATCCGTCCCTGGCCGATGCCCTCGGAGATCGAGCTCCCTTCGGCCTTCAGCTCGCCGTGCTCGTAGTAGTGGTAGAGCGCGGCGCCCTCCGGGTCCGCGAGGCCGATCACGACCTCCGGGTTCCGCTCCTTGAGCGCGAGGGCGACGCCGGCGATCGTCCCCCCCGTGCCGGCCGCGCAGATGAAGCCGTCGACGCGGCCTTCCGTCTGCGACCAGATCTCGGGCCCCGTCGTGCGGCGATGGCCCTCCCGGTTCGCCACGTTGTCGAACTGGTTGGCCCAGATCGCTCCGTTCGGGTTCGTCGCGGCGAGCTCTTCGGCGAGCCGCCGGGACACGTGGACGTAGTTGCCGGGATCCTTGTACGGCTTCGCGGGCACCGGGCGGAGATCCGCACCGCAGAGCCGAAGCATGTCCATCTTCTCCTGGCTCTGGGTCTCCGGGATCACGATCACGGTGTCGTAGCCGAGCGCGTTGCCGACGAGAGCGAGTCCGATCCCGGTGTTGCCGGCGGTCCCTTCGACGATCGTTCCGCCGGGCCGGAGGAGTCCCCGCTCCTCCGCGTCCTTCACGATCGCGAGGGCCGCGCGGTCCTTGACGGAGCCGCCCGGGTTCAGGAACTCGGCCTTCCCGAGGATCTCGCACCCCGTCTCTTCCGATGCACGCCGGAGCCGGATGAGGGGCGTGTCGCCGATGGCGTCGAGGAAGCCGTCGCGGATGTCCATGAGCCGTTCGTCCTACGGGCGTGGGGCGGATCCGATCCGAAGCCGATCGGAGACGGGGGATCGAGAGCAGGTGACGGAACGCGACCTAACGAGCGAGGCGTCTCTGGAGCGCCGTCTCGCGGCCATCTCCGGTCGGCTGATAGACCGTGCGGACCTCTTCGACGACGGCCTTGAACTCCTCGACGTCGGACACGTCCCGGAGCTCGAAGGTGGTGAAGCCGCTGCGCACCATGAAGGGCGCCTGCTCGAGCATCACCTCGCCGATCGCGCGCACTTCGCCGTCGTAGCGGTATCGCTCGCGCAGCAAGCGCGCGTAGGAGAAGCCACGGCCGTCGCTGAAGGCCGGAAAATTGCACGCGACGACGGCCAGGCTCCCCAGGTCGCCCGCGATCGCGGACGGAGACTCGTCGGAGTCGAGCCAGACCCCGAGCTCCCCGCCGCGCTCGAGCAGCGCGTCGCGCTCCGCCTGGAAGCGCGGAAGCGAGACGATCACCGGCCCGTCCGGGAGCGGCGCCTCGTCGTCGACGCGCGTGAACCGGTCCTCGATCACGACGGCGCTGCCGTCCTTGCGCTCAAGCAGAGCCATAGACCCGCTCCTTGAAGGGATTCATGCCGACGCGGCGGTAGGTGTCGATGAAGGCCTCGTCTCCCTCACGCAGCTCGACGTAGGTGTCGAGCAGCTTGTCGACCACCTCGACGACCTCGTCGGCGGTGAAGCCGCGACCGATGATCTTGCCGAGGGACGCGTCTTCCGTCGCCGACCCGCCGAGCTGCACCTGGTAGTGCTCCTCGCCCTTCCGGTCGACGCCGAGGATGCCGATGTTGCCCACGTGGTGGTGGCCACAGGCGTTGATGCAGCCGGAGATCTTGATCTGCATGGCGCCGATCTCCTGCTGTCGCTCGAGGGAATACCGCTTCGTCAGCTCCTGGGCGATCGGGATCGACCGGGCGTTCGCGAGCGCGCAGTAGTCGAGTCCCGGGCAGCAGATGATGTCGGAGAGGAGTCCCACGTTCGCCGTGGCGAGTCCGTGCTTCGCGAGGTCGTCGTAGAGCGCCGGCAGCTGCTCCTTCTCGACGTGCGGCAGGGTCACGTTCTGCACGTGCGTCACGCGCAGCTCCGAGAAGCTGTAGGCGTCGGCCATGTCCGCCATCGCTTCCATCTGTACGTCGGTGACGTCCCCCGGCGGCTCGCCGGGCGGCTTGACCGAGATGTTCACGATCGCGTAGCCCGCGGTCTTGTGCTCTTCGACGTTGTGTCGGAGCCACGCGGCGAACTCTGGGTCGGAAGCGGCCCGCGCATCGCAGCTCGGCGCGGCGTCGTCGAGGGCCTTCCATTCCGGAGGCTCGAAGTGCTTGGCGATCCGATCGATCTCCTCCTTGGGGAGCTTCAGCGTCGAATCCTTGATCGCCTCCCACTCCTCCTCGACGAGGCGGGTGAACTCTTCCTGCCCGGTCTCGTGGAGGGTGACCTTGATGCGCGCCTTGTACTTGTTGTCGCGGCGACCGAGCTGGTTGTAGACCCGGAGGATCGCCTCCATGTAGGAGAGGAAATGCTCCTTCGGAAGGAACTCGCGGATCGTCTTGCCGACGAAGGGCGTCCGGCCGAGCCCCCCGCCCACGAGGACCTCGAAGCCGACCTCGCCCGCGGCGTCCCGCTTCATGATCATGCCGATGTCGTGGACCTTGACCGCGGCGCGATCGTGCTCGCAGCCGGTGATCGCGATCTTGAACTTGCGCGGCAGGAACGAGAATTCGGGATGCAGCGTCGACCACTGGCGCGCGATCTCGCACCAGATGCGCGGATCCTCGATCTCCCCCTTCGCGGCGCCCGCGTACTGGTCCGAGGTCACGTTGCGGATGCAGTTGCCGCTGGTCTGGATGGCGTGCATCTCGACCTCGGCGAGCTCGGCCAGGATGTCCGGCGTCTCCTCGAGCTTCGGCCAGTTGTACTGGATGTTCTGGCGCGTCGTGAAGTGGCCGTAGCCCTTGTCGTAGCGTCGAGCGATGTAGGCGAGCTTGCGCATCTGGCGCGAGTCGAGGGTGCCGTAGGGGATCGCGACCCGGAGCATGTAGGCGTGGAGCTGCAGATAGAGCCCGTTCATCAGCCGCAGCGGCCGGAACTGCTCCTCGCTGAGCTCGCCCTTCATGCGGCGCTCGACCTGGCGCCGGAACTGCGCCACCCGGTCCTGTACGAGGGCGTGGTCGAACTCGTCGTAGCGGTACATGGCGTCTAGGCCTCCGCGCCTTCGGCCTGCTTGCCGAGGTCCTGGCGAATCGTCGGTCCGAGGCATCGGATCGCCTCGCGAGACTTCGTCGGGCGCAGCTGGCCGCCCTCTTCTTCCACATCGATCAGGTAGGGATCCATTACTTCGTTGCGGGCGGCGACGTCCGCCTCGGCGAGCGCGAGGAGCACGTTCGCGCGGTCGTCGTCCGCAGCGACCTCGGCGGTCTCGATCAGCCCGCCCCAGGCGACCGAGCCCTCCGTCGATCCCTTGGCGAGGAACACGACGCGTCCGCTCCCGAGGTGGCTGGCGATCACGATCTGGGCCATCGCTTGGTTCCTGAGTCTTCCGGTCTTCGCCGGCCGCCCGAGCTTCGGGCATGGCTTCGCACCGGGCCGCGCGGCCGCGTCGCGTGAGGACGAAAACGGTTTGGATTTCAACGGCTTGGGCGCCGTCGTCGGAGCGCGCGGGAGCGTAGTCGAGGCCCCTCGGGACCGCAAGAAAACGCGAGCGCGCAGCCGGGGCACGCCGGGCGCGGGGGATCGCTTGACGACGTTGCGGCGCATCCGGTACCTCGCCCTCGTGCCGAACTCGAATTCGACTTCCGACGGGCGCCGCGAAGCGCGCCTCGTGCTCGCGAGCGGCTCGCCCCGGCGCGCGCAGATCCTGGGCGGGGCCGGCGTCGATTTCCAAGTGGACGTGTCAGGAATCGACGAAGCGCCGCGCGCGGGCGAATCGCCTGCGGATCTCGTCGTCCGCCTCGCCCGGGAGAAATGCCTCGACGTCGCCGGACGGCGCGACGACGCGCCGCCCCGCCCGGTGCTCGGCGCGGACACGATCGTCGTCGCCGAGGAGGAGGTGCTCGGCAAGCCGCGCGACGAGGCCCACGCGGTCGAGCTGGTCTCGCGACTCGTCGGAACGACCCACCGCGTGATGACCGGCGTCGCCGTCGCCTGGACCGACGGGCGCGGCCCGTGGACGACGTTCGTGACCAGCCACGTCGAGATGCGCCCCGCCTCGCGGGCGGAGATCGAGGAGTACGTCGCGGTCGGCGAGTCGATGGACAAGGCCGGCGGCTACGCGCTGCAGGGCGAGGGCGCGCGCTTCGTCGTCGACGTGCGGGGGAGCCGGACCAACGTGATCGGGCTGCCGCTCGAGGAGACCCTGCTGCTCCTTTCCGAAGCGGGTGCCGACGCCGCCCTGCCGAAGCAGACGAAGGGATGAGGGCGGTGCGGATTTCCGATCTCGACCCTGCGGTGCTCGAGGAAGGCCGCGCGCGGCGCGAGGCCGTGCTCGAACGCATTCGAGGCGCCGCCCGACGCGCGGGGCGCGCCCCGGACGAAGTGACGCTCGTCGGTGTCGCCAAGAAGCAGCCGGCGCCGCGCATCCTGTCCGCCATCGCGGCCGGCGTGCACGTCCTCGGTCAGAGCTACATCCAGGAGGCGCGCGAGATGCGCCCGGCGATCGAGTCCGCGCTCGCGGGCGACCCCGCCGCGCAGGGCATCCGTCTCGAGTGGCGGATGGTCGGGCGGCTCCAGCGCAACAAGGCCGGACTCGCTGCGCGACTCTTCGATGCGATCGAGAGCGTCGACCGCCCTTCCCTCGTCGAGACCCTCGCGCGCCGCGCCGGGAACGAGGGCCGGCAGCTCGAGGTCCTGGTCCAGGTCTCGCTCTGCGGTGAGCCGCAGAAGGGAGGCTGCGAAGAAGACGACCTGCCGTCGCTGGTCGACCAGGTGGCGGCCTGTCCGGCGCTCCGGTTGCGGGGACTGATGACGGTGCCCGAAGCGAGCGCGGATCCGGAGGCGGCGCGGCCGACCTTCCGGCGCCTGCGCGAGCTGCGCGACCGACTCGCGGCGGCGAGGCCCGACATCACCCTCGATACGCTCTCGATGGGAATGTCCGCCGATCTCGAGGTCGCCGTCGAAGAGGGCGCTACCCTCGTGCGCGTCGGAACGGCGCTCTTCGGCGACCGGATCACCGGTTGAAGCGCCGGCGACGCGGCCCCGCCAGGAGCTGCCCAGGTTGGGCGCACTCCGCGTGGGCCCGCACGGCTTCGTACCGGGCTGGGCACCACGGGGCGCGACCTACCGGGCGACGAAGCTCCAGGCGACGACAAGGATGGACGGATCACAGATGGGCAACTCGGCACTCGACGGCCTCCGCGTGGGCTTTCTCGGCTGCGGCGCGATGGCGCGGTCGTTGGCGGGCGGCCTCGTCGACTCGGGGGTCGCTGCCTCGCGAATCCTCGGCTCCGACCCCTTCGAAGCGGCGCGAAATCAGTTCACCGAGGCGGTCGGAGCGAAGAGCACCACCGATAACGCAGAAGTCGTCGCCGGATCCGACGTCGTGATCCTCGCGGTGAAGCCGGGGGCGGTGGCCGGACTGCTCGCCGATCTCGATGCGTCGATCTGCGAGAAGCCGCTCTGGATCTCGATCGCCGCCGGGGTCCCCCTCGCCGCGCTGCAGGAGGCCCTGCCCGCCGGCGCGCGAGTCGTGCGGACGATGCCGAATACGCCGGCGCTGGTCGGCGCCGGCTCGACCGCCTGGTTCCCCGCCGCGACCGTCGGCGACGAGGAAGCCGGACGCGTCGAGGCGGTGCTCCGCGCCGCCGGCTGGTGCTGGCGCGCCCCGAACGAGGATCTGCTCGACGCGGTCACCGGACTCTCCGGGAGCGGCCCGGCCTACGTCTTCCTGATCATCGAAGCCCTCGCCGACGCCGGCGTACGGCAGGGGCTGCCCCGGGATGCCTCCCAGGAACTCGCCGTCCGGACCGTGCTCGGCGCGGCCAGGCTCGCCCTCGAGACCGGCCAGCACCCGGGCGTGCTGAAGGACCAGGTCACCTCGCCCGGCGGAACGACGATCGCGGGCCTCGAACGCCTCGAGACCGGCGGGGTCCGGGCGGCGCTCTACGACGCCGTGGCTGCCGCCACCCAGCGGTCCCGGGATCTCAAGAACGGCTGACGGGGCGCGGCGCCGGTCTCCGCCGCGTGACGGATTTCCTCAAGATCCACGCGGATCTGGCCGATTTCCTGCGCGAGTCCGTGGCTCGCCTGCCGGCGAGCTGCGCCTCTCGACGCCGCCATAGGGGCGTCGCCACGCCAGGAGACCGCCGCCATGCGCATGACCCCGCTCGACGTCCAGAGCCACCAGTTCGCGACCCGTTTCCGGGGCTTCGACCCCGACGAGGTGATGGCCTTCCTGCGGATCGTCTCCGAGGACTACGAGGGCCTCGTCCGCGAGAACGAGAGCCAGGCGGACCGGATCCTGCGGCTCGAGGCCCGGATCGAGGAGCTCTCGGCCCAGGAGCACCTCCTCAAGGAGACCCTCGTGAGCGCTCAGTCCATGACGGAGGAGATGTCGCGGACCGCCGAGCGCGAGGCCGAGCTTCGCCTGGCCGAGGTCGAGATCCGCGCCGAGAAGATCCTGGACGCGTCCCACCGGCGGGCCGCCCGACTGGACCAGGACATTCGCGAGATGCGCGCGCTCCGCTCGCGCCTGGCCGAGTCCCTGCGCAGCGCCGCCGCGACCCACATGGCGTTGCTCGACACCCTCGAAGCCGATCCGGCGGAGGACGATCCGTTCTCGCAGCGCCTCGCGAGCGCGCGGGAGTCGGTGCTCGAGGCCGGCCCGTCGGCGCACGAGGCCCCGCCCGCCGCGGTCGAAGCCGAGCCGGTCTCCCTCGCCCCGGACGCCGAGGCGGATGCGGCGCCCGCGGAGTACGTCGACGACGCGGCGCCTGCGTGGGAAGCGACGCCCCTCGCCTCGCCTCCGATCGCCTAGCCCAGCAGGGCATCGCCCCGCGGCGCGCTGCCGAGGAGCTCGCGGGATCTCTCGAGCAGGCGCCGTCCGCGCTGAGACGCGTCCTGGGCTCGTCTCGCGGTTGAGCGCCCCGTCCCGATGGGATATCAAGGGCGCCGTCCGCGTGCATCCGCGCGTGGACCTCGCAGGCTCTCGGGCCTGCCTTGCGCCGCGGCCGACCGTGCCCAGTCTTCGGCCTGCGGCGCACCTCTGCCGTGCCCCTGATGTCCTTCTCTCCATCGACTCTCTCGTCGAGGTCGATCGAGACGTTCTCCAGATCACCCGCCCCCGAGCCCTTCCGGCCAGGAGCCCCTGATGCCCACCTACGATTATCAGTGCGAGAAGTGCGGACACGAGTTCGAGCGCGTCCAGCGGATCACCGAGGACCCGATCAAGACCTGTCCCGAGTGCAAATCGAAGAAGGCCAAGCGCCTGCTCTCCGCCCCGAACTTCATCCTGAAGGGCGGCGGCTGGTACGCGGACGGCTACGGCAGCGCCAAGGGCGGCAAGAGCTCCTCCAGCGGTGATTCCGGCGGCGACGACTCCGGGGGCGGCGGGAGCGCGGGCAAGTCCTCGTCGAAGAGCGACGCGGGCAGCGCGACCTCCGACAAGAGCACCGGAAAGAGCACCGGAAAGAGCACCGGAAAGAGCACCGGAAAATCGTCCGGCGCCAAAGCCAGCAAGAGCGCGGCCTAGATGGCGGAGAAGATCGACACGATCACCGTCGACGGCCTGGGCCTCGCGAACACGCTGCGCGACGAGATGAAGGCCGAGATCGAGGCGCTCGTCGCCGCGGGCCACCGGCCGCCCCAGCTGACCGTCGTCCTGGTCGGCGACGACCCGGCGAGCAAGTCGTACATCAAGGGCAAGCAGCGGGCCTGCGCGCGGATCGGTGCGGACTCGGCGGAATACCTGCTGCCCGAGTCGACGACCGAGAAAGAGCTCCTCGAGCTGCTCGCGAAGCTGAATGCCGACGACGCGGTGGACGGCATCCTCGTGCAGCTTCCGCTGCCCAAGCACATCTCGCCGGAGGCCGTCGCGGAAGCGATCGACCCGGCGAAGGACGCGGACGCGCTGCATCCGCTCAACTTCGGGCGATTGCTCCTCGGCAACGCCGACCTGATCAGCTGCACGCCGCTCGGGGTGATGGCGGTCCTCGAGCGGCACGGCGTCGAGATCGCCGGCAAGGATGCCGTCGTGATCGGCCGCTCGAACATCGTCGGCAAGCCGGTGTCGATCCTGCTCCAGCAGCAGAACGCGACCGTCACGATGTGCCACTCCCGCACCCAGGATCTGCCCGGCGTCTGTCGCCGGGCGGACATCCTCGTCGCCGCCGCGGGCAACCCGCGCATGGTGAAGGGCGACTGGATCAAGCCCGGCGCGGCGGTGATGGACGTGGGTGTGACCGAGGTCGACGGCAAGCTCGTGGGCGATGTCGACTTCGAGGCGGCCCAGGGCGTGGCCGGGATCATCACGCCCTCGCGCCGCGGCATCGGCCCGATGACGATCACGATGCTCCTGCGCAACACCCTCGAGGCCTACAAGAGCCGCAAGGGACTCGGTCGCGCGTGAGCGACGAGGCGACCGGGAGCCAGGCCTCGCCTCCGAATCTCCGTCGGACCGCGCTCCACGCGACCCATGCGGCCCTCGGCGCTCGTCTCGTGCCCTTCGCGGGCTACGAGATGCCCGTGCAGTACACCTCGATCAAGGAGGAGCACGAGGCGGTGCGCGAACGCGCCGGACTCTTCGACGTCTCGCACATGGGACAGATCCAGCTGCGCGGGAAGCGCGCCCTCGCCGCGGCGGAGGAGCTCGTGACCTGCGAGGTCGCGACCCTCGCGATCGGACGGGCCCGCTACGGCCTCCTGCTCGACGAGAAGGGCGGCTGCATCGACGACGTGATGCTGAGCCGCACCGGGGAGGACGACCTCTTCTTCTGCGTGAACGCATCGAACGTCGACGTCGCCCACGGCTGGATCCGCGAGCATGCCGGCGCGAGCGTCAAGGTCGAGAACCGCAGCCGGTCGACGTCGCTGTTGGCACTGCAGGGCCCCGCCGCTCGCGGCATTCTGGACGGACTCTGCGATCCGGACACGCCGCTTCCCCGACGCTTCCGGATCGCGTCGTGCCGGATCGCCGGCCTCCCCGTCCTCGCGTCCGGCACCGGCTATACCGGCTCCCCGGGCTTCGAGCTCTACGTCGAGAACAAGAACGCGGTTTCGCTCTGGGAGGCGCTGATGGAGGCGGGCACGCCCGCCGGACTCCTGCCCGCCGGACTCGGTGCTCGCGACACGCTCCGCCTCGAGGCGGCGCTGCCGCTCTACGGCCACGAGCTCGACCGCGACACGACGCCCTTCGAAGCCGGCCTCGAGCGATTCGTGAAGCCCCTCGACCGGGGCTTCCTCGGCGCCGCCGCCCTCGCCGAACGCGCGAACGAGCCCGACCCGAAGCGGCTCGTGGGCTTCGAGATGGTCGGCCGAGGCATCGCGCGCGCCGACTACGAAATCCTGATCGAGGGCACGATCGTCGGTCGCGTCACCTCCGGCGCACCGAGCCCGACCCTCGGAAAGTCCATCGGCCTCGGCTACGTTCCGCGCTCGAAGAGCGGCGTGGGCCAGCGTCTCGACATCCGCATCCGCAACAAGGACGTCGAGGCCGTCGTGGTCGAAACGCCCTTCCTTCCCTAGGACGACCTCGCGCGCCCACTCGAAGCCGGAGCACGGCTCGGCGCTCCCGATCGCACGGCACGCGGTCCCCTGAACCCGCCCGACCCATGGAGAATGCCAACGTGGCCGACTATCAGATTCCGGACGATCTCCTGTACACCCAGGAAGACGAATGGATCCGCCACGAGGGCGATGCCATTCTGATCGGCGTCACGGACTTCGCCCAGAGTCAGCTCGGCGACATCGTCTTCGTCGAGCTCCCGGAAGTCGGTGCCTCCACCGAAGCCGGCGCGCCCTTCGGCACCATCGAATCCGTCAAGGCGGTCTCCGACCTCTTCGCTCCCCTGACCGGCGAGGTCCTGGAGATCAACGAGGCCCTCGAGGAGCAGCCGGAGCTCGTCAACGAGGCCTGCTACGGCGACGGCTGGCTGATCAAGCTCCGCGCGACCGATGGCGACGAGTTCGACGGCCTGCTCGACGCCGACGCCTACCGCGCCTCCGTGAGCGACCGCGACCAGTAGCCGCCGCTCCCGGAAGGCCCCCGGGCCGGCACCTAGCCGAGATCCGAGCTGAGATCGAGCTTGCTGCGCGCCACCTCGGACCACGGGCCCTCGGGATCGAGCTGCAGGTAGCGGCGCCAGTGGTCGTGGGCGGGCTTCTCCCGGCCGAGCTTCTCGTAGAGGAGCGCCAGGTTGATGTGGAGGTCCGGGTAGAGCGGATCGGCCGCGAGCGCGCGCCGGTAGTGGGCGAGCGCCGCGCGGTCGTCGCCCTCCTCTTCCAGCACGTTGGCCAGGTTGAAATTCGCTTCGACGTGGTCGGCTTCCCGCGAGAGGCAGGCCTCGAAGGCCCGCCGCGCCTCGGCGCGCTGCCCCTGGTTGTATCGGACGGCGCCGAGGTTGCAGTACGCGTCCGAGTATTCGGGATCGAGCTCGATCGCGCGCTCGTAGGCCTCGATCGCCTCGGCCCAGCGGGAAGTCTCCGCATCGAGCTCGCAGCCCTGCTCGAACCACTCGATCGCTTCTTCGCGGGGATCCGCCTGCGCGCGCTGCTCCGCCTCGAACTCGGCGAGCGAGGCCACCGCGCCCGCGTCTCCCACCTCGGCCCCCGCATCGAACTCGAGGAGCAGCTGCCCCCCGACCTCCTCGAGGCGTCCGTCGTCGTGGCGCACCACGAGCTGCGGCGAAGCCTCGTCGAGCACGCGGAGCGCCGACGCCGGATCGTCGAGCTCGGGGCGCCGGTCGCGCAACATCTCGAGGTTGCGGCGGATGCGCCGGAGCGGGATGCCCTTGTCGACCAGCGACACGATCGCGCGGAGCACCACGAGGTCGCGGAACGCGTACCCCTCCTCCTCCACGTCGAGGACGGCGTCACCGTCGGCGTCGGCGGCGTCGGCGTCGGCGTCGGCGGAGCCCTTGCCTTCGGACGTGACGAGCTGGGTCTTCTGCCAGTAGCGCAAGCGCCGAGGCGAGACCTTCAGGATGCGAGCAACGTCACCGAGCGAGTAGTCGGGCACGCGCCAAGAATGACACGAACTCTCGCACGAGGGAACCGTTCGCCCCGTGGTCCGACGTGATTGCGCGGGATCGACGCGACACGGTGCACGCTAGTATCCGGGACGTCGACTCCGGTCGATCCGCTGCGGCGAGGTTTCCGAGGCTGGTGCCCGGCCTCGACTTCAAATCGAGTGTGGAGCGCGTCGCCGCGTTCCAGGCGGGTTCGATTCCCGTCCCTCGCCGCCAGCCAAAGCCAGAAGGCCTCGATGGCCTTCTGGCTTTGCCCGCCGGCTCGGGCACGGCCTTCGGCCGTGGGGCCTCACTCTTTTTGCGACCGGGTGGCAGCGGTTCGCCTGCGTGGCGCCGAGCCCCTATGGCGACGCCTGATCGCTCGAGGTGCCTCCGCCTTCCGAGCGCCGATCACGTCGGGGGTTCGGGTCCCGATCGCGATCGCAACGACGTGCAACAGCGAGACTCCGCGACCGACGTCTCGCACCATCGAGCTGCCGAAGGATGCTCATCCGGTCGGCCCAGCAACGACGACGCCCGGACGCCCCCCGAGCAAGCACGAATCGTCGTTCGGAACGCACAGCCAGAACGACGCGCTCGGCGTCGCCTGAGGGGCACGCTGCGCCGAAGGCGAGCCGACGGCCCCCAGCCGCAAAAAGAGTCAACCCGCGGCCGAAGGCCGCATATCTGTTCGAGCGGGGCGCGACGCGAGACGTGCGCTACTGCGCGCGTCGAAGCGGCGCGGCGCGCCCGAACAGATATCCCTGGCCGTAGGGGATGCCGAGACGCTGGAGCGTTTCGAGCTCTTCGGAGGTCTCGATGCCTTCGGCGATGATCTGGCCGCCGAGCTTGCCCGCGACGGCGTGCAGGGCGCGAAGCAGCTCCTGGCGCGGCGGGTCGGTGTCGATGCCGCGGACCAGGGAGAGGTCGACCTTGATGAAGTCCGGAGAGAGCTCCATCACGGCTTCGAGGCTGCCGTAGGCGACGCCGGTATCGTCGAGCGCGATCTGGAAGCCGAGCTCCTTGTAGTAGTCGCGGGCCTCGCGGAAGATCGAGAAGTTGTCGATCGATTCGCGCTCCGAGATCTCGAAGACCAGGTCTTCCGGACGAAGGCTCAGGTCCTGCAGGGTCTGCTGCAGCACCTCGCCGCGGAAGGCGGGGTCGTGGATCGCGGTAGGCAGACAGTTCAGGAAGAGCTTCCGACCCGCCTCGAGACCACGCGCGCCGCGCAGCGCGGTGCGGCGACAGAGACAATCGAGCTCGAAGACGAGGCCGGTCTCCTCGGCGAGCTGGAAGAGCCGGTTCGGCGCGTGCAGCTCGCTCTTCCAAGGGCCGCGCACCAGCGCCTCGTGCCCGAGGACCTCGCGGGTCGTGATGTTCACGATCGGCTCGTAGAGGATCGCCACGTCCTCGGCGAGGACGAGGTCCTGGAAGACCCGGTGTCGTTCGCGGC
The DNA here is from genome assembly GCA_030432735.1 of bacterium. Lineage (GTDB taxonomy): Bacteria > Myxococcota_A > UBA9160 > UBA9160 > UBA4427 > UBA4427. The sequence continues at coordinate 14,007 of JAUIMK010000077.1, forward strand.
GGGCGATCGCACCGTTCAACGCGGCATCGCGCCGGGCCTGCTCGAACGCCTCCAGGATCTGACGCTCGGGTCCGAGCCCGGGATTGTGGAAGACGGTCGCGTGCCCGATCGGCAGGTGCGGCGCATCGCGATCGTAGGGATAGACGATCTTCTGCCCGTTCTCGGCGATGTGATCCAGGACGCGTCGAGACAGCTCCGGCAGGCGCTCGCGATAGAAGCGGTCATCGGAGCGGGGACGCTGGAAGAAGATCGCCAGCTCGTCCGGGCTCGCCGAGCCGCCCACCACGAGGTCGTGCTCGGAGAGGTCCTGACGACAGGCTTCGCGCACGAGGCTGCGGAGCATGTCCGTCGCCTTGCGGTGGGCCTGGACGCCGTAGGTCCGCTCGATCCGCGCCAGCGGCGACCCGTCGATCAGCACGACGCCGAGGGCGCCGTCGCGAGCGAGGGCAGCGCCCACCTGCGTCACGCACTCGGGGTAGTGGACCGGTTCGGAGGCGTCGTCCGGCTGTGTCTCGGGTTCGCGCATCACTCCGCCCCATCGGAGCGCCGCCCACGCGATTTGAGGGGAAATCTCCGCTCGTGTGATCAACCGAGGCGTTCGGCGAGCAGCTTGCCGGTCAGTGAGCCCGGCGCGCCCGCCACGACCGCCGGCGGCCCCTCTGCGACGAGCCGACCGCCCATCGGTCCCCCGCCGGGACCCAGATCGATCACCCAGTCCGAGGCCGCGATCACGTCGAGATCGTGCTCGACGAGCAGCACGCTGGCCCCCGCCTCGACCACCTCGTCGAGGCATTCGAGGAGGATCGCGATGTCCGCCGGATGGAGCCCGGTGGTCGGCTCGTCGAACACGTAGAGCGCGCCTGCCGCGCCCTCGACCAGAGCCTGGCCGAGTCGCAGCCGCTGGTGCTCCCCGCCGGAGAGCGTCGAGAGCGGCTGCCCGAGCGTGAGGTAGCCGAGCCCGACCCGCACCAGCGGCTCGAGCCGGCCCGCGATCTTCGTGTCCCCCTCGAACGCCGCGCAGACTTCTTCGAGCGACATCTCGAGCACGTCGAGGATCGTGCGACCGTCGAGCTCGACGTCGAGGACCTCGCGGCGGTAGCGACGACCGCCACAGGCATCGCAGGGCACGCGCAGGTCGTCGAGGAACTGCATGTCGATCACGACCTCCCCTGCCCCCTCGCACTCGTCGCAACGCCCGCCCGCCACGTTGAAGGAAAACGTGCCCGCGGTGAACCCCCGCGCCTTCGCCGCGCGGGTCGCCGCGAAGCGCTGGCGGATGCCGTCGAAGGCCTTCGTGACGGTGGCGGGATTCGAACGGGCGCTCCGGGACGAGGGCGACTGGTCGACGACGACGACGCGATCGACCTGCTCTCCGCCTTCGATCGTGGCCGGCACCCGGCGCGACGGATCGAGGCTGGCGTGCGGCCCGAGCCCCGGTACCAGCACCTCGTGGAGCAGCGTCGACTTGCCCGCCCCCGACACCCCGGTGATCGACACCAGCGCCCGCAGCGGCAGGTCCACGTCCAGCCCGCGCAGGTTGTGGACGGTCGCGTCGCGGATGCGCAGGCGCGGTGCCCCGGTCAGGTCGCGTGCACGCCGCCCGCGCGGTCCCACTTCCCCGCGCAGCGCGGCGCCGGTCTTCGACTCGGGGAGCGCACGGATCGACTCGACCGACCCGGCGGCCACGATCTCACCGCCCTTGCGTCCCGCCCCCGGCCCGAGGTCGATCAGATGGTCCGCCGCCTCGACCAGCGCGAGCGCGTGCTCCACGACGACGACGGTGTTGCCCTGGTCCCGGATCGCCTCGAGCACCCGCAGCAGCCGCTCGAGGTCCGCCGCGTGGAGTCCGATCGAGGGCTCGTCGAGGACGTAGAGCGACGCGGTCAGGCTCCCGCCGAGGGCCGTCGCGAGCTGGATCCGCTGGGCCTCGCCGCCGGAGAGGGTCCGCACGGTCCGGTCGAGGTGGAGATAGCCGAGCCCCACGGCGTGGATCGTGCGGAGCTTCGTCCTGATCAGCTCGAGGATCCGCTCGGCGCCCTCGCCTCCGACCCGTCGCTCGGCGAGATCGTCGGCCCAGGTCAGCACGTCCTCGAGCGTCGCCCGACCGAGGTCCGCGATCGTGCGGTCTTCGATCCACACCGACCGCGCCTCTTCCGACAGCCGCGTCGAGTCGCAGTCGGGGCACGGATCGTAGCGGCGGTGGCGCGCGAGCATCACCCGCGCCTGCACGCGGTATCGCCGCCCGGCGAGCCAATCGAAGAAGGCGCGGACGCCGCCCCAGACTTCGTCGTCGCCCTCGAAGACCCACTCCCGGTCTGCTTCGGAGAGCGTCTCGAAGGGCACGTCGGTGTCGACCCCGAGCTCGGCGCACGCTGCGAGGAGCCGTCGCTTCAAGTGGCGCGAGGTCTTCGTCGAGAAGGGCGCGATCGCGTCCTCTTCGAGACTCTTCGTGGGATCCGGGACGACCTTGTCCCAGTCGATCTCTGCGATGCGCCCGAAGCCTTCGCAGGTCTCGCAGGCGCCGAGCGGGTTGTTGAACGAGAAGAGCCCGGGCGTCGGATCGAGGAAGCGGCGGCCGCAACCGTCGCAGACGCGGCCTTCGCGGTAGGTCCGCCGCAGGCCGTTCGCGCCGGCGCCCCGGACTTCGATCTCGCCCCCGCTGCGCGAGAAGCCCTCCGCGATCGTCTCGACGAGTCGCGTGCGCTCGTCCTCACCGCCCCGCAGCGCCATCCGGTCGAGCAGCAGCCACCACGGCGCCTTCGCCGA
>JAUIMK010000078.1 GCA_030432735.1 bacterium
CATCGCGACGACGGGGGGGAGGGCCGCCGCCCGCGCGACCGCCCGGGCGGTCGCCCCGAGGCCGACGACGAGGCTGATGACCGCGCCGAGGAGGAACGATCCGGGGCCGGGTCGGTAGATGAGGACGGCGAAGTTCAGGTTCTCCGCGTAGAGCTGGGTGCTCAGGCGTCCGAGGATCGCCCCGAGAACCCAGCCGATCACGATGCCGAGGGACACGATCACGATGACGAGCTTCGTGTAGTGCCAGCCGACCTCGAGGCGGCTGTAGCCGAAGGCCTTGAGGAGCCCGATCTCCGCGCGTTCGGTCGCGATCAACCGACTGAGGACCATGTTGGTCAGGAAGGCCGCGACGAGCAGGAAGATCGTCGGGAGGATGCGGGCCATCGCCCGGTTCTGCTCGAGCTCGTTCATGACGAACCAGCTCGAGATGTGGTCCTCGCGATCGTAGGCACCGAGACCGCCGTAGGGGGCGAGCAGTCCGTCGAGGGCGTGGACGACGCCGCGAGGGTCGGTCCCGCGGAGGATCGTCAGCGCCAGGTCGTTGAACGCTCCGTCGTAGTCGTAGGCGGCCTCGAGGGCCTCGCGCCCCATCCACAGGATGCCGTAGCGCTCCTTGTCGGGGATCAGCGCGAAGGGGCTCAGGACGTAGACGAACTCCGGCGACATGGCGGTGCCGACGATCCGGAGCTCGCGGCGCGTGTCGTCGATGATCGCGGCGATCCGGTCCCCGGGCCGGAGGCCGTGCGCGATCGCGAAGGACTCGTTGATCACGACTTCGTCGGGGCGACCCGGCGCGACGAGTCGGCCGCTGCGCAGGGCGAGCTGGTTGAGGACGGGCTGTTCGCCTTCCGGGACCGACACCAGCCGTCCCATCAACGGCTCCGGAAAGCCTTCGACGTCGATGAGGGCTTGCATGACGATCCGGAGCTCGACGCTCTGGACGCCGGGGAGCTCTTCGATCCGGGGAGCGACGTGTCGGGGAGCCCGCTTGACCGTCGCGAAGACGTGGCCGAAGCGGTACCGCTCGTAGTAGGCGTCGGCGGAGTCGCTGAGCGCCTCGACCGCCGAGAGCGACATCACGAGGAGCGCGATCCCGCAGGCGATCACGAACGCGATCGAGACCACCTGGCCCTTCAGTCGCCAGAGGTCGCGCAGCAGCTTGCGGTCGAGCGCCCGGATCACGGCCCTACCAGCTGAGGGACCGGGCGTCCCGGCGCTCGGCGTTCTCTTCGACGCCGGCGATCCGGCCATCTGCGAGGCGGATCACGCGATCCGCCATCGCCGCGGTCACCGAGTTGTGGGTGATGATCGCGGTCGTCGTGCCGAGCTCGCGATTCACGTGCTCGATCGCCTCGAGCACGAGGACACCGGTCTGGCTGTCGAGGGCTCCGGTCGGCTCGTCGCAGAGCAGGATGCGCGGACGTTTCGCGATGGCCCGGGCGATCGCGACGCGTTGCTGCTCGCCGCCCGAGAGCTGCGCCGGGAAATGATCGAGCCGATCTTCGAGGCCCACGAGGGCGAGGGCCTCTTCGGGCGGCATCGGATTCCGGGCGATCTCCGTCACGAGCGCCACGTTCTCTCGCGCGGTCAGACTCGCGATCAGGTTGTAGAACTGGAAGACGAAGCCCACGAAGTCGCGTCGGAAACGCGTGAGCGCCGCATCGTCCCCCGCCGTGAGCTCGTAGCCGTCGAAGTGCACCGTTCCGGAGGTCGGCGTGTCGAGTCCGCCCAGGAGGTTGAGCAACGTCGACTTCCCGCTGCCCGAGGCGCCGAGCAGGACGACGAACTCGCCGGCGAAGAGGTCGAGATCGACCTCGCTGAGCGCGCGGACCTCGACCTCTCCGCTTCGATAGGTCTTCGTCAACCCTCGCGCGCTGAGCGTCGCCGGGCGCGGAGCTTCGGTCGAGCTCGGATCGACGGTCATGACGACCTCCGGGCCGAACGCGGAGTCCGCGGAATGGGGCGGCGCCGGCGCCCTCGTATGATCGCCACGGATCGCCGTGAGGCAAGTATCCGGGTTCTCGAAGCGGACACGGTCGCTCGGGGCGCGGCCGCTCGCGCGATTCCGGACCGGATGGCCGGATGGCCGGATGTCCGGATGGAACGGCGCTGGACCGGCCTCGGGCGGTCCGCCCGATCGTGGCCGTGCCGACTAGCCGTGGACCGCCACCGCTTCGGTCGAACGAGCCCGCTTCGGCGGCGGCTCGATCCGCGCCAGCCGCTCGGACTCGGAGCGCGGATAGCCCGCGAGGGTCAGCAGCGAGGGCAGCACGACGAGGTCTGCGACGAGAGCGAGCACGAGGGTCGCGATCACCGAGCCACCGAGGACCTCGACGGTCGCGAACTCGCTGGCCAGCAGCACCGCGTAGCCCGCGCAGAGCGAGAGCGTCGTCAGCAGGATCGGTGAGCCGACGAGACCGTAGAGGCCCTGGAGCGAGTCGTGAGGGGACACGTGACCGACGACGTGGCTCGTGTCGTCGACCGCCAGGCCGAGCGCGATGCACCCCATCAGGCTCGTGCTCATGGAGATCGGGACGCCGAGCCAGCCGAAGAGCCCGCCGCAGACGACGATCGGAAGCAGGTTCGGAATCGTCGCGAGCAGGCCGAGCTTGAGGGATCCGAGGCCGGCGACCAGGACCAGGAAGATCAGGCCCGCCGCGACGGCGAGGCCCTGGAGCATGCCCCGGGTCAGGTCCTCCATCGCCTTGGAGTAGAGGAAGGTGGTCCCGAGCGTGTCGACGCGCAGGTCGGCGGGCGCCTCCGCCGCCGCCATCGCCGCGATCGCGTCGGCGGTCTCGAGGTAGACGCTCGAGCCGCCGTGAATGCTGACGATGAGGCTCAGCGCGGAGCGGTCGAAGGTCAGGTAGCGCTCGTAGTCGTCCGGATCGCCACTCGATTCGTAGAGGAGGAGGTACTGGCTCGCCGCCGCGCGGCTGCCGGGATTCGCGTCCGGCTGCGCGCCGGGCCGCATGGCTTCGTCCATCAGCTGGAAGTAGTCGAGCATCGAGATCGTGCGGTCGACCTGCGGAACCGATTCGATCCGACGGCGGAGGTCCTTGGCGAAGGCGAGCGTGTCGGCGTCGATCGCCCGGCCTTCCTCTTCCGCGCGGAGGACGACGTTCAGGAGGAATCCGCTCGAGAGCTCTTCCTGGAAGAAGTCGGCCCCCGTCCGAACCGGGTTGTCGGGGGCGAAGTACTGGAGCGTGTCCGTATGGAGCTCGAGGCGCAGCAGGCCGGGCAGCGCGGCGGCGAGCACGAGCGCGGTGCCCGCGAGCACGGCCCAGGGGCGCCGGGCGGCGTGCACGCCGACCTGGGGGAGCGGTCGAAGCCAGGCGGGCTCGCGGGGGGTGAACGTGATCCCGAAGCGATGGATCAGCGCTGGAACGAGGAGGAGCGAGCCGATCGCCGCGGCGACGATCCCCGCGGAGAGCGCCATGCCGAGCTCGCCCGCGGACTGCATGCCGATCGCCCGCAAGGACCCGAAGCCGATCGCCGTCGACATGGAGGAGAGCAGGACGGGCTTGTGGAGGAGTCGGACCAGCGCGACGCCCGGGCGATCGATCGGGCCGAGCTTCGCCAGCAGTCCGAGGGCGTAGACCAGATAGGTCCCGGCGGTGGCGATCAGGATCGTCGGCAGCGTCGAGATCACGACGTTGATCGGCGTCCCGGTCGCACCGAGCCAGGCCAGGGCCGCGAGCTCGACCCAGACGATCAGCGCGAGTCCGATCCCGACCGCGGCGACGCGGCGGGTGTAGAGGAAGACGATCGAGAAGATCGCGAGCAGGGAGAGCGGCGTGAGGAGCGCGAGGTCCCGCTTCACGATCCGATTGACCTCGTAGGCGGTGACCGGGTAGCCGGCGAAATGCGCCTCCCAGGGCGGCGCCATCTCCCGCGCGATCGCCATCACCTCGGCCGTCAACGCGTTGGTCGATTCGTCGTTCGATTCGACGGAGTCCGCGTAGACCATCATCCCGAGCGCTCGGCCGTCGTCGCTGACGAGCAGCCCGTCGTAGAGCGGGTGATCCTGGGCGCGGGCGCGGATGCGCTCGAGGTCGCCGTCGAGGCGGTCGAAGTCGACCAGCGGCCCCGCGTCCAGCACGTCGCCGACGCCTACGATGTCCTCGGTCGTCGAGAGGTCCTTCACGCGGCGAACGTGATCGAGCTCGCCGATCCGCTCGGAGATCCCGCGCAGCTTGCGGAGATCGTCCGCGTCGTAGGGGGCGGGCAGCGCGAAGCCCACCATGATGATCTCGTCGTTGCCGAAGTCGACCTTGGCGCGGGCGTCGAGCGCGCGCGCCGGGTCGCTGCGGAGCATGAGGCGGTCGACGCTGCCGTCGATCCCGACCCGCGTCGCGAGGGCCGCGAAGAGCAGCGACACGACGAGGAAGGCGAGGAGGATCGGGCGGGTCCGTTCCCGGACGAGGCGCTGCAGGAAGTTCGACAAGAGCGGATCTCCTTGGGGCTGGGGCCGGCTTCGTCGTCAGTGACGCGCCGACCTCCGGAGATTCGATGCGTTGCGCGCCCCCTTCCGTGAACTACTTCACACAAGGGGACGATCCGGTGGGCGTTCCGCCGGCCGGGGCGGCCCCGGACGAGCGGCCGAGAGGCGCCGCGACTGCGAGTTCGAGCCGGATGCTTGATCCGGTGAGGGCCCGTCCGCACACTCGAAGCGCGATCGCCATCCCGCCGCGTCCGGAGGAGCCCCATGTCCCGTTCCCGCGAATTCGATCTCGTCGTCTTCGGCGCCACCGGCTTCACCGGTCGCCTGGTGGCCGAGTACCTCGCCGGTCGTGACGGCGCGCCGCGCTGGGCGATGGCCGGCCGGAGTCGGGAGAAGCTCGAGCGGGTGCGAGACGAGATCGGAGCCGCCCGGGACACGCCGCTCGTGGTGGCCGACACCGGGGATGCGGAGAGTCTCTCGGCGCTCGCAGCAAGCACGCGCTGCGTCGTCACCACGGTCGGTCCCTACACCCTCTACGGCACGCCCCTGGTCGAGGCCTGCGTGGAGGCGGGAACCGACTACACGGACCTCGCCGGCGAGGTGCTGTGGATGCGGCAGATGATCGACAGCTGGGGCGCCCGCGCCGCCGAGACCGGCGCCCGGATCGTGCACTCGACGGGCTTCGATTCCATCCCCTTCGACCTCGGCGTGTTCTTCCTGCAGGCGGAGGCGAAGCGGCGCTTCGGGAGCGCGTGCCAGCGCGTTCGCGGCCGGGTCGTCGACATGAGGGGCACTCTCTCCGGGGGCACCGCCGCGAGCGGCCGCGCGACCGCCGAAGCCGTCGCCGCCGATCCGGGCCTGCTCGCGCAGCTGACCGATCCGTTCTGCCTGGCCGACGGCTTCCGGGGACCGGCCCAGCCGACCGGGAACGAGGTAGAGGAGGACCCTGTCGCGCGGGGTTGGGTCGCCCCCTTCTTCATGGCACCCATCAACACGAAGAACGTCCACCGCACCAACGCCCTGCTCGGCCACCCCTACGGCGAGGACTTCGTCTACGACGAGATGTTCCTGACCGGTCCGGGCGAGGCGGGAGAGCGGGCTGCGAAGGGAATGGCCGCGCTCTCGCAGGCGATGCTCGGCGGAGGCGGGGAGGGCGGTCCGAAGCCGGGCGAAGGACCCTCGCAGGAAGAGCGGGACGCCGGCGGCTACGCCGTCCTCTTCATCGGCAGCCACGCGAACGGCGAGACGCTTCGCGCGCGCGTGACCGGCGACAAGGACCCGGGCTACGGCTCGACCTCGAAGATCATGGCCGAGGCCTCGATCTGCCTGATCGAGGACTGCGCCGACGCGAAGGGCGGGATCCACACGCCCGGCGCGATCATGGGCGAGGCGTTGATCCCAAAGCTCGTGGCGCGGGCGGGCCTGACCTTCGACCTCCTCGACTGAGCGGCGCCCCGGGCATCGGGCCGCGGTCCGGACGGATCGGCGTCGGACCTAGTCCTCGGGCGCCGCTGCTCCCGTCTCCGCGTAGAAGTGGACGTCGCGCTGGGGGAAGGGGATCGAGACGCCCTCGCGGTCGAAGCGCATCTTGACCTCGCGGGTGACGTCCCAGTGCACGTCCCAGTAGTCGTCGCGGACGCACCAGGGCCGCACGATGAAGTTCACCGACGAGTCCCCGAGCTCCGAGACCTTCACGACGGGTGCGGGGTCGTCGAGGATCTTCGGGTGGTCGGCGAGGATCGACTCGAGGACGCCCTCCGCCTTCGGAATGTCGTCGGCGTAGCCGATGCCGAAGACGAGGTCGACGCGGCGGATCCGCTGGGCCGTGACGTTCGTGATGACGTCGCCCCAGATCTTGCTGTTGGGCACGATCAGCGTCTTGTTGTCGATCGTCAGGATCGTGGTCGACACGAGGCTCATCTCGTCGACCTTGCCGAAGACGCCCCCCGCGCAATCGATCATGTCGCCCACGTCGTAGGGCCGGTAGACGAGGATCATGACGCCCGCCGCGAAGTTCCCGAGCGTGTCCTGGAGGGCGAAGCCGAGGACGAAGCCGGCGATCCCGAGTCCGGCGAGCATCGGGCCGATCTCGATCCCGAGCTGGGAGAGCGCGATCAGGACACCGAGCAGGAGCACCGCCCCCGAGCTGAGCGAGACGAGCATCCGCTTCAGCAGCTGCGAGAAACGGAGATGCGGCGCTTCGACCGCCCGCGCGACGACCCGGCGGGCCAGGCTCGAGAGCCAGAGGAAGAAGGCCACGATCACGACGAAGACGATCGCCTGGAAGGCGAGGCCGGGTCCGTTCTCGACCAGCCCTTCGCGAAGGCCCGTGATCCACTGCCCGAGGAGGTTGCCCGCGACGTCCCGATCGAGGGCGTCGAGCGTGATCTCGCCGCTCGAGGCGACGAGGATCTGCCGATAGGGCGCGTCGTCGAGACCGAGGCGGGGCATCAGGTCGAGCAGCGCCTCGAGCCGGTCCATCGAGCCGTCCATCCGCGTGCGGAGCGCCCATTCCTCGGGCGACGACGCCAGCGGCTTGTCGCTGAGCTCGGCGCGGGCGGCGACGTCGGCCGCGCGGTCGCGCAGCAGGCCGATGCGACTCGTGACCAGCCGGACGTCGCTCGCGACGGCGGTCGCCAGCCACTCCTCCGTCGCCGGGCGAGCCCCGAGACGTGACTCGAGCTCGACGAGGTCGACGGCCAGGGTGAGGAGGTCGACCTCGACCTGCTCCGCGCGCTCCAGCCGGTTGACCGTGCTCGCGAGCGTTTCGCCTTCCGCTTCGGCCGAGCTGTCGCTGAGCTCGCGGATACGGGTGCGCTGGGCCTTCATGTCGACGTGGAGGCGCGCTTCCGCTTCGTCGAGCCGGGCGAGTACGGCCGCGCGCAGCGACTCCGTCTCGGGGGCATGGGGACGTTCGTCGAGGAGCTCCGCCTGCTCGCGAAGCGCTTCGAACGCCTGCATCCGGAGCTCGAGCCCCTTCCTTCGGAGCGCGGCCGCGTCGAACGCGGAGGCCTGCTGCGCGTCGGCGTCGACGGTCTCCGCCTCCGCCAGCCTCGTTCGGCGCTCTTCTTCGAGCGGATCGAGCTTCGCGGCGAGCGATTCGGTCGGCGTCGCGTCGTCGCCGTTGCCGTCGTCGGCGCTCGAAGTCGCGACCGCGACGACCGCGGCGAAGAGGGCGACGAGCAGTCCGAGCCGAGCCGGCCGGGGGCGCCGCAGCGCGGCCATTCCATCAGGGATCAACGGTTCCACCTCGCGGGACGGGCTCGGCGCGGCCGAGCCCCGGGGCGCCGCGACGAAGCGCGGCGGGTCGGGCAGAGCGTGGCACGGGACGGGGACGGGAGCCATGCCGAGCGCGCCGCATCGATGTTCCCGTCCGTCAGCGCGCCCCGCGAGCGACGCCCGTCCGCGGCGTCACGCCTCGCCGCCGCCCTCGAGCCCCGGGTCGAGCAGCTCGCGGAACGCCGCGTGGGCGCGGCGGATCGCGATCTTGGCCCGCTCCCGCTCCATGCGTGTGAGGCAGGGGCCCTCGCTCGGGTCGACGTTGTGGATCGCCGCCCAGAAGCTCTTGTCGTAGGCGTCGATCTTCTGCATCGAGCGGGCATGGAGGCTCGGGAGCTCGATCTCGAATCCGTGTCGCGCGGCGATCCGGGTGCTCAGCTTGGACTCGTCGAAGAGCTGGAAATCCCGCGCCCGTCCCCGGTTGCGGACGCAGACCAGCGTGACGGCCTCGGGCAGCCGGTCGATCAGCGCCGAGAGCAGCTGGACCGAGTCCTTGCCGTCGTCGATCACGTACCAGTACCAGACGGAGTGACCGAGACGATCGAGGAGGGCGATGACGTCCCCGGCGTCGATCCATTCGTTCAGCGCGCGTTCGGTCTGTGCGGCGAGGTCGACCACGACTTCCTCGACCCCGTCGTCCACGGCGTCGACGATCCGGTCGAGCTCCTCCATCCGGTCCACGTCGATCGGGGTCGCGTAGCCGGGGTAGTAGCGGAGCAGGGCCCCGTGGGAGCGGTCCGTGTCGAAGGCGTCGAAGGCGACGGCGCGATCGATCCAGTACTGCACGAGCAGGCGCGCCAGCACGGACTTGCCGACGCCGCCCTTCTCACCGCCTACGAGATGGACTCGCCCCATGACTTTCTCCTGTGCCGGGTGATCGTGTGCCTCATCGAGGCGCAGCGTACGGCCGATGGAAAGACGTGTGCCACACCGATCGACCGCGATCGTGCGATAATGACACGGCGCGGGGACGATCTGAGCCACGTTCTGCGCAATCGGCCCGAAAACGGCCCGCCCACGGCGACTTCTTCGACACCGGACCGGTGTAGCCGCTACATGTCCGATCGAGGGGGAACAGGAGAACCCGGTGTCCATTCGCGTAGCCCTCCATCACCGCACGACCTACCGCTACGAGCGCCCGGCCGCGCTCGGACCGCAGGTCGTCCGCCTTCGCCCCGCGCCCCACAACCGGACGCCCATCCATCGGTACTCGCTGGAGATCAAGCCCGGCGATCACTTCCTCAACTGGCAGCAGGACGTGTTCGGGAACTACATGGCGCGCATCGTCGTGCCGAAGCCGACCGACGTCTTCGAGGTCGCCGTGGATCTGGTCGCCGATCTCGAGGCGTACAGCCCCTTCGACTACTTCCTCGAGGAATCCTGCAAGACGTGGCCCTTCGAGTACGGGGCGGAGTGGGGCGACGACCTGGAGCCCTTCCTCACGCCGCTGCCGCTCTCGCCTCGACTCACCGACTTCATCGCGTCCCTCGATACGCGGCACCGGGACACCAACGACTTCCTGGTCGAGACGAACACCGCGGTGAACCGCGCGATCGACTACGTGATCCGGATGGAGCCGGGCGTCCAGACGCCCGAAGAGACGCTCGCGCTCGGACGGGGCTCCTGCCGCGATTCGGCCTGGCTGCTCGTGCAGGTCCTGCGGCACCTGGGCGTCGCCGCCCGCTTCGTGTCGGGCTACCTGGTCCAGCTCGTCGCCGACCAGAAGCCGATCGAGGGGCCGGCGGGACCGAGCGAGGACTTCACGGATCTCCACGCCTGGTGCGAATGCTTCATCCCGGGCGCGGGCTGGATCGGCCTCGACCCGACTTCGGGTCTGCTCGCGGCGGAAGGGCACATCCCGCTCTCCGCGACCCCGAGCCCCGCCTCCTCCGCGCCGATCGCCGGGCTGGTCGAGGACGTGGAGAGCGAGTTCTCCTTCGACATGAGCGTGATGCGGGTCGTGGACCGGGCCCGCGTGACGAAGCCCTACTCGGACGTGGAGTGGCAGCGCATCCTCGCGCTGGGGGACAGCGTCGACGCCGCCCTCGAAGCCGAAGACGTCCGCCTGAGCGTCGGCGGCGAACCGACCTTCGTGAGCACGGAGCGGCCGGACGACGAGGAGTGGAACACCGCCGCCCTCGGCCGGCACAAGGCGGAGGTCGCCGATCGCCTGGCGCGCCGTCTGCTCCACCTCTGGTCACCGGGGGCCGTGCTGCACCACGGTCAGGGCAAGTGGTATCCCGGCGAGCAGCTGCCGCGATGGGCCTATTCGTGTTATTCGCGGGTCGACGGCGTGCCGCTCTGGCGAAACGAGCGGCTCTTCGCGGATTCGGGGACGGACTACGGCCACGACCACGAGGACGCCCACCGATTCCTCGAGGCCCTGGCCGACGCGCTCGGGCTCGAACGGCACGGCGGCATGCCGGCCTTCGAGGACGCCTGGTACTACCTCTGGCGGGAGCGCCGGCTCCCGACCAACGTCGATCCCTTCGAGAGCCGTCTCGAGGATCCGATGGAGCGGGCGCGGCTCACGCGCGTCTTCGACCAGGGGCTCGACCGCGTCGTCGGATGGCTGTTGCCGCTCGAGCACGCCGGCACCTGGCGAAGCGGTGACTGGTTCCTGCGCAGCGAACGCTGCTACCTGCATCCGGGCGACTCGCCGATGGGTTTCCGGCTCCCGGTCGACTCGATCCCGTGGATCGCCGAGGCCGATCGGCCGATCGGCTTCCCCCTCGATCCCTTCGAGCCGCGGGCGCCGCTGCCGCGCGACCTGCCGATCGGTCGTGAGGCCCGACTCCGCGCCATGGACGGGGAGGCGAGGCAGCGACTCCAGTCGCGCTTCGGACCCGGGGGCGACGCGGCCTTCGCCGACGACGCACCGCCCGCCCATCTGACCTCCGCGACGGGGATCGTGCGCAGCGCGCTGTGCATCGAGCCCCGTCACGGCCAGCTGAAGATCTTCCTGCCGCCGCTCGAACGGCTCGAGGCGTTCGTCGATCTCGTGAACGCGATCGAGCACACGGCGGAGGACCTCGGCGTTCCGGTCCAGCTCGAAGGCTATCCGCCGCCGCGGGACCCGCGCCTGCGCGAGTTCAAGGTGACGCCGGATCCGGGGGTCGTCGAGGTGAACGTCCCGCCGACGAGTGGCTGGCGCGAGGCCGTCAAGCAGAGCGAGGAGCTCTACGACGCGGCTCGCCGGGAGAAGCTCGCCGCCGAGAAGTTCGAGGTCGACGGGGCGCACATCGGTTCGGGGGGAGGCAATCACGTCGTGCTCGGGGCCTTCGAGCCCGGGGACAGTCCGTTCCTGCGTCGACCCGACCTGCTCGCCAGCCTCCTGCGTTGCTGGCACAACCATCCTTCGCTCTCCTACCTCTTCTCGGGTCGCTTCATCGGGCCCACCTCCCAGGCGCCGCGGGTCGACGAGGCGCGCGACGACTCGGCGCACGAGCTGGAGCTGGCCCTCGCGCAGGTGCCGCGGTCGGGGGACGTGCTCGCCCCCTGGCAGATCGATCGGCTGCTCCGGAACGTGCTGATCGACGTCACGGGCAACACCCACCGCGCGGAGTTCTGCATCGACAAGCTCTACTCCCCGGACGGTCCGGCGGGCCGGCTCGGCCTGGTCGAGCTGCGCGCCTTCGAGATGCCGCCGCACGAGCGGATGAGCGCGGTCCAGCAGCTGCTGGTCCGCTCGTTGATCGCACGCTTCTGGCGCGATCCCGACGAGCGCCCGCTGATCCACTGGGGCACCGGCCTCCACGACCAGTTCATGCTCCCGCACTGGGTCGAACACGACTTCCGGGAGGTGCTCGCGGAGATCCGGCACGCGGGCTTCGACATCGACGAGCGCTGGTTCGAGCCGCATTTCGAGTTCCGCTTCCCCCATCTCGGCGAGCTGAACCTCGACACGATGCGGCTCGAGCTGCGCGGCGCCCTCGAGCCCTGGCACGTGCTGGGAGAGGAGGCGACCGCCGGCGGGCAGGCGCGCTACGTCGATTCGTCCGTCGAGCGGATCCAGGTGAAGGCCTCGGGCTTCGCTCCCGAGCGATTCCGCGTCGTCTGCAACGGCTACGTCGTTCCGATGAAGCCGACGAGCACGAAGGGCGAGTACGTCGCCGGGGTGCGCTATCGCGCCTGGCAGCCGCCGCATTGTCTGCATCCGCAGATCCCCGTCCACTCGCCGCTCCACATCGACTTCTACGACACCTGGAACGAGCGCAGCATCGCGGGCTGCACCTATCACGTCGTCCACCCCGGCGGTCGCGCCTCGGACGTGCGGCCGGTGAATGCGGCCGCCGCGGAGAGTCGGCGACTCGCGCGGTTCACGCGCCTGGGTCACCGCCAGGGGACCTATCGGCCCGTCGATGCGCGACCGCATCCGCGCTTCCCGAACACGCTGGACCTGCGCTGGAGCCACGCCGCGGACGGAGACTGAGCGGCAGGGCGAAGGACGCGCCGGGAGGGAGCGCCTGGTCCGCGGGCTCGGAATCGAGCCACGCGGGTCAGGCGGAGTTCTGTGCGTCTTCCTGACGTTCGACTCGCACGTCGACCGAGAGCGTCTCGATCCCGCCCCCGCGGTAGATCGTCCCGGTCGTCGGCGCCGCGTCCCGGTAGTTCCGCCCGCAGGCGACCTTCACATGGTCGGAGCTGGCGAGGCAGCCGTTCGTCGGATCGAGGCCGATCCATCCCGTCCACGGCAGGAAGACCTCGGCCCAGGCGTGGGACGCATCGGACTGGATCTTGTTCTCGTAGCTGCCGCCCGTGTAGATGTATCCGACGCGGTAGCGCGCAGGCACGTTCAGCAGGCGCGCGATGCAGATCAGCACGTTGGCGAAGTCCTGGCAGACGCCCTTTCGCGTCGCGTAGACCTCGAAGGGCGTCGTCTCGATCGTCGTCGAGCCCGTCACGTAGGTGAAGTCGCGGTAGATCGTGCGGTTCATGTCGAGCAGGGTCTCGACCAGGTCGTAGTCGTTGCGCTCGACGAAGCTCATCGCGAAGTCCGAGAGCTCGCGCAGCTCGGGCTCCGGAAGCTCCGGGGGCATCAGGTACGCCTGCATCATCTGGCGCTGCCAGGGCATCCACACCAGCGGGATCTGATCGCGCCGCAGGGGCGTCTTCAGGTGGGACGCGACGAGGCCGTCGACGTGGACGGTGGACCGGCTCGTGATGACCATCTCGGTGTACGGATCCGCGACTTCGAGCTGCCGCGTGCGGTTCCCGAAGACGTCCTCGTAGTCCCGCGCGATGCCGTCGACGCTGATCTCCAGCGCGTAGTCGAGGAGCTCCTGTCGTTCGTCGAGGACCGGCTTGAGGCAGAACCGGTGACTGCTCCGTTCGACGGGCTCGGAGTAGGCGAATCGCGTCTCGTGGTAGACCGTCATCGTGGCGCTCGGCGTCGGAACGGTCTCCGCTGCCCGCTCCTCCGGGAGGAGCTCGGCGGCGAGGGCCTGCTGCTGCTGCGCGGCGGCGACGACGCCGGTCTGGCTGACCGCGTGACGCGAGACGTGCGGCTGGCCGATGTAGGCGAAGTGCTGCTCCTCGATTCCGACCGGATGGCTGCTCCAGACGGTCTGGGCACCGCGGACGATCCGCAGCTCCGACGCCTCGAGGGGCGTCCACTGGGATCCCCGCATCGGCAGCGTCGAGAACGCGAACAGGGTTCGCGACGCGTCGAGGGGCCCGTCGTGTCCGATCAGGAAGGCGCGCCCGTCGAGGTTGCGCACCTCGTGGGGCGGGACGCGGCGGGACCAGTGGAGCGGCACGCGGTCCTGATCGTCGCGATAGGCGGCGAGGTCGATCCCGTCGGTCAGGATCAGGCTCGCGGGGCCGAACTCGTTGATGCGGCGGAACTCTTCGAGGAGACGGCGCCAGCCGAACTCGTCGATGGTGCGCGCGCCGGCCGCCCGCATCTGCGAGATCAGCCAGCAGAAGGCATGCTCGGCGGGAGAGGCGCCGACGGGCTCGATGTCGAACGCGTCCTGGTCGAGGGCGAGGTCGACCTTGATCGCGGGGTCGAGCGTCCCCACGAAGCTCAGCATCCAGTTCCGCCCGGCATAGGACTTGTCGAAGGGCTGTCCGTCGTCGGCGCTCGAGGTCGCGGCGCGGAAGCCGTCGGCGAGCCCCATCATCAGGCCGGTGCGCGGGTCACCCCACTGGTCGAGGAAGTGGGAGAGCGAGGTGCCGGCGGGAAGATCGTCGTCGCGCACGATCGACACCGAACGGTGATTGTCGGCATACCAACCGACGCCCCATCGCTGGGGCAGCAGGTCGGTCTGACCTTCTCGCTGTCCACGCAATGCGATCGACGGCGACGTCGGGCCGTCGAAGGAGAGGGCGATCTGTTCGGCGCGTGACCATGTCGCTTCGTTCACGGCCGAAGAGTATCGAATCCGCGATCGGTGAGCATTGTGCTGCGCACCCGATCGAATCGCGGACCGCCCGGGCTCCGGCTGACCGCCTCGGCGGGGTTCGCGAGCGCCCCGAGGCACGGTCGGGCGGTTCCCTGCGCACCGAAATCTTCCTCATCGTCCCGATCGCGCGAGCGGCGCGGACAAAAGCGATAGAGTGAAGGCATGTCTTCGCCGGACCGGTCGACTGGCAGCGCAACGGGTCGCGGACTCTTCGACGGCTATACCCCGCCGGAAGCGACCTGGGACGAGCTCTTCGCCGGGGCGGGGGTCGAATCGATCCGCCCCGCGGCGCGCCCCCTGGCGGACCACCTGAACGCGCTCACCCGCGCGGACTTCCGGCGGCTGAAGCGGCTCGCCGACGACACCTTCCTGCGGAGCGGGATCACCTTCACGCTCTATGACAAGCGCGGCTCGACCGAGCGGATCTTCCCCTTCGACCTGATTCCACGCGTGATCGATGCGCGCGAGTGGGAGCACGTCGAACGCGGCATCGTCCAGCGGATCCGCGCGCTCAACCTCTTCCTCGCGGACGTCTACGGCGACCAGCGCATCCTGGAGGAAGGGGTGATCCCGCGCTTCCTCGTCGAGGGCTCGAAGGCCTTCCGTCCGCAGCTGATGGGCGTCCGTCCGCCGAAGGACGTCTGGGTCCACATCGCCGGAATCGATCTCATCCGCGACGGCGAGGGCCGCTTCGTGGTCCTCGAGGACAATCTCCGGGTTCCGTCGGGCGTGTCCTACGTCCTCGAGAATCGCGAGACGATGAAGAAGACCTATCCGGCGGTCTTCCGCGACTCGCGCGTCGCGGCGGTGGAGAGCTATCCGCACAAGCTGCGCGAGGCGATGGACGCCGTCGCGCCGGGAGAGGGCGGGCGCAAGCGGATGGTCGTGCTCACGCCCGGTCCCTACAACTCGGCCTACTTCGAGCACAGCTATCTCGCGCGCCGCATCGGCTGCGCGCTCGTCCAGGGCAGCGATCTCTTCGTCGACCAAGACCGCGTCTATGCGCGGACGACCAACGGGCCGACGCCGATCGACGCGATCTATCGCCGCGTGGACGACGAATTCCTCGACCCGAAGGTCTTCCGGGCGGACAGCCTGATGGGCGTCGAGGGGCTGATCGGCGCCTGGGCCGCGGGGAACGTCGCGATCGTGAACGCCGTCGGCAACGGTGTCGCCGACGACAAGGGCATCTATCCCTTCGTTCCGGACATGATCCGCTTCTATCTGGACGAGGAGATCCTGTTGCCGCAGGTGGAGACCTACGTCTGCGCCCGCGACGAGGATTGCCGCTACGTCCTCGATCATCTCGACGAGCTCGTCGTGAAATCCGTGAACGAGGCGGGCGGCTATGGAATGCTGATGGGGCCGACGGCGTCGAAGCGGGAGATCGCGAACTTCCGCCGCAAGATCGAGGACGACCCGCGCAACTTCATCGCACAGCCGCGAATCGAGCTCTCGAGCTGTCCGACCTGGACCGCGAAGGGCGTGGAGCCCCGCCGCGTCGACCTGCGCCCCTTCGCGATCACCGGCGACGACACCTGGGTCCTCCCGGGCGGCCTCACCCGCGTCGCGCTGCGCAAGGGGTCGTACGTGGTCAACTCCAGCCAGGGGGGCGGCTCGAAGGACACCTGGGTCGTGGAGGCGGACCGATGATCTCCCGCGTGGCCGAATCCTGCTTCTGGCTGACGCGCTACCTCGAGCGGATCGACACCTGGGCACGTCTGCTCCACGTGAACGCCTCGTTCAGTCTCGACATCCCCCAGGTGACGCCGGAGCGCTGGCGGCCGCTCGTGATCGTGGTCGGGCAGGAGGAGGATTTCCTCGAACGCTACGGCGAAGACGCCATCGAGGACGCGGAGATCGTCCAGCGCTACCTCGTCTGGGATCCCGACAATCCCTGCTCGCTCCTGAGCTCGGCGCGCGCGGTCCGCGAGAACGCGCGAACGACCCGCGAGGTGATCAGCGTCGAGATGTGGGAGCTGGTGAACGAGTTCTGGCTCTGGATCAACGGGCGTTCCGCGAAGCGTCTCTACGACCGCGACCGGGACGCCTTCTACGCGCGGCTGAACAGCCAGTGCCTGATGTTCCACGGCACCTGCTACAGCACGATGCTGCACGACACGCCCTATACCTTCATCACGCTCGGGCGGGCGGTCGAGCGGGCCGGTCAGACCGCGCGGGTGCTCGACGTCCATCACCACGCCCTCAACGAACGAGACGGAACCTCGCCGGCGGACGCGGCCCAGTGGATCGCGATCCTTCGCTCCTGTGCCGCGTACGAGCCCTTCTTCAAGCTGAGCTCGAGCGTCCTCGGCGGCGCCTCCGTCGCCGAGTTCCTGCTCTTCGATCGCACGTTCCCGCGATCGGTGATGCACAACCTCGACCGGGCGGCGGTGCTCCTTCAGCAGGTGTCGAGAGAGCGGCCCGAGGTGCTGCCCTCGGCCTCGCGCAATGCGCTCGATCGGCTCCGTGGCTCGCTCGTCCAGATGGACCTGGACGACGTGATGGCGCTGGGGCTGCACGAGACCGTCACGATGATCGTCGACGGGACCGCCGTTCTCTGCAGCGCGATCCAGGCCGACTTCTTCCCGTCGATCGACGCCGTCCGGCCGATCGGACGCCGGGTGGAGGCGACGGAACCGG
>JAUIMK010000079.1 GCA_030432735.1 bacterium
CGACCACCAGACCGAGCACCAGCACGGCGACGGTCTCCCGGAGGTCCGCCGCGCGTCGCGCTTCGCGATGCGGCAGCAGGTTGATTTCCATCATCATCAGTCGAGCCTCCTCGTGGCCAGTCCAATTCCGACCGAGAGCAGCGGTGCCACCGTCTCGAGGTACTGTGCGTCGAAGCCCTTGCTCGGCAGCATGTGCGCGAGCGGGTTCAGCAGATCGGTCTCGAGTCCGGTGCGTTCCGCGAAGGCCGGGGCGAAGCCGGCGATCTTCGAGCCACCGCCCGAGAGCAGCACCTTCGTGATCCGAGCGTCCGCCGCGGTCGCCGCGAAGAAGTCTAGGGATCGGCTGATCTCACCGATCACCGTGTCGGACACGCTCCGCATGGCCTGCTCGACCTCCTGCGGAATCACGTCCTGGACCTGCCCGTCTTCGCCCGGCGACCCACCCATCTTGATCCGCTCGGCCTCTTCGTACGAAACGGAGAGGGCCTTCTGGATCTCTTCGGTGTACTGGGCACCGCCGGTCATGATGTCGCGCGTGAAGGCGGGGATCCCGTTGCGGAGGACGTTGATGTTGACGACCTGGGCTCCGATGTTCACGAGCGCCGTCACGGCCTCGGGGTCCTGCTCGTAGTTCATCTCGAAGGCGTTCTGGACGGCGAAGCCGGCAACGTCGATCGCGACCGGGTTGAGCCCGGCCTCGCTGATCACCTGCACGTAGTCGTCGATCAGGTCCTTCTTCGCCGCGACGAGGAGGACGTCCATCTGCCCTTCGTCCTCGTTCGAGTCGAGGATCTGGAAGTCCAGGTTGACCTCGTTCACGTCGAAGGGGATGTACTGCTCCGCCTCCCACTGGATCTGGTCCTCGAGCTCCTCTCGCGTCATCTGCGGAAGGTTCACACGCTTCACGATCACGCTGTGTCCGGAGACGGCCGCGGCCACGTCCTTCGAACCGATCTTGCCCGCGTCGATCGATTCGCGGATGGCGTCGACGATCGCGCTGGAGTTGAGGAACGCCCCCTGCACGATCGCCTCGGCAGCGAGCGGCGCCTGACCGAGGCTCTTGAGCTCGAAGCCCTTGTCTCGGCTCTTCGTGGAGATCTCGACCGCCTTGACCGAGCTCGACCCGATGTCGAGACCGATCAGCGAGGCCTTGCCGAAGCTCGGAAGAGAAAACTTCATCGCGAGGATTCCCCCTAGTCCTATTGCCGGTAGCCGGAGAAGTCGGACTCGTCCGAGCTCCCCGACGTTTCCGGGACGTCCATCTGGCCGAAGACGCGGTCCTTGTCGGAGACCTTCAGCCCGAGGGCCAGGAGGATCTTGCGCTTGGTATCGAGTCGGCACGGTCGTCCCGCTTCGACGCGATCGATCGTGAGCGTCGAAAGGCCCGCCTTCCGCGCGAGCTCCGCTTTGCTCATCATGAGGTTTTCGCGAAACCTCTGAACCTGATTACTGGCCACCGGTCATCCTCCGGGACCCGAGCCGCTCTGGTCGGGTCCGACCTCTGGCGTATCGGGTCGCTGTTTCAGGGACTTGAGAGCGCCGGGCGCGGCTTCCTTGTGCGGCGGATCACATCTGATAGGCGTGCAACGGAATCGCACGCCCGAATCAGATCGTGGGCATTTGGCAGCGCGCAAAACGTTTCAGGGCATCGGTCAGTCGACCGATACGACGCCCATGTTCGATCGCATCCTGGTCATCGACGACGACGACGCGCTTCGGGAGAGCCTGGAGCTGATCCTCTCCGCGGAGGGATACGAGGTCCTGACAGCCGATCGCGGCGAGACCGCCCTCGAGCTGATCGAGTCCTCGACCGTCGACGCCGTGCTCTGCGATCTCCGGATGCCGGGCCTCGACGGCTTCGATCTCCTCCCGCAGATCGCGCGCCAGCTGCCCGGCGCCCCGATCATCCTGATGTCCGCGCACGGCACCGACGACCTCGCCGTCGAAGCGATCCAGCGCGGCGCCTACGACTATCTCGCGAAGCCGTTCCAGCCCGCCGAGATCCGCCTCACGCTCCGAAAGGCCCACGAGCGCGAGGTCCTCCGGCGCAAGACGCAGCTGCTCCAACGGGACATGAAACAGTCCCTCGGCGAGCGCGCGATCGTCGCCGCCTCGGACGGGATGATCGATCTCCTCGAGATGCTGGAGCGCACCGCCGGCTACAAGTCCACCGTCCTCGTGACCGGCGAGAGCGGCACCGGCAAGGAGGTCATCGCGCGCGCGATCCACGCGCAGTCCCCGCGCAGGGAAGCGCCCTTCGTCGCGGTGAACTGCGGCGCGATCCCGGAGAATCTCCTCGAGAGCGAGCTCTTCGGGCACGCGAAGGGCGCCTTCACGGGGGCCAACCGCGCCCACCGCGGTCTCTTCGCCGAGGCCGATCAGGGCACGCTCTTCCTCGACGAGATCGCCGAGATGCCCGTCGCCCTCCAGGTGAAGCTCCTTCGGGCGATCCAGGAAGAAGAGATCCGTCCGGTCGGAGAGACCAAGAGTCAGCAGGTCGACGTCCGCGTGATCGCGGCGACCGCCCGTGATCTCGAGCGGGAGATGGCCGAGGGACGCTTCCGGGAAGATCTCTTCTACCGCCTCAACGTGGTCCGCCTCGAGGTCCCGCCCCTGCGCGAACGACGCGCGGACATCCCGCTCCTCGTCGACCACTTCCTGGCGCGCTTCCGAGACCAGCTCGGCAAGCCCATCCGCGCCGTCTCCGACGAGACCCTCGACCTCCTGGTCGGCTACGGCTGGCCCGGGAACGTGCGCGAGCTCGAGAACCTGATCGAGCGCGCGGTGATCCTCACGGACGGCGACACCATCGAAGCCGGCGCCCTGCCCTCGATCGTCGCGGAGACGAAGTCGATGCCGGCCGAGGGCGAAGCGAGCGACGCCTATCCCGACGAGGACTTCAACCTGAAGCGCGCGAGACAGCAGTTCGAAGCGGGCCTGATCCGCAAGGCGCTCGCACGCACCGACGGCAACCGGACCCACGCCGCCCGGCTCCTCGAGATCAGCCACCGCGCGCTGCTCTACAAGATCAAGGACTACGGGATCCGGGACTGATCCGACGAGGCGCGCACACCGGACGTCGCATCGGAGTCGGTCGACGCACTCGGGAGCCGCAGGCAGAAAGCCGCGCCACCGAGCGAAGACGCGCCTTCACCCAGTGTGACGTCGCCTCCCATCTCCTGCGCGAGGCGACGCGCGTTCGCGAGCCCCAGGCCGGTGCCCTCGCCGGGCGGCTTGGTCGTGAAGAAGGGATCGAAGATCCGCTCGGGATCCTCGAGATCGATTCCCGGCCCCGAATCCTCGACCCGCACCTCGACGCCGTCGACGCGGCCTCTCGGCAGGGCGCCGGCGTCGTCTTCGGCTCGGCGCGCGAGCACCGCCGGCTCGACGGAGAGCCGCACGCGACGCTCCGATTCGCCTTCGAGTGCCGCCGCCGCGTTCACCGCGAGATTCAGCAGGATCTGCGAGACGAGGCTCGCGTCGCCCATCGCGAGCTCCGCGCCGCGCGCGACGTCGACCTCGAAGTCGATGTCCGAGAAGGCGCGTTGGGCCTTGACGAGCCCGGCGGCCTGTCGCGCGATCCCGCCGACCTCGATCGGGCCGTGGCTCACCTGGGGCGGCCGAGAGAAGTCGAGGAGCTGCCGCAGGATCACGCGCACCCGCTCGCCCTGATCCGCCGCCTTCTCGAGGCAGCGGCGGGACTCGCTCGAGAGACCTTCGTCGCGTCGCGCCACGTCGAGGAAGGCCAGGAGCGCCGCCATCGGGTTGCCGACCTCGTGCGCCACACCGGCCGCGAGACTCCCGACCATCGCGAGGCGCTCCGCGCGATCGAGGCCTTCGCGGGCCTGGGAGAGCGACGCGTTCGCGCTCCGGAGTTCGACGACGGCCTTCTCGAGCGCACCCGTGCGCGCTCGGAGGGCTTTCTGCATGTCGTTGAAAGCCCGACCGAGCTCTTCGATCTCGCCGGCGCCTTCGATCGGCACGATGACTTCGGCCTCGCACTCGCCGATCTCGTGGACGGCCTGCGCGAGACGATGCAGCGGGCCGACGACGCGACGGCGAAGGATCGTCACGCCGAGCAGGACGAAGACCAGAACGTCGGCGAGCAGGAGGAGCGCGAGGACACGTCCGGAGACCGGTGCCTCGATTCGTCCGCCGAGGGCGCCGGCCCCGTTGGCGCGAGGCGCCGCGAAGCGGATCGGCTCCCAGGGCGCGCCGGATTGGACCACGGCCTCTCCGGTCGAGAGGACTTCCCGCGCGAGGGCGCGGGTCACGGGATCGAGCGCATCCACCGGTGCGTTCAGGCCCGCCGGATGCCCTCCCGGACCGAAGCGCCACCAGCGCCCGGACTCGAGCGGATCGAGCTCGAAGAACCGTTCCTGACTGAGCGAGACGAAGCCGCGACCGAGAAGGTCGTGCAGCGTCGCGACCCGCGCGCTCGACACTTCGAGGAAAACGGCCGCGAGCAGCCCGGTTCCGGTGATCATCACCAGCGCGAGGGAGAGCAGAACCTCCGCCTGGACGCCCTTGCGCAGGGACATCCTCAGTCGTCTCGCCGCGAATCCTCGATCCCGAGCTTCTCGAGGCGGTAGCGGAAGGAGCGGAACGAGATCCCCAGCAGCCGCGCCGCCTGCTTCTTCACGCCCTTCGACTGCACGAGCGCTTCCTCGAGCAGCGAGCGCTCGTAGTCCGCGACGAGCGTCTCGAGGTCGACGCCTTCCGACGTCACGCGGGGCGAGACGGACGGAAC
Source organism: bacterium (assembly GCA_030432735.1). Classification (GTDB taxonomy): domain Bacteria; phylum Myxococcota_A; class UBA9160; order UBA9160; family UBA4427; genus UBA4427. Next base: position 4,751 of record JAUIMK010000079.1, read on the forward strand.
GGCCGCCGGCCGCGTCACCGTCGGCGGGAGCAGCTCGGGGCCGATCACGGGCCCGCGGGCGAGCGCCACCGCCCGCTCGATCAGGTTCTCGAGCTCGCGGACGTTGCCCGGGAATCCGTAGGCGGCGAGCAGGTCGTAGGCCTCCGCGTTCATCCCCTCGACGTCCTTGCCGAGCTCGTCGGAGTAGCGCCGGATGAAGTGCTGGGCGAGGAGCGGAATGTCCTCCTCGCGCTCGCGGAGCGGCGGGAGCTGCAGCTGGATCACGTTCAGGCGGTAGTACACGTCTTCGCGGAAACGACCCTCCGCGACCTCTTCTTCGAGGCGGCGGTTGGTCGCGGAGACGATGCGAACGTCGATCTTCCGATCGACGGTATCGCCGACCCGTCGGATGCTCTTCTCCTGCAGCGCCCGGAGGAGCTTGACCTGCAGCGGCTGGGACAGCTCGCCGATCTCGTCGAGGAAGAGCGTGCCGCCGGTCGCGGCCTCGAAGAGGCCTTGCTTGTTCTGGACCGCTCCCGTGAACGCGCCCTTCACGTGACCGAAGAGCTCGCTCTCGAGGAGGTTCTCGGGGATCGCGCCACAGTTGATGGCGACGAAGGGCTCGTTCGCGCGATCGCTCTGCTCGTGGATCGCCCGCGCGACGAGCTCCTTGCCGGTGCCGCTCTCCCCCGAGACGAGGACGTTCGTCTTCGTCTCCGCGACCTGCGCGATCAGGTCGAAGACCTCCTGCATGACGCGGCTCGAGCCGAGGATGTTGCGATCGCGGGACTGGCTGCGGAGCTCCTGCCGCAGGCGCTGGTTCTCGTTGGAGAGCAGCTTCTTCTCGAGGGCCTTCTCGATCACGATGCTGAGCTCGTCGACCTTGAAGGGCTTCGTCAGATAGTCGTAGGCGCCTTCCTTCATCGCCGCGATGGCGCTGTCCGTCGTGCCGAAGGCCGTCACGACGATGGCGATCGTCTCGGGAGACACGTCGCGCGCAGCGAGAATCAGGTCTAGACCGGTCTTCTCCGGCATCTGCATGTCGGTGATCACGAGATCGATCTCGTCCGCCTCGAGGTGGGCGACGGCCGTGTCCACGTCGGCGGCAGTCGCAACCGCGTAGCCTTCGCGGCGCAGGAAGATCTCGAGGAACTCCCGCATGCTCTGCTCGTCGTCGACGACGAGGATGCGCGCTCTCGGCTTCTCGGTCGCCCGATCCTGCCTCTGTCCCGCCGGCGTCTCGGTCATTCCGTCTCCGCGCCCGCGAGGATCACGCGGAAGCACGTGCCATCGCCCGGTCGACTGGAGACCGTGATCGCTCCGCCGTGCTGCTCCACCAATCGTTGCACCGTCGAGAGTCCCAATCCGGTTCCGTCGTCCTTCGTCGTGAAGAAGGGCTCGAAGATCTGCTCCTGGACCTCGGGGGTGAGCCCCGGGCCCGTGTCCTCGATCTCGAGCACGGCGGACCAACCGGGCCGCCCGGCCGGTTGGATTCCCCCGCCCTCTTCGTTACGGCCCGTCGGATCGGGGACTTGAGGGGGCCTCTGCACCCGATGTGCCTCGGCTTCGGAGCGATAGAGCCTCACCGTGAGGCGGCGGTCGGAGTCCTCGCCGGCCATCGCCTCGATCGCGTTGTTCCAGAGGTTCCACACGATCGCTTCGAGCTGCGACGGGTCGCCCACCACGCGAACCCCCTCCTCGAGAGCGAGCGTGACCTCCGCACCGACCTCCGCGCTCCGACTGCGCGCCATCTCCGCGACGTCCGAGACGAGGGCCGTCAGGTCGAGCCGCTCGGCCTTCGTGGGCGATGGCCTCGAGTACCGCAGGAAGTCCGAGATCAGGACGTTCAGGCGGTCGACCTCTCGCACCACGATGCCCATGAGGCGAGTGTGCTCGGGGTCGTAGTCCGCGGCGGAAGGCCCGGTCTGAAGCACCTGGACGCTCCCGGAGATCGAGGCGAGAGGGTTGCGGATCTCGTGGGCCATCCGCGCCGCCATCTCGCCGACGGCCGCGAGGCGTTCGGAGCGGCGGAGCTCCTGCTCCATCCCGACGACCCCGGTCACGTCCTGGAAGATCACGACGTGACCGATCTGGTTGCCGGCCTCGTCGTTGAGTCCGGAGGCCGCGAGTCCGAGGAAGAGCTCTTCGCCCTGCGCGTTCCGATAGGGCAGTCGGGCCCGGTCGGCGCCCCGCTCGTCGGATCGGGCGCGGGGACCGAGGGCGACGATCGCGCTGGCTCCAGGGATCACGTCGTCGAGGGTACGACCCGTAGCGTCGCCGCTCGCGATACCGGTGATCCGCTCGGCCTCGGGATTGAAGGAGGTCACGCGGCCGGTCTGGTCGGTCGTCAACAGCCCGCTCTCGAGGCTCTCGACGGTCCGGAGATGCAGGTCTCGCAGGCGTCGCAGGTCGTGGGTCCGGCGATCGAGGGCGGCGCCGGTCGCACGGAGCTCGGCGGAGAGCGTATTCGCGAGCATGCCGAGCACGACGAGCGCCCCGGCGTAGAACCCCCAGTAGGCCACGAGCAGCGCGAGCGGGCGCCCGCCCTCCTCGGAGCTGCTCCCGGGCAGCAGGCCCAGCTCGACTCCGAAGAGCACGAGGCCGTAGCCGCCGACGGCCAGGGCGCAGGAGAGCGCGACGCCGCCCCGATCCAGGAAGAGCGCGCCGTAGAGCACGACCAGCGCGTAGAGGAACGTGAAGAACGACTCCCCGCCGCCGGAGAAGTAGACGAGCGCCGTCACGATCGTCACGTCGATGCCGACCTGGACCGTCGCGAAGCGCGCCGGATCGGTCGTGCGGTGGATCATCGACGCGGACACGATCGTCGCCAGGAAGGCGGCGATCACGGTCCAGTAGACGCCCCAGATCCCGGTCTGGGAGCTTCCGCCCTCCATCCGATCGATCGCGACCGCGAGACCGAGCGAGAGCCCGGCCAGCAGCAGCCGCCCGCCGATCAGATAGCCGAGTCCCCTGCGGTCCCGGTCGATGCTCGTCGCCGCGGCGAGGCCCACCCCTCGTGCCCCCTCCCCGGTCCCGTGCGGAGTCCGGCTCCGCGCGGGCTCAGGTGATCGTGTCGGCGATCGTGAAGATCGGGAGGTACATCGCGATCAGGATCGTACCGATCGAGCCACCCATGAAGACCATCATGATCGGCTCGAGCATGGCCGTGAGCCCGGCCACCGCCGCGTCGACCTCTTCGTCGTAGAAGTCGGCGATCTTCGTGAGCATCGCCTCCATCGAGCCGGTCTCTTCACCGACCGCCACCATCTGGACCATCATGCCGGGGAAGACCTTCGAGCCCTGGAGCGGCTCGGCGATGGTCTTGCCCTCCGAGATCGCCTGTCGGGTGCTCTGCAGCTCTTCTTCGATGATCATGTTGCCGGCGGTCTTGGCGACGATGTCGAGACCGTCGAGAATCGGCACACCGGACGAGATCATCGTCCCGAGCGTCCGCGTGAAGCGTGCCACCGCCACCTTCTTGATGATGTTCCCGAAGATGGGCATGTTGAGCATGATGTTGTCGGTCTGATAGCGGAACGCGAGGCTGCGACTCCGTGCCTGCGAATAGGACACGACGACGACGGTGATGGCCCCGATCATGTAGTGGATGTAGGCCTGAAGGAAGTTCGAGAGGTTGATGACCGTCTGCGTCGGCCCCGGCAGCGTGCCGCCGAAATCGACGAACATCTGCTCGAAGACCGGGATGACCTTCACGAGCAGGAGAACGATACAGGCGACGGCGATCACGCTGACCGTCGCCGGGTAGACCATCGCGCCCTTCAGCTGCTTGCGGAGCTTCTCCTGCTTCTCGAGCTGGATCGCCAGACGATTCAGGATCGTGTCCAGGATGCCGCCGACCTCACCCGCCGCGACCAGGTTCACGAAGAGGTCGTCGAAGACCTTCGGGTGTTTGGCGAGGGAGTCCGCGAAGGTGAGTCCGGACTCGACGTCGCTCCGGACCGCGCGCAGCGTGTTCTTGAACGTGATGTTGTCCTGCTGCTCCGAGAGGATCTGCAGACACTGAACGAGCGGCAGACCCGCGTCGACCATCACCGCGAACTGACGCGTGAAGACGACCAGATTGTTGATCGTCACCTTCGGCGCGAGCGCCGGGATCAGCTCGCCGATGTCCTTCGGCTTCTCCTTCACCTTGTCCGGGATGAGCCCCATGTTCTTCAGGTGAAGCGCGGCGGCCTCGGGCGAAGCCGCCTCGAGCTCGCCCTTCTTCTTGTCGCCGGCGCGGTTCTTTCCGTTCCAGAGATAGATCGGCATCGTTCGGTCTCCAACGATCGCGGCCGTGGCCACGAGCGGAATTCTCTTGCGGTGGGCCCTAGCCCGACCGTCGGCCCCCAGCCGCCCCCAGCGCTTCGGGTCCCTTCGCGATCAGCGACTGCAGCTCCTCGATGTCGGGGCTGCGGCCCTTCGCGACCTCGGGGTCGACGATTCGTCGCTGCACCAGCGAGGCGAGGCACTGATTCATCGTCTGCATGCCCGACTTGCCCTGCCCCATCTGCATCGACGAGTAGATCTGGTGGATCTTGTCGTCGCGCATGAGCGCGCGAATCGCCGCGTTCGGCACCATCACCTCGAGCGCGAGCGCCCGACCGGGCCCGTTGGCGCGCGGCAGGAGCGTCTGGCACATGACCGCCTCGAGCACGAAAGAGAGCTGCTGACGGATCTGGGACTGCTGATAGGGCGGGAACACGTCCACGATCCGGTTGATCGTCTGGATCGCCGAGTTCGTGTGCAGCGTCGCGAACGCGAGATGCCCCGTCTCGGCGACGGTCAGCGCTGCCTCGATCGTCTCGAGGTCGCGGAGCTCGCCGATCAGGACGACGTCCGGGTCCTGACGCAGGATGTACTTGAGGGCGTCCTTGAAGGACGCGCTGTCGGAGCCGATCTCGCGCTGGTTGACGATGCACCCCTTGTGCGGGTGGAGGTACTCGATCGGATCCTCGATCGTCACGATGTGCTCGTTGCGACCGGTGTTGATGCTGTCGATGATCGACGCGAGTGTCGTCGACTTGCCCGAACCCGTCGGCCCGGTGACCAGGATCAGCCCACGCGGCTTCTTCGCGAGCTCCGCCACCACCGGCGGAACCCCGAGCTCGTCGAAGGACAGGATCTTGAAGGGGATCGCGCGGAAGGCGCCGGCGACGTTCCCGCGCTGGATGAAGACGTTGCCTCGGAATCGCGAGAGCTTCTGGACCGAGAACGAGAGATCGAGCTCGTTCGTCTCTTCGAAGCGGTGCTTCTGGGCGTCGGTCAGGACCGAGTAGCAGAGCTGCTTGGTCTCCTGGGGAGACAGGGGCGGCATCTTCAGCGGATGCAGCTTGCCATCGATGCGCAGCTGAGGCGGTGACCCCGTGGTGATGTGAAGGTCGGAAGCGCCCTTCTCGATCATCGCCTTCAGGAGCTGGTGCATGTTCGCCAAGACGAAACCCTCTCTCTTTCCGTTCCCGGATCCGGCCTAGGCCGCGTCCGAGGCGCTGACCCGGAATACTTCCGAGATCGTCGTGACGCCTTCGAGCATCTTGTTGAGCGCACTGCGGCGCAGGGTGACCATTCCGCCGCGGATCGCCTCGCGCTTGATCTCGGCCCCCGAGGCGCCGTTCAGCACGAACTCCTTGAGCGAGTCGGTCATGACCATGACCTCGTAGATCGCGACCCGGCCCTTGAAGCCGGTATCCGAGCAGTTCGCGCAGCCGGCGCCCTTCTTGGCCCGGTAGGACTTCACCTCTTCGTCCGAGAGGCCCGCGTCCTTCACCTGCTCCATGTCGACGTCCGGGTCGTCCGTCACGCACTCGGAGCAGATCCGCCGCGCGAGACGCTGGGCCACGATGCAGTTGACCGCGCTCGAGACGAGGAAGGGCTCGATGCCCATGTTGAGCAGACGGTTGATCGTGGAGGGCGCGTCGTTCGTATGCAGGGTCGAGAGGACCATGTGGCCCGTCAACGCCGCCTTGACCGAGATCTCGGCGGTCTCGAAGTCACGAATCTCACCGACCATGATGATGTCGGGGTCCTGACGCAGGAAGGAGCGGAGCGCCGCCGCGAAGTTGAGCCCGATGTCCTCGTGCATCTGAACCTGGTTGATGCCGCCCAGGTTGAACTCGACCGGGTCCTCCGCGGTCGACAGGTTCTCGCTCGTCTGATTGAGCTCCGAGAGCGCCGAGTAGAGCGTCGTCGTCTTACCGGAACCCGTCGGACCGGTCACGAGGACCATGCCGAAGGGCTGATGGATCGAGTGCTTGAAGTCGTCGAGCTGGTCCTGCTCGAAGCCGAGCTTCGTCATGTCGAGCTGCAGGTTGCTCTTGTCGAGCAAGCGGAGCACGATCTTCTCGCCGAAGAGCGTCGGCAGGACCGAGACACGGAAGTCCATCTCGCGGCCCTTGCCCATCTTCAGCTTGATGCGGCCGTCCTGCGGCAGGCGGCGCTCGGCGATGTCGAGCTCCGACATGATCTTGACGCGCGAGGTGAGCGCGTTCTTGAGCTTGAGCGGCGGCTTCATGACCTCGTAGAGCACGCCGTCGATGCGGTAGCGGACCCGGAAGCTCTTCTCGTAGGGCTCGATGTGGATATCCGACGCGTTCTTCTTGATGGCGTCGGTGAGGATCAGGTTCACGAGCTTGACGACCGGAGCGTCCTCGGCCTCCTTCGCCAACGCGCCGGCGTCCTCATCCTCCTCGCCGGAGACGAAGTCGATCCCCTCGTCGTCGAAGCCGGCCATCACGTCGTCGAGGAGATCCTCCTCGGGCTCGGCATAGTAGGTCTCGATCGCCTGGCGGATCGCGTCTTCCGAGGCGACGACGGGCTGGATGTTGTACCCGGTCAGGAACTTGATGTCGTCGAGGGCGAAGATGTTCGACGGGTCGGCGGTCGCCAGGATGAGGGTCGAGCCGGCCCGGTTCACGGGCACGACGCCGTGCTTGGTGGCGACGTCCTCGGGGATCAGCGCGAGGACCTCCGGCTCGATCTCGAAGTCGTCGAGATTGATCGAAGGCACGCCGTACTGCTTCGCGACGAACTCGGTCAGCTCGTCTTCGTCCATGAAGCCGAGGGCCGTGATCTGCGCGCCGAGGCGCTGGCCCTTGGTGGCGGCCTCTTCGCGGGCCTTGAGCAACTGCTCCGACGAGAGCAGGTTCTCCTTGACCAGCAGCTCTCCGATGCGCTCGTTCACCGATTCCCCTCCCCCGCTGGCCGTGCGCATGTCCGCGCGCACGCCCGTCTGGCGGGTCGCCGTACGCCCGGCTGCCGTCGCAAAACGGGCGCAATCTCGCTGAGTTATCGGCGGGCGAATGCGGGGACTTGAACCCTCGGAGCAGCGCGGATGGGGGTTGCTGAGGAAGGGCTGTGATGAGGGATACGCCCTACGAGAACGGGGTGTCTTCCGGCGTTGGGGCGCGCGGTCCGATGAGCACCACGGGCGGCAGGCGCCGGCGCAAACCGGCGGCGCCCCACGCGAAAAGCGCGGCGGGCGCGCTCAGCCGCGCAGCCGGACCCGAGCCTCGTCGACGTCTCGCGCGATCTGCGCCTTCAGCGCTTCGGCGGACGGGAAGCGCTGCTCTCCGCGCAGGCGCCCCTCGAAGGTGAGGTCGACCTCGACGCCGTAGAGGTCCCCTTCGAAGTCGATCACGTGGGCCTCGGCCACGAGATCGCGCCCGTCGTGGAAAGTGGGCCGGTAGCCCACGTTCGTGACGGCCGGCAGGGTCTTGCCTTCCCACGCGCCGCCGCCGCGCAGGCAGTGGAGGTGTCCGAAGTAGACGCCGGGACCGGGCAGGATCTCGGTCTGCGGAGCGAGATTCGCGGTGGGGAACCCGATCGTACGCCCTCGCTGCTCCCCCTCGGTGACGACGCCGCGCGCCACGAAGGGCCGCCCGAGCAGCTCCGCCGCCTCTTCGACCTCGCCCTCGGCGAGGAGCTGCCGGATCCGCGTCGAATTCACGTCGCGGCCCTCGACGGAGACCTCGGGGATCACGGTGACGGAGAACCCCAGATGGGGGCCGCGCTCGGTCAGCAGTCGCATCGAGCCCTCGCGGTCCTTCCCGAAGTGGAAGTCGTAGCCCACGTAGACCTCGGCGGGCCCGATCGACGCGTGGAGGTAGTGCTCGATGAAGCGCTCGGGGCTCACCTTCGCGAACTCGAGGTCGAAGGGCTCGGCGATCACGACGTCGAGACCGTGGAAGGCCAGCGTCTCCATCCGCTGGTCGAAGGTCTCGAGCAGACGCAGGTCCGCGTCCGGATGGAGCACCCGCCGCGGATGCGGCTCGAAGGTGTAGAGCACCGACTCCCCGTCGAGCGCACGGGCTCGCTCGGTCACCGTGTTCAAGATCGCCTGGTGTCCGCGATGCACGCCGTCGAAGTTGCCGATCGTCACGACCGGCCGGGTGAGCCGGCGGTCGAGTTCCCTGATGCCCCGATAGATTTCCAACGATCGCTCCGTATCCGATCCGCGGTGGCGGGTGCCCGGTTCGACGCGCGAGGCCTTCGCTAGTATCGGCCCCGTGCGGATCCTGTCGCACTACTTCGCCACGCGATTCCTCGGCCTCTTCGTGATGGTGCTCGCCGCGGCCTTGATGGTGCTCGCGACGCTCGAACTCGTCCTGAACCTCGAGGACGTCTCCGGGTGGGGTCGTACGCCCGAGGAGACCGCTCCCGGCGGCTTCGCCGCGCTCCTGGCCGGCGTTCGATACCTCGGCCTGCGGCTGACTTCCTACTACCTGGCCGACGTCCTTCCGATCGCGAGCTTCATCGCGGTCTTCGCCGTGTTCGCCCTCTCCGGCCGCGCCATGGAGCTCGTCGCGACCGCGGCCGGCGGCATCCGCCCCGCCAGGATCATCCTGCCGGTCCTGTCGATGGCCCTGATCCTATCGCTTGCCTCGGTCCTTCTCCACGAGACGCTGATCCTGCGGGCGGACCGGGTCTGGTCGCGCGCCGAGGGGGACGTCCCGGTCGTGGCGGACATCGACTTCGCGCGGCGGGCGTTCTGGGTCCAGAAGGGGCCGCTCATCACCAACGTCGGCCACGCCGACCCGGTGACCCGGACGCTCCACGACGTCGAGATCTTCGAACGGAGCCGCCTCGGTGCGGTCGTCCGGGTGATCCGGACCGACGAGGTCGCGATCGAGGAATCCGGGGTCTGGCGGATCGACGAGGGAACCGTGTGGCGCTTCGACCCGATCGACTTCACCGCGGATCCGCAGGTCGAGCGGGACGTGCCCCTCCGCCTCGACCACGAAGCGCTCCAGGCGGATCTGCTCCTGGCGGCGGACCCTGCCCTGCTCCCGCTCCCCGACCTGATGGCCTATCTGGACCGGACGCCGCGCGCGACGCCGTCGTCGCTGCGAAGAGTCGAGCGGCGCCTCCACGAACGGCTCTCGAGCCCGTGGCTGGTGCTCGCCTTCGCGTGGCTGGCCGTGCCCTTCGCGTTGCGAGTCGATGCGCGGGGCCGGATCGCGGCGCCCGCGATCGGAGCGGTCGTCACGCTCTCGCTCTTCTACGTCGTCCAGAGCACGGGCCAGACGCTGGCCCAGCGCGAAGTCATCCCGGTCGGCGTGACGCCCTGGGCGACGATCGCCCTCTTCTCGGTCGGCGCCGCGCTCGCGCTCCGATTCCGACGGACCTAGCCCCGCTCGCTCAGGGCGACCCGCTCGCGGACGGATCGAGGAAGCGGAAGAACTCGTGGTCGGGGGGTACGACGAGCGTGGTGTTCTCCCCGAGTGTCTTTCGATAGGCCTCGAGACTCCGCACGAAGGCGTAGAAGTCGGCGTCCTTGCTGTAGGCGGAGGCGTAGACCGCGGCCGCCTCGGCGTCGCCCTGCCCGCGCAGGACCTCCGACTCGGCACGCGCCTCGGCCACGATCTCCCGCGCCTCGCGCTCGGCCTTCGCCCGGATCTCGCGCGCTTCACGCTCACCGATCGCGCGACGCTCCCGCGAGATCGCCCTGCGCTGCTCGCGCATCTGCTCGAAGGTCGAAGTCTGGGTGAGCAGCGGCAGCTCGGTCCGACTGATGCGGACGTCGATCACGCGCACACCGTTCGACTGCAGACTCTCCGTCGCCGCGTCGTCGAGGGTCTCGAGGATCTCGGCCCGAGCGAGCAGCTCGGCCATCGTCAACCCGCCGACCCCGTCACGGACCAGCGCGCCCACGGTCCGCTGGATCCGGACCTTCGCTTCCTCCATTCCGCCCGGAAAGCTCCGACGGAAGAGGAGCGGTGACTCGATCTGCCAGAGCGCGAAGAAGTCGACGATGATCCGTTCGTTGCCCTTGATCTCGAACTCGGCCGGCGCGGCATTCAGGTACTGGATCTTCTTGTCGAAGACGAGCACCTCGTCGATGAAGGGCAGCCGGATGAAGGGGTACCGGAACGGCAGCTTCGTCCCGAAGAACTCGTCGGTCATCGCCACGCCGGGCTCGATCAGCTCCGGCTGCGGCACGCCCAGCCGAAGCACGAGGCGGTATTCGTCCGCCTGATTGATGACGATCGGCCCGCTGTCGTACTGCGCGGCCCAGAGGGCCCCCACGACGATCGCGCCGAGCACGACCAGGATCGAGAGAAGTCGCCTCATCGTGCTCCCCCGCCCACCGGCGACGCCTGATTCCCGAGCGGGAGCATCGGCAGCATGTTCACCGTATTCGGCTCGACGACCATCTTCTCCACGCCCGGCAGGATCTCCTCCATCGTCTCGAGGTAGAGACGCCGTCGAGTGACCTCCGGCGCCGCCTGATACTCGACCAGGAGCGCCTCGAAGCGACTCGCCTCGCCCTTGGCCTCGATGATCTTCGCGCGTCGATACGCCTCGGCCTGCTCTCGCAGCTCCGCCGCCTCGGACTGGGCGCGCTGCAGGATCTCCTTCGCATCGCCCTCGGCTTCGAGGGTCGACCGCTTCTCGTCCTGCCCGGCACTCACCACGTCGGCGAAGGCCTCGCGCACGGCATCCGGCGCCTGGGGCTTCTCGAGGTTGATGCGGTCGACGACGAAGGCGGCCTGGTGCCCGACCTCGGTCACGTAGGACCCGAGCAGCTTCTTCAGGATCGTTTCCGCCTCCCGCATGAGCTGGCTCAGATTCTGGGACAGCACGTCGTCGATCGTGCGAGAGCCGACGACGTTGCGCATGGACGCCTCGGTCGCGTCGTGCAGGATCGCCGCGGGGTCGGCCATCGAGAATCGGTAGGCGTAGGCGTCACCGACCTTGTACTGGAGCTCGTAGGCGACGTTCACGATGTTGTTGTCGGCGGTCTGGATCGCGTCCCGCTGGATCTGACGCGAGATCTCGACCTCTTCCGCATCGGTGGGCTTGCCGGGCGTCGACCGCGTGGGATGCGTGCCGAAGGACTCGGTCCGCAGCTTCCCCGTGTTCACCACCTCGTGGGACTCGAGCGGCGGCGGCAGATGGGCCCACCAGCCCTCGACCGAGCGGATCCGATCGAAGGCACCGAGCCGCAGGATCACGGCCGACTCACCGGGCTCGAGCTTGAAGAAGCCCTGCGTCGCCCAGGCCGCCAACAAAGCGATCGAGGCAACCAGGACCAGCCCGTTCACGATCGCTCGCGTCACGCCGCGCCCCGCCTCGGTCGCCGCGTCGTCCTTCCCCTTCTTCTTTCCGGCCAACTATGCGTCCCCACCCGTGATCGTGGGACTCGCGCCCCCTCCAGCGTCCTTCGGATTCGACTCCGACTGCGCCATCAACTGTTCGTAGAATGGTCGGACGAGGTCGATCGGAACAGGGAAGATCGTCGTGGAGCTCTTGTCGCCACCCGCGATCTCCGCCAGCGTCTGCAGGTAGCGGAGCTGAAGACCCGAGGGCTCGCTCGAGAGGGTCGCCGCTGCGTCCGCCAGCCGCTGGGCCGCCTGGAGCTCACCATCGGCCAGGGTGACCTTCGCGCGCTTCTCGCGCTCGGCCTCGGCCTGCTTCGCCATCACGCGCTGCATCTCCTGCGGGAGATCGATCTGCTTGAGCTCGACGGCGCGGACCTTGACGCCCCACGGCTCGGTCTGCTGGTCGATGATCTCCTGGAGCTGCTGGTTGATCTGCTCGC
>JAUIMK010000451.1 GCA_030432735.1 bacterium
TCGCCAACGCGAGCCACGAGCTGCGCACGCCGCTCACGTCGATCCAGGGCTTCGCGGAGACCCTCGCCTCCGGCGGCCTCGCGCCCGAAGACGCCGAGCGCTGCCTCGAGACGATCCTGCGCAACGTCGGTCGCATGCGCGACCTGATCGAAGACCTGATGGAGCTCTCACGGATCGAGAACAACGCGAACACCATCGAGCCCGCCCGCGTCGACGTGGTCCGCCTCGCCCGGGAGCTCCTCGTCGACCTCGGGAAACGCCTCGCGAGCGCCGACCTCGAAGCGGAGCTCGTGACGGCGCACGCCCCCGAGGCCTGGTGCGACCGGAGCGCGCTCCAACACATCCTCGAGAACCTGCTGACGAACGCGATCCGCTACACCGACGCCGGTGGCCGGATCCGCGTCCTGATCGAGCCGAAGGCCGAGTTCCTCGAGATCACCGTCGAGGACACCGGCATCGGCATCCCCGAAGAGAGCCGAGACCGGATCTTCGAGCGCTTCTATCGCGTCGACGCCGCCCGCTCGCGCGCGGTCGGCTCGACCGGCCTCGGCCTCGCAATCGTCCGGCACCTCGTCCAGGCGATGGGCGGGACGATCCGCGTCGAGAGCGAGACCGGCGTGGGCTCCCGCTTCATCTTCACCGTCCGGCGCGCGCGCGAAGACGCGGGAGCCGACGCCTGATCGACGCCGGCTCCGCGTGCTCGAAGCGCACTAGCTCGTGAAGACGAGCTTCTCGCCGCTCGGGTCGAGGTCCGCGTGGACGGTGGTCCCCTCCACGAACTCGCCCTCGAGGATCCGCATCGCGAGCGGGTCCTGGACCTCGCGCTGGAGCAGGCGCTTGAGCGGCCGCGCACCGTACTGCGGGTCGTAGCCCCGTCGCGCCAAGAAGTCGCGCGCGGCGTCGGAGAGCTCGAGGGAGAGCCGCCGATCCTCGAGCCGCGCCACGAGCTGGCGGAGCTGGATGTCCAGGATCGCGCCGATCTGGTCCTCGCGAAGCGCGTGGTAGATCACGACGTCGTCGATCCGGTTCAGGAATTCCGGCTTGAAGTGCCCGCGCAGGGCGTCCATCACGCGGCGCCGCATCTCCTCCTCGTCGTCGACGCCGAGGGAGACGATGTGCTCGCTTCCGAGGTTCGAGGTCATGATGAGGACGGTGTTGGTGAAGTCGACCGTGCGCCCCTGACCGTCGGTGAGCCGACCGTCGTCGAGGACCTGCAGGAAGACGTTGAACACGTCCGGGTGGGCCTTCTCGATCTCGTCGAAGAGCACCACGCTGTAGGGGCGGCGGCGCACGGCCTCCGTGAGCACGCCACCCTGGTCGTAGCCGACGTAGCCGGGAGGGGCACCGACGAGCCGGGAGACCGCGTGCTTCTCCATGAACTCGCTCATGTCGATGCGCACCATCGCCTGCTCGTCGTCGAAGAGGAACTCCGCGAGGGCGCGGGCGGTCTCGGTCTTGCCGACGCCGGTGGGTCCCAGGAAGAGGAACGAACCAATCGGCCGGTTCGGGTCCTGCAGGCCGGCCCGCGCGCGGCGCACGGCGTTCGAGACGGCCTCGAGGGCCTCTTCCTGACCGATCACGCGGTCCGCGAGCCGCGTCTCCATGCCGAGCAGCTTCGCCTGCTCTCCTTCGAGCATCTTCGACACCGGCACGCCGGTCCACTTGGAGACGATCTCCGCGACCTCCTCGCTCGTGACCTCCTCGGAGAGGACGCTGCCCTGCTCCTGGAGCGCCTCGAGCTCCTTCTGTTTCGCGGCGATCTCGTTCTCGAGCTCGACGAGCTTTCCGTAGCGGAGCTCGGCGGCGCGTTCGAGATCGCCCGCACGCTCGGCCCGCTCGTAGTCCGCGGTCAGGGTCTCGCGGCGTTCCTTCGCTTCGCGAACGGCTGCGATGAGCCCCTTCTCGACCTCCCAGCTTCCCTTGAAGGCATCGGACTGCTCGCGCAGCTCGGCGATCTCCGCCTCGACGGACGCGAGTCGTTCCTGACTCGCCGCGTCGTCCTCCTTCTTGAGGGCCTCGCGCTCGATCTCGAGCTGGGTGCGCTTGCGCTCGAGCTGGTCGAGCTCCTCGGGCATCGAGTCCACCTGCACGCGGACCCGACTCGCCGCCTCGTCGACCAGGTCGATCGCCTTGTCCGGCAGGAAGCGGTCGGTGATGTAGCGGTGGGAGAGGGTCGAGGCCGCGACGAGGGCGGCGTCCTGGATCCGCACGCCGTGGTGGACCTCGTAGCGCTCCTTCAAACCGCGCAGGATCGAGATCGTGTCCTCGACGCTGGGCTCGCCCACGAAGACCGGCTGGAAGCGTCGCGCCAGGGCCGCGTCGCCCTCGACGTACTTGCGGTACTCGTCGAGGGTCGTCGCGCCGATGCAGCGCAGCTCGCCGCGCGCGAGGGCCGGCTTCAGCATGTTCGCCGCGTCGGCGGAGCCTTCGGCGTTGCCCGCGCCGACGATCGTGTGGAGCTCGTCGATGAAGAGGATGACCTGACCGGCCGCCTCTTCGACCTCGCGGAGGACGGCCTTCAGCCGGTCCTCGAATTCGCCGCGGTACTTGGCGCCCGCGATCAGGGAGCCGATGTCGAGGGAGACGACCCGGCGGTCCTTGAGCGTGTCGGGCACGTCGCCGGCGACCACGCGGAGGGCGAGGCCCTCGGCGATCGCGGTCTTGCCGACGCCGGGCTCACCGATGAGCACCGGGTTGTTCTTGCTGCGTCGGGACAGGACCTGGATCACGCGGCGAATCTCTTCGTCCCGCCCGATCACGGGGTCGAGCTTTCCGGTCCGCGCGCGATCCGTCAGATCGGTGCCGAACTTCTCGAGGGACTGGTACTTGGACTCGGGATCCGGGTCGGTGATCTTCGCGCCGCCGCGGATCGACTGGAGCGCCTGGAGGATCCCGTCGCCGGTCACCCCCGCGCCACGCAGGGTCCGCCCGACGGCATCCTGCTCGTCCTTCGCCATCGCGAGGAGCAGGTGCTCGGTCGAGACGTACTCGTCGCCCATCGCGTCCGCTTCGTCGAAGGCGGCCTGGAGGATGCGCGATGCCG
>JAUIMK010000452.1 GCA_030432735.1 bacterium
CTGCGACCACCGCGCAGATCTTGGTGGTCCCGATATCGAGACCGACGATCAGCTCGTCCTTCCTGGACATGCTTCACCCCCCACTCACGAGCACTGCGGCTCGCGAGACATGAAAGACTCCATCCGGAGCCCTCCTGATATGGACGGCCTCGCCCATCCGGGCTCGGCCGCCGCTTGTCGCCCCCTCCTACCCAGAAGCGGGCTCGGTACGGAGGACCGCGCGGTCCGCGTACCGGAGATCGATCAGCCGGGCCGTCGCGATCGTCTCCTCGTCGTGATCGAGAAGCGTTGCGAGACGCGCCACGCGCTGGGAAAGCAGACGTCGACCGAGGAGCGCCCGCGGGCCCTCCTGGCCGAGCTCGAGCACGAAGCCCGAAGGACTCCCGCGCAGCACGCCGTCCTCGCCCGCCTCGAGGGCGGGGAGGTGGAGCGTGAGCGCCCGGAGGTCGCGAGCGAGACCCGGATGGCGCCGGACCGCGTCGAGGATCTGCATCGCGCCCTCCGGCAGAGCATCCGGCTCGAGGGAATCCCCCGCGATCGTCGGGAGCGACTTCGCCTCGCTCTCGGCGCCGGCGAAGCGATGGCCGGTCGCGTCGACCCAGGCGAGCTCCTCGTCGATCCGCCAGCGCGCGATCGCGTCGCGCTCGACGACGCGGATGAGCAGCGTGCCGGTCGGCAGGCGCAGCACCCCGGCGTCCTCGATCCAGGGGTCCGCGACGAGCTGCGTCCGGATCGCCTCGGGATCGAGGTCGTCGAGGGGACGTCCCGCGATCGCCCCGACGGACGCAGCGATCAAGCGGGCGGGCAGCGCGTCGGCGCCCTGGACCGCGACGCGTTCGAGGGGCGTGCCGCCGAGCACGAAGAGCTCGGCGATGGGGACCGCGAGGTTCGCCCCGAGCACGATCGCCGCGACGAACGCGACGGGGGAGAGCACGCGGAAGACGCGTCGCCGACTGGCGAGCAGCGCGGGACGGATGCGGTCGCGTTCGAGGCGCTGGCGCTCCTGCTCGCGCTTGCGGGCGAGGTGGTCGCGGGCGCGCCGGGCTCGGTCGGCCGCCACGATCTCCGGCGTGCGTCCGCGCAGGCGGTGCCCGTCGCGGGAGAAGATCCGCTGGATCGGATTCATCGGGAGGCACCTCCATGTTCGGCCGCCTCGCGACCGAGCAGCTGGACTTCCGTCTCGAGCTCGACGCCGGTGGCCTCGCGCACCGCCTCGCGCGCCCGCGCGACGAGGGCGAGCACGTCCGCGGCGGTGGCGCCGCCGCGATTCACGATGAAGTTCGCGTGGACGGTCGAGATCTCGGCGCCGCCCTCGCGGGTCCCCTTCAGGCCGGCCGCTTCGATCAAGCGCCCGGCGAAGTCCCCCGGCGGATTGCGGAACACCGAGCCGCAGCTCGGGATGTCCGTCGGCTGCGTCCGCGTCCGGTGGGCGAGGAGCCGGTCGATCTCCGCCTTCACCGTCGCGCGGTCGCTCGGCGTCACGGAGAGCTCGGCGCCGACGAGCACCGCGCCCGGAGGCAGTCCGGCGAGCGCGCGGTAGCGGAAGTCGAGGTCGGCGCGCGCGACCGGTGCTTCGAGCTCGCCGCGGGCGCTCATCCAGGTCACGCTGCGCACGACGTCCTTCAGCTCGCGGACGCCGATGCCGGCGTTCATGGCGAGCCAGCCGCCGAGGGTGCCGGGGATGCCGGCGCCGAACTCGAGGCCGGAGAGGCCGGCGTCGATGCAGTAGTTCGTGATCGTCGCGTGGGAGGCACCGGCCTCGACGGCGATCGCGTCGTCGGCGACGCGTTCGATCCGGCGCAGCTTCTTCAGCCGGAGCACGACCCCCGAGAGGCCTGCGTCCGAGACCAGGACGTTGAAGCCGGCGCCGAGCACGCGGGTCGGCAGCCCGAGCTCCGCGCACAGCGCGAGCAGGCGTCCGAGCTCGTCGCGATCCGCGGGCGTGGCCAGGGCGTCCGCCGGTCCGCCGATGCGGAGCGAGGTGTGGCGCGAGAGCGGGACGTCGAACGCGACGCGATCTCGAAGCAGGGCCTCGAGGGCGGCGCGGTGCTTCGCTTCGATCACGGGGCGCCTCCCGCTTCGAGGGCCGCGAGGAGACGCGGACCGAGGGAGACGACGTCGCCCGCACCGAGGGTCAGCACCAGATCGCCCTCTTCGAGCTCGCGGGGCAGCGAGCGGGCGATGGCGTCGAGGGATCCGCCGTAGCGCACGTCGGGGTGGCCCGCCTCGCGGATCGCCTCCGCGAGGCGGGCCGAGTCGATGCCTTCGAGGGGCGCTTCGCTCGCGGCGTAGACGTCGGCGAGGACGACCCGGTCCGCGTCGGCGAAGGCGGTCAGGAACTCGTCCCAGCAGTCGCGGGTGCGCGTGTAGCGATGGGGTTGGAAGATCGCGGTGATGCGCCCCTCGTGGAGACTGCGCGCACCGGCGAGGGCCGCGCGGATCTCGGCGGGATGGTGCGCGTAGTCGTCGACGAGCTGGACGCCGGCGGCCTCGCCCTTGCGCTCGTACCGGCGCGACACGCCGGCGAAGCGCGCGACCGCGTCGGCGAGGATCCCGGCCGGGGCGCCTTGCAGGAGACCGACCGCGATCGCAGCCAGGGCATTCAGGACGTTGTGTCGGCCGGGCATCGGCAGGTCGAAGGTGATCTCGCCTTGGCCCCGGAGCGTCGCCGTCACGCGCTGGCCGCCGGGGATCCCCTCGATCCGGTCGGCTCGGACGTCCGCGTCCTCGGCGAAGCCGAAGCGCACGATCCGACGGGTGAGACGCGGCGCGATCGCCTGCACGCCCGGGTGGTCGATGCCGATCACGCAGGCGCCCCGATCGGGGACGCTGTTGGCGAAGTCGACGAAGGCGTCGAGGAGCGCCTCGCGCGTGCCGTAGTGGTCGAGGTGTTCCGGGTCGACGTTGTTCACGACGGCGATCACCGGGCGCGTCAACAGGAACGACCCGTCGCTCTCGTCGACCTCCGCCACGATCAGCTCGCCGCGCCCGAGCTTGACCGGGCTCGCCCCACCGCTCGCCCGCGGCACG
>JAUIMK010000080.1 GCA_030432735.1 bacterium
CTCGACGGCCTCGAGGGAGTCGGCGTCGCGAATCCGCTCCAGGATCTCGAGGGCATCGAAGTGGAATCGCGTGCGATCGACGGTCGAGGCGATCCTCACTTCGTGGAAGCGCTCGACCCGGGTGAGAGAATGCGCCTCGGGCGCCCAGGGTCGCGTCACCGAGTCCGAGAACGCGACCGACACGTCGATCCGGCCATCGTCGCGACGCAATCCGTCGACGAAGACCGCGCGACGGAAGAACCGGTCCCCGTCGGCATGCCGCGTCCCGTCCCGCTCGGCCCGTGCATGCTCGATCGCGGCGGCGTGCGGCACGGCGGAGGCCATCAGCTGGAAGAGCGTGAGGAGGTGGCTGCAGCCGCGGGGGCCGCCGAACTTCGCCGAGAGCTTCGCCGGAAAGTCGTCGTCGAGACGTTCGCCTGTGAGGTCGAGCAGGCGCGGTGCCGGATCACGGCAGCATTCGCCGCGGGTCGCCTCGGAGGCCTCGACCGCGATGAAGGGCTGCTCGACGCGGATCGCCTCCATGCGGAGCGTCGCGGGGTCGAGGTCCAGCTCGATGCTCATCGAGTGGATCACGCCCGCCGGCTGGATGTCGTAGCTCGTCGGAACGAAGCCGTTCTTGCGTAGATCGATCACGTCGCCGCGCGCGAGCCAGCGATCGTCCGCGGTGGCGCGGAGCGAGACGGTGAGGGAGCGCGTGTGCAGGGGCAGGCCCTGGACGGGAGCGGGAGCCAAGGCCTTCGTTCCGATCAGCCGTGTTGATAGGTCGTGTGCTGCGGGCGACCGCGGAGGATGTTCATCGCACCCCAGTTGGTGACCTTCTTGAACGCGTCGCTCGCGACGAAGTCCTTGAAGGCCTGCTCGTCCTTCCAGTTCGACACGATCAGGTAGGTCGGCTCGCCGTCGCCGACCTCCTTGTAGATCGCGGACGAGTCGTGGCCCTCGATCCCGCCCATCGTCTCGACGACCTTCGCGCAGGCATCCTCGAAGACCTGCTCCTTGCCGGGGATGACGAAGTAGTTCATGCCGATCGTGACCATCGGAGCTCCTTTGCGCTGCGCCGTCGTGTGGGGTGACCGCGGGCGATTCCGGCGGCGCAGCATAGCGGCGAGTCCGGCGCTGAGCGGGGCGATTGCCCCTGGGGGCGCCGCTTTTCGGCCTGCTCGGAGGCGGACTCGAAGTGCAGCCTCTGACCTGCACTGTCCGCCCTCGAGCTGCAGTACGCTGACTGCACTTCGTGGCACGGTTCCGCTCTCGTGACGCCAGAGAGCCGGAGAGCCCCGGCCGAAGTCGGCACGGGCCTTGCTCTATCCAGGTGCATGCACGGCATGGCACGAACCAGATCCTTCGATCGTCTGCGCCGCCGCGGGCGCGTCGAGGATGTCGCGGGCCCGGGAGGCGGCGCGATGGGCGACGGACGAGAGCGGATCGACGAGCGACCGAGGCGGGCCGGGAGGCGGCGCCGCCCGCGCTCGTCCGACTCCCGCGAGTACTCGCCGGAGGAGCGCGCGCACCACCGTGCCGTGAAGCGCGCGCGGCGGCGAGCGAACCATCGCATGGGCTTCGTGACCCACGCGATGGCCTACGCCGCGACCCTCGGCCTCCTGGCGATCACGACGCGCAGTCCGCGGGTCGTACTGATCGTGGCCCTCGCCTGGGGCATCGGCCTCTTCTGCCACTACTTCTGGGCCCTCGTCGCGCCGCGGGTGCGCGACCACTGGGTCGAGCAGGAAGTCGGTGCCCGTTCCCGCACCCGCGTGAAGCGCGAGCGTCGCGAGGTCGAGACCCGCAGCCGTCGCTCCATGGAGGACCTGTCCGCGTCGATCGCCCACGAGATCCGCAATCCGATCACGGCGGCCAAGAGCCTGGTCCAGCAGATGGGCGAGGACCCGGCCTCGGACGAGAACCTCGAGTACGCCGGGCTCGCGCTCTCGGAGCTCGATCGCGTCGAGCGCTCGATCTCGCACCTGCTGCGTTATGCGCGGGACGAGGAGCCCCGCTTCGCGCCGATGGCCCTCGCGGAGGTGGCCCGCGCGGCGGTCGAGGGGCTGCGGGATCGCGCGGGGGAGCAGGGGGTCGAGCTCGCCGTCGAGTTCGACGCGGAAGGCGAGATGCGCGGAGACGCGGAGAAGCTTCGCCGCGTCGTCGAGAACCTGGTGGCGAACGCGATCGACGCTCTCGCGGAGAGCGGAGCGCCGTGCCCGAAGGTGGAGCTCCTCGGCGGGGAGAACCTCGCCGCGACCGAAGTCTGGCTACGCGTCGTCGACAACGGTCCCGGCATCCCTGCGGACGAGCAGGCCCGGATCTGGAGCCCCTTCTTCACGACCAAGGAGACGGGGACGGGACTCGGCCTCGCGCTCTCGCGCAAGACCGTCGAAGCCCACGGCGGCAGCATCGATCTGCTCTCCGACCCACGACAGGGAAGCGAGTTCGTTCTGTCCTTTCCGAAGGATCCGACCCCGAGCGCGCGTCCGGAGGACGAAGCATGAGTGGTTTCCCTGCGACGCGACGAACGCCGCGGAAGGGGCTCGACCGGGGCGCATCGTCGCCCCTGCCCGACGAGGAGGGATGGATGAGGCGACGGACGTCGGCAGAGCAGACGCGGACCGCCGAGCGAAAGCCCCGGAGTCGCCGCCGCACGCGCGGATTCACGACGCGGCGCCATGCGGCAGAAGGCGCGGGCATAGCGGATGGGCTTCGAAGCGACGCGGGCGATACGCTCGCCGAAATGGACGAGACGCTCCTCACCGAGGACGAGCGCGCCTATCGCGATGCCCGGCGCCGCGCGGACGAGAAGGTCGCGATCTCCCGGGAGCTCGTGCGCGCGGGGCTGATCACCGTGCCGCTCCTGTACTTCATCCCGCCCGCCGGCGTGATCTCGCTGATCTACTTCGGCCTCAAGCTCGGGCGGCGCGCCTTCCGCACGTTCTACGAGCCGAAGCTCCACGCGCGCTTCCTCCGGGAAGAGGTCGATCGCCGCGTCCGGACCCACGTGTCGACGGAGCGGCGCAGCCTCGAGGGCGAGCACCACCGCTCGCTCGAGCAGCTCTCCGCTTCGATCGCCCACGAGATCCGCAACCCGATCACCGCGGCCAAGAGCCTGGTCCAGCAGATGGGCGAGGATGCCGGTGACGTCGACCAGGAGGAGTACGCCCGCGTCGCCGTCGCGGAGCTCGAACGGGTCGAGCGATCGATCTCCCACCTGCTGCGCTACGCGCGCGAGGAAGAGACCCGGATCGGCGAGGTCGTCATGGAGGACGTCCTCGAATCGGCCCTCGAGACCTTCCGGGACCGCGCCGCGCGAAGCGGGATCGAGATCGTGCGCCGCTTCGATGCGGCGGGTCGGATGCAGGGCGACGCCGAGCAGCTGCGACGCGTCGTGATCAACCTCGTGTCGAACGCGATCGATGCGCTCGAGGACGGGGCGGCGGGGCCGCCGGAGGTGCGGGTGTCGATGGGCGAGAATCTCGCGGCGACCGACGTCTGGGTCCGCATCGCGGACAACGGCCGCGGCATCGACGACGCGACCCGCGAGCGGATCTTCGATCCCTTCTTTACGTCGAGAGAGAACGGGACGGGTCTCGGGCTCGCGCTCTGCCGCAAGATCGTCGACGCCCACGGCGGGACGATCGAGCTGGAATCCGCGCCGGGGGAGGGGACGGAGTTCGTGTTGACCTTCCCGCGCGGTCGCCTCGACGGCGACGGAGGCGCGTGATGGCGGCGAAGATCCTGGTCGTCGAGGACGAGCACGCGATCCGGCTCGCGCTCAAGGGACTTCTCAAGCGCGAGGGGCACGAGGTTCAGTTGGCGGAAGACGGTGAGGTCGCGACGGCGCTCCTGCGCGATCAGGCCTTCGATCTCGTGATCACGGACCTCGCGCTCGGGCGCGGCGCGTCGGGCATGGACGTCCTTCGCGTCGCGAAGGAGGAGCGCCCGGAGACGGCGGTCATCATGATCACCGCCCACGGCAGCGAGAAGATCGCCGTCGAAGCGATGAAGAGCGGTGCGGACGACTACGTTCCGAAGCCCTTCGACAACGACGAGCTTCGCGTGGTCGTCGCCCGTTCCCTCGAGCGGCACCGACTGGCGCGCGAGAACCGCGCGCTCCGCGAGCGACTCCAGCGGGAGTTCGGCTTCGATCAGCTGATCGGATCCGGGCCGAAGATGCGGCGCGTCTTCGAGACGATCCAGAAGGTCGCCGAGACGGATCTCTCCGTCCTGATCCGGGGCGAGAGTGGGACCGGGAAGGAGCTCGTCGCCCAGGCGCTCCACGAATCGAGTCGCCGCCGCGCACAGCCCTTCGTCGCCGTGAACTGCGCCGCGATCAACCGGGAGCTCGTCGAGAGCGAGCTCTTCGGACACGAGAAGGGCGCGTTCACCGGCGCCGATGCGCGTCGGATCGGCCGCTTCGAGGCCGCCGACGGCGGCACGATCTTCCTCGACGAGATCGGCGACATGGCACCGGAGACCCAGGCGAAGGTCCTGCGCGTCCTCGAAGAGCGGAAGCTCGAGCGCGTCGGTTCGACGGAAACGATCGAGGTCGACGTCCGCGTCGTCTCGGCGACCCACCGCGACCTCGAGGAACGCGCGCGGGAAGGCGCCTTTCGCGAGGACCTCTACTACCGGCTCAAGGTCGTCGAGATCGAGCTGCCCCCGCTTCGCGAGCGGATCGAAGACCTGCCCGCGCTCTCGGGACGTTTTCTGGGGCAGGTGGCCGAGCGACTCGAGCGCGAGAAGAAGGTCCTCGCCGAAGACGCCCTCGCGCGCCTCTCGCGTCACGACTGGCCCGGCAACGTGCGCGAGCTGCGCAACGTGCTGGAGCGGGCGGCGGTGCTCGCGTCCGGCCCGGAGATCCGTGAATCGGACCTCTCCCTCGATCTCGCGACGGACGGCGAGCTCGCGGAGAGCCCGAGCGAGTCGCCGGACCTCGACATCCCGTTCTCCGAGGCGAAGAAGCAGACCGTCGAGCGTTTCGAGCGGCGCTACCTCTCGGAGGCGTTGCGGGAGCACGAAGGCAACGTCAGCCGGACCGCGAACGCGATCGGGATGGTCCGGCAGAGCCTGCAGCAGAAGATCCGGGAGCTCGGCCTGAAGGCCGACGAGTTCCGCAAGCGACGTTAGGCCGAAAGGTCGCGCCGAGCGGAAGCGGAGTCCCCGCTCGGCGGAAAGGGTACAAAAAGACACAATAATGTGTCGTCCGGCGAATGCGCCGGACGGACCAACGAGGCCGGAGGATCCGGCGAGGAGGACGAGATGGAGAACGGCAAGCCGGGGATGTTCGCGCGCATGCGCAGCCTCTTCCGCGGGATCTTCGGATCCTGGGTCCGGGAGAAGGAGCAGGAGAAGCCCGAGGTCGTCTACGAGCAGGCGATCGCGGAGCGCGTCCGTCAGTACCGAGAGCTGAAGGACGCGGTCGCGGGCATTCTCTACATGCGCAACAAGCTGGAGAGCGAGATCGCCGACCGTCGGGCGGAGATCGCGCGGCTCCACGACGACGTCCGACGGGCGGTCCGGCGCGGCGACGAGGAGACCTCGCTCTCGCTGATCGCCCACAAGCAGGCGCTCTTCGAGGAGCTCGAGCGCGCCGAGCAGGAGCTCGCCGAGGTGCGCGTCCAGGCGGACGAGGCCAAGACGAACCTGGTTCGTTTCCGCGAGGAGATCCGGGCGCTGGTCCGGGAGAAGGGCCGCATGCTCGCGACCCTCGCCAATGCCCGCGCGCGGCGGCGCCTGCAGGCGGCGATCGAGGGGCTCTCGGTCGATGCCGAGATGGACGCGCTCGAGAACGTGCGGGAGCACATCTCGCGCATGGTCCTCCAGGGAGAGGTGAACAAGGAGCTCGGCGAGGACGGCGACGCCTTCCGGGTGCGACTCCGAGGCTTCCGGGACGAGGCGCGGCGCGAATCGGCCCGCGCGGAGCTCGAGAGCCTGAAGGAGGAGCTGCTCCGACCGCCCTCGATTCCCGCGTCGGTCGTGCCGAAGAGCGAGTCCGTGCCCGCCGGGGCGGTCCCGGCTGCGGGCTGAACCCGGTCGCGGGCGACGCCAGCCGCGGTGCCCCGAGGGGCGAGTCTGCGTGAAGGGCCGTCGCGGTTGACCCCGCGGCGGCCGCTCGCTAAAAACTGCGCTCCTTCGAGGGCTTGCGCCGCATCGCCGGCTGCGATCCCCCGGACCCCCACTTCATTCGAGCCCGATCCGAGCGACAGTCACGCGTCCTGCGCGTCATCCCCGTCGCCGATCGCCTCCTCGGTTCTCGGAGTAACAGATCATGGCGCGCGTTTGTGCATTGACGGGCAAGAAGGTCCAGTACGGACACAACGTCTCCCACTCCAAGCGGGCGACGAACCGGCGATTCGAGCCGAACATCCAGAAGGTGCGGCTCCAATCCGAGGCCCTCGGCCAGCGGGTCTCGCTGAACGTCGCGACCCGCACGCTGCGCACGGTCCAGAAGAAGGGCGGCCTCGACGCGTTCCTCCTCGAGACCAGCGACCTGAAGCTCCAGCCCGACGCGATCCGATTGAAGAACAAGATCCGGCGGAAGCTGAGCGGCCGCTAGTCGGATTAGGTCTTCCTCACGTCGCCGGCTCGAACCAGATCGGCGACGTCCACGCGCGCTCCCTCACGACCTTCGGGATCGTCGGGTCGCTGCACGCCGCGGGCCGCTCTCCTTCCGGGAGCACGAGGCAGGTCCGCCAGCTCCAGCGGCAGCTCGGGTTTTCGACCGCGCGCACGTAGTAGGCGGCGTCCCGGCTCGCGTCGAAGTTAGGGTCCGTCCAGACCGCGCAGAGCGTGTCGGCCCCTTCACCCCGCGGCTCACAGGTGGCGAGATCGACGTCTGGCGCCTCACGGCTCGTGCCCGCGGAATCCGCGAGGCGACCGGCGATGTCGTGCACTGCCTGATGGAACTGCCCGCCCTCGCCGTACCAGACCTTTACGATCTGCAGCCGGTCGAGGCGCCCGCCCGGGTGATCGGCGACGCCCGCATCCCGCGCGACGTGGGCCACGAAGGTCGGTGCGACACCGGATTGGGACGCGCCCGGCAGGACGGAGCCCATCGGCACGCCCTGCGCGTACCCGGTCTCGACCAGGTCCGGCCGGTCGCACAGGTCCGCCGGTAGATCCCAGCCCGCGAAGAAGCGAGGCTCGATCCGCGGCCCGCTCGTCGCGAAGGTCTCCCGCCGGACCATGGCATCGAAGAGCGCGTCCCGGGAGTTCTCCTCGGACCAGACGCCGACGAGTCCGCCGGGGTTGCGCGCGATCGTGCCGGCACCGGCGAACCAGGGCTCCTGCGTCATGCGTCCCGCCGGCGTCGCGTCGGTATTCGCGCAGCAGCCCTGCCAGTCGTACTCCTCGACGTCGCCCGGGTTCGCGTTGTGGCCGTCGGTCGAGCCGATCATGCCGAACTGGAAGGGGTTCACGCCGGTGCGCTCGCGTTCGCGCATGCCCTCGATGAGCGCGTAGCGCGCGAAGTCGACGCGCGACTGACAGCCGCCGCCGCGGAGCGCGCCCCAGCCCGCCCCCTCCTCGCAGTCGTCCGGCGGCTCCTCGGCGAACTGGCGGACCTTCTCGAAGTCGCACAGCTCGTCCTCGCCCCCGACGACGCCGTACATCCCGTTCGCGCACTCCGACTCGCCCTTGATCTGCATCATCTCGACGAGCCGCTCGATCCGCGCGCGGACCTCCATCCGTCGGACCTGCTCGTCCCGGGGCTCGCGCTTCCAGGACGTCTCGAAGAGTCGCCCGTTCGACACGTTCGCGTTGTGCGGGATCGTGATGACTTCGCATCCGGTGCCCGCGTTCGTGCAGAGCGCATCGAGTCGGTCCCAGAGGTCGATCGCTTCGGGGGCTTCGAGGGAGGAGATCGGCAGCGAGGGCACGCTCGCGTTCCGGAAGATCACGTTGCGGTGGACCTTCGACATGTTGACGGAGTAGCTGTGCTCCCAGCCGTGGAAGGCGGTGAAGGCGCAGGACTCGCTGGTGTCGTTCCAGCGCTCCGTCGCCCGCCGGGTCTCCTGCCAGGCCGTCTCGAGCGCGGCGCGACACGCGCCGTCCCCTTCGCCGCAGATCTCGCCGCGTCGCCCGAAGGCACCGACGACGCCGCCCATCTTGCCGCCGAGCTTGAGCCCCGGGAACGCCGGCTTGATCGCGATCTCGCCGCGGAAGCCGCGGCAGGATTCGGTGTCGTACGCGTACGAGCCGGGCGTCGAGCAGAGGGTCACCTCGCCGATCCACTCGGCGTGGTCGGTGACCGCGGCGAAGTCGAGGGGACGCGGGAGCCTGCGCGAGCGCGCACCCCGTCCGTTCTCGTCGAAGGGGCCGAAGCCGATCGACTCGCCCCGGGCGAAGCGATAGGCGTCGTCCGGCGACGAGCGCATCCCGCGCGAGCGCGCGTCCATCGAGAACTTCGTGTGGACGTGCAGATCGCCGAAGAAGGCCTGGCGCAGCGGCTCCCGGTGGGCACAGGCCGCCGCGCGGGGCGCATCGTCGCCTTCGGCGGGCCGGACCGGCGGTGCCCAGTCGTCGGCGGTGGGTCGCATCAGGACGAGGCTGGCGCACGAGATCGTGAAGGCGAGGAGAAGGGCCGGGGCGAGCCGCGCGCGCATGGAAGCACCTCCGTCGGATGGACGGAGCATGGCGCGGGTCCCGAACGAAAACGAGGGCCCGTTCCAGCGGAACGGGCCCTCGTTTCGAATCGTGGCGTCGCGAAGAACACGCCCCAGGCGACGCGCGGCTACTTCTTGCCGCCGCCGTACCGCTTGCGGAAGCGATCGATCTTTCCGTCGGCGTCGAGCTCTCGCATCTTGCCCGTCCAGAACGGATGGGACACGGACGAGATCTCGAGGCGGACCACCGGCACTTCTTCGCCGTCGACCTCGCGGGTCTCCTTCGAAGTGACGGTCGAGCGGCTGGTCCACTCGTTCCCCGTCGCGGAGTCGACGAAGATCACCTTGTGATAGTCGGGATGGATTTCGGGCTTCATCTGCGGGCTCGCTTCGCTTACCAGCTGCTCTTGCGCACGCCGGGGAGCTGGCCGCGGAGGGCGAGCTCGCGAAGGGCGATGCGGGAGATGCCGAACTTGTTGTAGTAGGCCTTTGAGCGGCCGGACACGGCGCAGCGGTTGTTCTTGCGCGTGGAGCAGGAGTTGCGCGGCAGCTTGGCGAAGCCGGCCTGGGCCTCGAGCTTCTCGTCCATCGACGCGTTGGGATCCTTCAGGATCTTGCGCAGCTCGGCGCGCTTCTCGGCATGCTTCGCGATCAGCGCGTGGCGCTTGTTGTCGCGGTTGATCTGGGACTTCTTGGCCATGTGCGGGTCGGGGCTCCTGGGAGGGATCTTTGGAGCGCGGGAGAGTACGGGGACCCGCCCGCCCTGGCAAGGTTCGGACGGCCGATCCTCGCGGATTCGCAACCGAATCCCGCGCATGCCCCGAGGGGATCGAATGAGTTGCGGTCGCGATCGACGGGAAAGGGCCCCGTCTCGACTCAGGCTTCGTCGAGATCGATCGGGTCGACCTCGATCCGGTCCCGCCCGGCGTCCTTGGCCTGGTAGAGCGCGCGGTCGGCGCGCTCGACCCAGGACTGCGAGGTCTCGCCCTGCCGGAGCCGGGCGACCCCCATCGAGGCGGTGACCCGGATCGGTTCCTCGATCTCCCCGTGGAAGATCTCGAGGTTGCGGATGGTCGTCATCCCGCGCTCGGCGACGTCCCGCGCCGTCGGCAGATCGATGTCCCGGAGGACCACCGCGAACTCCTCGCCGCCGTAGCGCGCGACGAAATCGTCCTTGCGCATGAAGCAGCGGGTGAGCGCGTCCGCCACCTGGCGCAACACCGCGTCGCCGCACGGATGGCCGTGGGTGTCGTTGACCCACTTGAAGTGATCGAGGTCGACCATGATCAGGCAGCCCCGGGTTCCGAAGAGCGTCGCGAGGTCGATCTCACGCTCGATCTGCTCGTCGAACGCGGCGCGGTTGTAGATCTTGGTGACCGGGTCGATCGCCGCCTGCTTGCGCACGCTGTCGAGCTCGTCGCGGAGCTTGTCGAGACGTGCGGCCATCTGCTGGATCTGCTCCTGATGACGCGCGCCCCGCTCCGCGAGGAACTCGGTGAGCAGCGAGACCGTCTCCTGGGCCTCGTTCTTGATCTTGTCCGGCTCGCCGGAGCGGACGGCGCCTTCGAGGCGGCGCATGCGGTGGCCGATCCGGCGGTCCGCGGCCTGCTCGACGGTCAGGGAGCGTCGAAGTCCCGAGATGAACGACCAGGCGGCCTCCCGGAAGTCACCGAGGGACGTGGTCACGTACTCGTTCTCGGCGATGCGCTGCTCCTTGACCGCGCGGCGCAGTCCCGGCAGGTCGCGCTTGCCCCCGCGGCGCTCTTCCTCGTCCTTCTTGTTGGCGTCGTGCCCGTCGTCGGAACGGCTCCGCGGCGGCGGCACGCCGATCAGCAGGTGGCGCGCCCAGGTCTCGAAGGTTTCCTCGATCTCCTCGGCGGAATGCGGTCCGACGTCGAACGCGTGCTCCCCGAGGATGCGGAGCAGGTCCGCCATCATGTCGAGGGCGCGGTCCGCCGGGATCAGCGCCGCCGCGTCGTCCTGCGGCGCCTCGGTCGAGGCCACCGCCTTCGCCGGCTTCGCGTCCTTCTCTGCGTTCTTCTTGCGCTTTCCGAAGACCATGGGCGCTGTGTCGGTCGAACACGTCGCTCGCGCGAGTGCGCGCGTCACCCGGCGTGCGAATCCCGGCGCTCTCCGGAGGTCGTCTCGGGCGTTGTCCCGACCGGCGGATCCGGCGCGCAACCGGGCGCGGACGAGCGATTCGGGGGGCCTCTGCACTATCCTCGCGCGCTTCGATCCGGCCGGATGGGTCGGACGTTCCCCATGACCGCGGAGAGCGCGGAACGACGAGCTCGCCGCGCGCGCGAAGAACGTGCGCGCCGCGAGTGCAGCGAATGAGAGAGTCCCATGAGTGAGTCCACGACGCCGGGTGCCCGCCCGGTGCGATCGATCGACCCGAAGCGCCTGCCCAAGCACTTCGAGGCGGAGGTCGTCGAGGACAAGTGGGACGCCGCGTGGCAGGAGAGCGGGGTCTACCACTACGACCCCGAACGTCCCCGCGAAGAGACCTTCGTCGTCGACACCCCGCCGCCGACGGCGTCGGGCTCGCTCCACATCGGCCACGTCTTCTCGTACAGCCAGACCGACGTGGTCGTGCGCTACAAGCGCATGGCGGGGATGAACATCTTCTATCCGATGGGCTGGGACGACAACGGGCTCCCGACCGAGCGCCGCGTCCAGAACTACTTCCACATCCGCTGCGATCCGAACACGCCCTACGAAGAAGGTATGACCTTCGAGCAGGCGTCGGCGAAGACGCGCAAGAAGCCCGCGAAGCTCGTGTCGCGTCCCAACTTCATCGAGGCGTGTTACGACCTGATTCGCGAGGACGAGCGCGCGTTCTCCGAGACGTGGCATCGCCTCGGTCTCTCCGTCGACTGGCGACAGGAGTACCAGACGATCGACGAGCACTGCCGCCGCACGGCCCAGCGCTCGTTCCGCGATCTCTGGGACAAGGGGGAGGTCTATACCTCCGACGCCCCTACGATGTGGGACGTCGACTTCCAGTGCGCCGTCGCGCAGGCGGAGGTCGAGGACAAGGACGTGCCCGGCGCGTTCCACAAGATCGAGTTCGCCGTCGAAGGCGAGGACGCGAGCTTCGTGATCGCGACGACGCGACCGGAGCTGCTGCCCGCGTGCGTCGCGGTGACGGCGCATCCCGACGACGAGCGCTTCAAGCCGTATTTCGGAAAGCGCGCCATCACGCCGATCTTCCGGGCACCGGTCCCCATCTTCCCGAGCGAGAAGGCCGATCCCGAGAAGGGCACCGGCATCCTGATGGTCTGCACGTTCGGTGATCAGACCGACGTCGAGTGGTGGCGCGAGGAGGGCCTGCCGCTTCGCCAGATCGTCGGCCTGCAGGGCCGCCTGCGAAAGATCGACTTCGGCGAGGCGCCCTTCGAGAGCCTCGACGTGGCGACGGCGAACGCGAACTACGCCCCGCTCGAGGGCAAGAACGTCAAGCAGGCGCAGGCGGCGATCGTCGAGATGCTGCGCGACCCGGCGCATTCGGCGACCGGTGGCGGAGCGCCGCTCCAGGAAGAGCCCGAGCCCATCTCCCACGCCGTGAAGTTCTTCGAGAAGGGCGACCGTCCGCTCGAGCTGCTGCCGACGCGCCAGTGGTTCTGTCGGCTCCTCGACAAGAAGGAAGCGCTCGTCGCCAAGGGGGGCGAGGTCCAGTGGCATCCGCCGCACATGTTCGCCCGCTACAAGGACTGGACCGAGAACCTCTCCCTCGACTGGTGTCTCTCGCGTCAGCGTTATTTCGGCGTGCCGATCCCCGTCTGGTATCCCCTCGACGGCGAGGGGGAGCCCGACTACGACCACCCGATCGTGGCGGAGGCGGAGGTGATGCCCGTCGATCCCACGACGGACGTGCCGCCCGGATACGAGGCGGGTCAGCGCGGCGCGCCGAACGGATTCGTGGGCGACCCCGACATCTTCGACACGTGGTTCACGAGCTCGATGACCCCGCAGATCAGCAGCCACTGGGGCGAGGACGACGCGCGGCACGCGAAGCTCTTCCCGGCGGACATGCGCCCGCAGGCCCACGACATCATCCGCACGTGGGCGTTCTACACGATCGCCAAGGCGATGCTGCACGAAGACTCGGTTCCGTGGCACCACGCGCTGATCTCGGGCTGGATCCTCGATCCCGACCGAAAGAAGATGTCGAAGAGCAAGGGCAATGTGACCACGCCGCTTCCGCTCGTCGAGAAGTACGGCGCCGACGCGGCCCGCTACTGGGCGGCGTCGGCGCGACTCGGTGCGGACACCGCCTTCGACGAGAGCGTCTTCAAGATCGGCAAGCGCCTGGTCACGAAGCTCTTCAACGCGGCGAAGTTCGTGCTGTCCCAGGAAGGCGACGTCCACCCGATCACGTCGGAGCTCGACCGCGCGTTCGTCGCGAAGCTCGCGGCGCTCGTCGACAGCTCGACCGCGAACTTCGAGGCCTATCAGTACGCCCACGCGCTCCAGGAGACCGAGAGCTTCTTCTGGACCCACTTCACGGACACGTATCTCGAGCTCGCGAAGGTGCGCGCGCGCGGCTTCGCCGACGGCGCGACGGGCGCCGAAGCCGCGGCGAGCGGCTCGGCGATCGCTTCGCTCCGCCTCGGCCTCTCGACCCTCCTTCGGCTCTTCGCGCCGACCCTCCCGTACATCACGGAAGAGATCTGGAGCTGGTCCTTCGCCGACGACTTCGCGGAGGGCGGCGACGCGATCGCGCGCAGCATCCACGGTACTTCCTGGCCGGGCGAGGCGGACTTCGCGGGGATCGAAGCGCCGGCGGACGAGGACAGCTTCGACACCGCGGTCGCGGTCCTCGCGGCGATCAACAAGGCCAAGGCGGACGCCGAGGTCTCGATGGGGCGCGAGGTCGAGTCGCTCACGCTGGCGACCGCGCCGGCGACGCTCGCGACCCTCGAAGGGGTCGCCGCGGACGTGCTGGCGGCGGCGCGGGTGGCCGAGCATCGGCTCGTCGCGGACGATGGGCTCGAAGCGGGCGCCTTCGCCGTCCAGGCGATCACCTTCGCACCGAAGCCCGAGAAGCGCTGAGCCCCGGGCGTCGGCGCGGGCTGCGGATCAGCCCTGCTCGTTCTTCGGGCGCCGAGCGCGGACGAGGGCTTCCTGGGCGACCGAGGCGACCTGCACGCCGTCGGCGTCGTACATGCCGGCGAAGATGAGCGCGCGGGCGGCCTCGGCGATCGGTGAGACCGACGAGAAGATGATCCAGTCGTCCCAGCGGAAGGGATGGTGGAGCCAGACCGCGTGGTCGAGGCTCGCGCCCATGTGGGTCTTCATGGGGATGCCGCCGGCGCCCTTCATGGCCGTGCCCATCAGCGTCCGGTCGGTCGCGTAGATCAGGATCGCCGTGTGGAGGTCGGGGTCGTCCGGGATGACGCCGCGCGGCCGCATCCAGACGGCGCGGACCGGATCCCGGGGCTTCGCCTCGTCGAACTCGTGCGCATCGAGCACGCGTACCTCGATCGGGTTGTCGTAGCTCTTCGGCGGGGGCAGCCCGATCGCCCTGTTCCGGACGTCGGTCCACTCAGTGAGCCCTTCGGGGCCTTCGATCTCCGGCGCCGGTCGCTGGTAGCGCATGCCCTCCTCGGGGCGCGCGAAGCTCGCCGACATGTTGAAGATCGCCTCGCCGTTCTGGTGGGCGACGACCCGGCGCGTCGTGAAGGTCCGGCCGTCGCGAATCCGGTCGACGACGAAGCGGATCGGGCGGGCGTAGGAGCCGGGCCGCAGGAAATAGGCGTGGATCGAGTGGAGCAGGCTTCCGCCCGCCTGCGAGCCGCGCTCGGCGTCGCCGAGGGTCGCGATGGCCGCCATCACCGACTGCGCGGCGACGAGTCCGCCGAAGAGCCGGCCCTTTCCCTCGCCCGGGTCGCCGAGGAAGAGATCGCGATCGAGCGGGTCGAGCGTCAGTCGCTCGCAGAGGTCGTCGATCGGCGTGGACATCGAAGCTCCTCCCCCCGCCGGTCTCGCAACGCGAAGCCTCGGCCGACCGGGTCGCGCGGGCGCCGCACCCTAGCAGAACCCGGTTCGGGCGGGTGCCCGGGCTCATTATCAGAGAAGATCAAAAAATGAATCGAGCCGCCCGTGTAAGTAGTAATTAATCAATATTGGATTAACTTTGAATCCGATGCAGAGCTCTCACTCGTCTCAGAGCACTCTCTCCGCGGAAGTCCGACCGACGAAGCGCGAGCGCACCCGCGCCCGCCTGCTTGCGAACGCAATCGCATTGTTTCGCGCCCAGGGCGTTCGCGAGACGCGCCTGGTGGAGATCGCCGAAGCGAGCGAGGTCGCCCCGGCCACCCTGTTCAACCACTTCCCGAGTCGAGCCGATCTGACCGGAGCCTGGGTTCGCGGCGAGGTCGAGGCGGAGGCGCGGGAGATCGCCCGGGCGGTTCGCGAAGAGACGCGGGGACTCCGCGTGAGCGTGCGGGCCGCGTGCCGGGCGCTCGCCGAGCGAAGCGCGGAGGAGCCGGTCGTGCGATGGGCGGCCTGGCAGGAGACGGCGCGGGTCCGGCCCGGTCCGGTCGCCGGGCTGCGGGACGCGTTCGTTCTCGAGCAGCAACGCGAACACGTTCGCGGAGATCAGTCCGCCGAGGCCCTGGCAGATCTCCTCGCCGATGCGATCGAAGGCGGCCTCTTCGAGGGGCTCGCCGCAGCGATCGAATCCCGCGATGCCGAGCAGCGCGCCCGCGCACGCACGATCGGCGCGCGGATCCAGGCGCGTGTCGACCTCGTCCTCGACGGGGCCCGCAAGCGAAACGAACGCGTGCGTCCCGGCGCGTCGGCGACGCGCCGCGGGGACGCGTGAGGCCGGCGTCGCGATGGGGCGTCGGCGCCGCGCCGGTGTGTGAGACCGGACCCGCGACGGGATTGGTCGTCGCTGCGACCGGTTGCGCCCGGATCAGCGCCCCGCGTCGGTGTACGTGAAGGTCTCCGCGGCGATCACCTCGCCGTCGTCGGTGACGATCTCGACCGTCCAGTCCCCGAGCCAGTCTTCGAGCAGGTCCTTGCTCGACCAGACGCGCCAGCGGGGTCCTCGGACCTCGAACGCGACCTCCGCGCGCACGACGTCGCCGTGGAGCCAGCGGTGGGTCACGGTCCTTCCTTCCAGCTGCCGCAGGTCGGAGAAGAAGATGATCGACCGGACGTCGTTCTCGACGAAGGAGACCTGATCGACCGGCTCCCGGTTCTCGACGGCGGT
The DNA here is from genome assembly GCA_030432735.1 of bacterium. Classification (GTDB taxonomy): domain Bacteria; phylum Myxococcota_A; class UBA9160; order UBA9160; family UBA4427; genus UBA4427. The sequence continues at coordinate 15,817 of JAUIMK010000080.1, forward strand.
CGTGAACTGGGCGAGGGCGCTCGGGACCGCCGGCTCGACGATCACGTCGGCGATGTCCTCCGCGCCGGGCTCGTCCTGGGCGACGGCTCGACCGGTCGCGACGCCGGCGAACACGAGCAGGAGGCAGATCACGATCGACCGTCGCCGGTGCGTCGCGTTTCGGATTTCGTTCGCTCCCACGGCCATCTCCCTCTCGCGAATTCCGCGACGTTTGCGCAGATCGTCCTGCCCCGGCGAGGGTAGCGGGTTCGTGACGGGGGCCGGCTGCTAGCGTCGCGCGATGGAGCTGATTCTGGTTCGGCACGCGGAGCCGGCGACGTCGGCATCAGAGGGGCCGGATTCGACCGATCCGCCCCTCGGCGAGCGCGGCCGTGAACAGGCGCTGCGCGTCGCCGACTGGCTCACCCGAGCGCCTCTCGACCGCCTCGTCTCGAGCCCGTCGCGTCGCGCGCGAGAGACGGCCGAGCCGACGGCCGCGACGACCGGGCTCGCGGTCGAGATCGACGAGCGACTGCGCGATGCGGAGGCGGCCGGGGCGGCCTACGAGCCGATCGAGGTCGCGCGTGCGCGGGATCCGGACGCGTATCGCGCGCGCGTCGAGGAGTACCGCTCGTCCCCGCGTCTCGCGTCGATCGCCGATCGCGTGAACGTGGCCCTCGACGAGTGGGCCGCGCGGCATCGCGGTGGACGCGTCGCGGTCTTCTGTCACGGTTCGGTGATCAACGCGTTCGCGGCCCGCGTCCTC
>JAUIMK010000453.1 GCA_030432735.1 bacterium
AAGGGGGGGCGCGCGCGGCTCAGCAGCGGTGCGCTGATCGATCAGCAGGTCTTCCAGCGCGAGTACGGCGAGAAATGCTTCGCGCTCGATTCGGTCCGGCTGCTCGTGCACGAGGTGTACGGACGGATGGAGCGGCGCCTCGCTGCCGGCGAGACGCTCGACAAGGCCGACAACGACGAGATGATGGGCTGCGTCGCCTACATGACGCAGATCTGCGAGGAGGCGACGACCTTCGCCTATCGAGCGGCGGGCAGTCAGGGGCTGCGCAATCCGAGCATCGTGCAGCGCTGCTTCCGCGACATGATGACCGGCGGGCTGCATCTCTTCGTCGACCGCAAGAGCTACGAAGAGCACGCGAAGAACCGGCTCGGCGTGCAGCCGGGCTGACGCGCGCGCTACGAATCGATGAACGTGCCCGCGACGAGCGGGCTTTCAGGAGAGACGATGGATTTCGGATTGAGTGAGGAGCAGGAGATGCTCCAGGAGACGATTCGCGGCTTCGCCCAGAACGAATGCCCGACGACGCGCCTCCGGGAGCTCTTCGACGCAGGCGAGGGACACGACCCGGCGCTCTGGAGCGCGCTGGCGGAGATGGGCGTCGCAGGGCTGATCGTGCCGGAAGAGTACGGCGGCGCCGGGATGGAGCTGCTCGACCTCGCCCTGGTCGCCGAAGTACTCGGCGAGTTCGCGATCCCCGGCCCCTTCCTCGGTCATGCGCTCGCGATCCGCGGCGTGATGCTTCGGGGTGGCAAGGACCAGCAGGCGAAGATCCTGCCGGAGCTCGCGGGCGGCGAGCAGATCGCGACCGTCGCGCTCCAGGAGGGCGATGCCGCATGGACGCCCGAGTCCTGGACCGCGCGGGTGCGAGACGGACGCCTCACGGGAGAGAAGACGATCGTCTCCCATGCGGGGCTCGCGGACCGGATCCTGGTCGGCCTCGACGGGGGCGGCTTCGCCTGGGTCGATGCGAAGGGCGAGGGCGTCGTGATCGAGGATCTCGACGGGATCGACCGCACCCGCCCGGTCAGCCGGGTCCGCTTCCAGGGCGCGCCGGCGGAGCTCCTCGAGGGGGGCGACGGGAACGCCTGGCAGCTCCTCGACACGGCGGCGCTCCTGCTGGCGGCAGACGCGTTCGGCGCGGCGATCAAGCTGATCGACATCGACGTCGCCTACGCGATGGAGCGAGAGCAGTTCGGTCAGCCGATCGCCCAGTTCCAGGCGATCAAGCACACGATCGCGAGGATGGGCACCGACATCGAGCCGGCCCGCGCGCTCTTCTGGTACGCGGCGCATTGCCAGGATGCGATCCCGGACGAAGCGTCGCGCGCGGCGTCGGTCGCGAAGGCCCACATCACGGATCGCGCGATGAATGCCGCCCGCGAGTCCGTCGAGCTGCACGGCGGCTATGGCTTCACGTGGGAATGCGAAGTGCAGATGTGGTTCAAGCGGATCATGCTCGACCGTTCGCTCTTCGGAACGCCGGACCAGTGGCGCGAGCGAACCGCCGTGCTGGGGGGATACTGAGATGGATCTCGAATACAGCGCCGAACACCAGGCCTTTCGCGAGGAGGTGCGGGCATTCCTGAAGGGTTGGCCGCTCGTCGGCGACGAAGCGAAGCTGCCCCGCGAAGAGCAGGAGCAGATCTTCCGCAAGCGCGGGATCGAGGCCGGCTACGTCTATCGCTCGGTCCCGAAGCAGTACGGGGGCTCGGAGCAGCCGCGCGACGCGATCAAGGACCGGATCATCGTCGAGGAGTTCTACGCGGCGGGCGCGCCCCGTGACCTGATGAACCAGGGAGCGGGACTGATGGTCCCGACGCTGCTCGAATTCGGAACGGAGGAGCAGAAGGAGCGCTACGTGCCGCCGGCGCTGACGGGCGAGGAGAACTGGTGTCAGGGCTACAGCGAGCCCGGGTCCGGCTCCGACCTCGCTTCGCTGCAGTGCCAGGCGCGACTCGACGGGGACGAATGGGTCCTGAACGGACAGAAGATCTGGACCTCCTCGGCGCAGCGCGCGCACATGATGTTCGGTCTCTTCCGCTCGGAGCCCGAGGCGAAGAAGCACGAGGGGATCTCGTACATCCTCGTGCCGATGGATGCCCCGGGGATCGAGGTGCGCCCGCTCCGCGAGATGGCCGGCGGGTACGAGTTCAACGAGGTCTTCTTCGACGACGTGCGCGTGCCCTTCGAGAACACGGTCGGCAAGCGGGGGCAGGGCTGGCAGATCTCGCGCGCGACGCTCGTCCACGAACGAAACCTGATCGGCAACCCGAACATGATGCGGGAGGCGTTCGCGGACCTGCTCGACCTGGCGCGCAGTCGCACGATCGACGGCCGGCCCGCGAACGAGGACCCCGGCATCCGCCGGCGGATCGCCGAGATCGAGGGCTACGTCCAGACGAGCGAGCTGTCCAACATGCGCCAGTTCACCGCGGCCAACAAAGGCAAGATGCTCGAGGTAATGCGGCCCATGATGATGAACAAGGTGTTCGGGACGGACACCATGCAGATGATCATGAAATGCGCCTACGACCTGCTCGGCGGCGACGGCGTGCTCGCCCCGACCGAGGAAGAGCTCGACACCTGGGGCCGCACGACGACTCCGTCGGGTTGGGTGCTCCAGTACGTGTTCTCGATGGGGCCGTCGATCGCGGGCGGCGCGAGCAACATCCAGCGCAACATCATCGGGGAGCGCGGCTACGGGCTGCCCCGGGACCTGCGTCGCGAGTCGTAGTCCAGGGCCGCCCCGGGACCTGCGTCGCGAGTCGTAGTCCAGGGCCGCCCCGCCCCCGGGGCGGCGCCCCCTCAAGCACGCCCGGCGAAAGGCCGATCCGGACCCGCGAAGGAGTCCGGCATGAAGAAGGCCATGCAGAAGGCGGGATGGAAGCTCGGCGGCGGTCTTTTGGTCGTGGCCGCGGTCATCGGCGTTCGGATCGTGACCGCCGATCCCGACGGGATCGAAGATCAGATCGAAGAGCTCGAAGCCCTCGAGGCCGAGCTCTCCGCGGAGTCCGCGCCGGGGAG
>JAUIMK010000454.1 GCA_030432735.1 bacterium
CATGAAGCTGCAGACGGACCCGACCGTGATCTACGGCATCGAGGACTTCGACGGGAACCTGAAGCGCATCCACCTCGAAGACGAGACCAACCCCTACAACACCTACGCGATCCGCGGTCTGCCGCCCGGGCCGATCGCGAGCGCCGGCCGCGACGCCCTGCGCGCCGTCGCCGAGCCGGCGGAGACGCCCTACCTCTTCTTCGTGTCGAAGAACGACGGGACGCACATCTTCGCGAAGACGAATGCGGAGCACGAGCGCAACGTCGACGAGTACCAGCGGCGAAGGCGCCGTCGTTGAACGACGCGGTCGCCGACTTCTATCGTCGCCGCGTGCCTCTGCAGTACAACGCGACGCTCGCGGAGCAGCGCGCGGCGGCGGAGACGGATCCGACGGCCCGCGCCCTCCTCGAGGAGATGGAGGCCGTCCGCGCTTCGATCGTCGTCCGGGTCGACGACGACGCGTTCGCCTTCGACGTGGAGCGCGGCGCGATGACGAGCGTCGGGACCCCGAAGTACACGCCCTTCCTCGTGCTGCGTCATTCGCGGGACGACTTCGCGGCACTGCGCGCCGAGTGCGGCGATTCGCTGCTCGGCTTCCTGGGCGCGCTGGCGGGGCTCGGCGACGAGATGCGGATCACGTCCCGGCGCGTGCGCAGCCTGCGTGAGCTCGCCGGCGGGGTGCGTCTCGAGCGCGACGGACCGGGCGGGTTCGTGCTGGAGGCGTGGTTCGGGGTGGCGGAGGACACGACGATGCCGCCGGTGGCGCTTCGCGGAGCGGCGGCGACGATCCGGCTCGACGCCGCGACCTACGCGAAGCTGCGGACGGGTGCGCTCGACCCGCAGGACGCGTTCCTGGCGGGAGCGATCCCGATCGAAGGCGACGAAGGCCTGGCGATCGGGCTCGCGCTGGCGGCGATGTCGCCGGAGTAGGAACCGGTCGCGATGCTAGGTCAGGGCGACCTCTCGCAAGAGCGAGATCGCTAGGTCAGGGCGACCTCTCGCAAGAGCGAGATGTTGTCGAGGGCCTTGCCCGCGCCGTGGACGACCGCCGTATAGGGGTCCTCGCTGCGCAGGATCGGCAGCCGCGTCTCCTGGCGGAGCAGGTGATCGAGATCGCGCAGGAGCGAGCCGCCCCCCACGAGCATGATGCCGCGGTCGACGATGTCGGCGGCGAGCTCCGGCGGCGTCTTCTCGAGCGTGAGGTGGACCGTCTCGACGATCGCGTGGATCGGCTCGACGAGCGCTTCGCGCATCTCTTCACTCGTCGTGGTGACGACCTTCGGGATCCCGGCGACGAGGTCGCGGCCCTTGATCTCCATCTCTTCGACCGAGCTGTCGGCGGAAGCGGTGCCGACGGTCATCTTGACCTCTTCCGCAGTCCGCTCCCCGATCAGCATGTTGTACTTGCGCTTCACGTAGTTGATGATCGCCTCGTCCATCTTGTCACCGCCGGTCCGGATGGAGCGGCTGGTGACGATGCCCGAGAGCGAGATCACGGCGACGTCGGTGGTGCCGCCGCCGATGTCGACGACCATGTTCCCCGTCGGCGCGGTCACGTCGAGTCCGGCACCGATCGCGGCGGCCATCGGCTCTTCGATCAGGAAGACCTCGCGGGCGCCGGCGGAGAGCGCCGACTCGCGAACCGCGCGCTTCTCGACGCTGGTGATGCAGGGCGGGACGCAGATCACGATCCGCGGCCGCGCGAGCGTGCGGCGGTTGTGCGCGCGCTGGATGAAGTAGCGGAGCATCGCCTCGGTGATCTCGAAGTCGGCGATCACGCCGTCCTTGATCGGGCGGACCGCGTCGATGTTGCCCGGCGTGCGCCCGAGCATCTCCTTCGCCTCGTGACCGACGGCGCGAACGCGCGCGGCCTTGCCACCGCTGTCCTTCGTCACCGCGACGACCGACGGTTCCGAACACACGACGCCCTTCCCCTTGCTGTAGACGAGCGTGTTGGCCGTTCCCAGATCGATCGCGAGATCGTGCGAGAACATTCCGAAGATGGCGTCGAGCAGCATTCGCTTCTCCCGATTGGATTCGGGGACCCGCAGAGCGGGGGCAATCGGGTCCCGTGTTCCTGAATCGGCAAGAAGGCGCAGAGATTGAGGTCAAATGGGCAGCGAGTAAGGGATTTTCGCCCCGACCTGGAGTGAGCCCGCTCACAGGCCCCCTGCGCCTCCTGGGGAGAAGACCCGAGCGCGACCGTCGAATGCCGCAACCAGGGCTTCCGGAGGACGGCGCGCACCGCGCACGGGCGCTCCTCCGCGATCGGCTAGGCTGTTCGAGGCAGCGCCGGCTCCGTCGACGTCGCGCGCCATTCGACCCGAAAGGAGCCGTCTTGGGCGCCGTCACCTCGCGATTCGACCTGGCTGGTCACGTGCTCATCCTCGGCACGATCGTCTTCACGGTCTACGGCCAGCTGATCCTCAAGCAGCAGATGGCCGGCCTGCCGCCCCTGCCCGCGGGCCTGGCCCAGTTCCCGGAGCTCCTGCGCTTGATCCTGACGCGCCCGCTCATCCTCTCCGGCCTGGCCTCGGCGTTCGTCGCGTCGCTCTTCTGGATGGCGGCGATCCAGCGCTTCCCGCTCAGCTACGCCTACCCGTTCATGAGCCTGACCTACGTGCTCGTCTTCGGGCTCGCGTTCCTCCTGTTCGGCGATGCCATGAACGCGTCGAAGATCGGCGGCCTGCTCCTCATCTGCACCGGCGTCGCCCTGATCGCCCGCGGCGGCTGAAGCCCCGCCGCTTCCGCGCGCCCTCGAATCAGTCGGTGTACCCGAGCGCCCGGAGTCGTTCGCGCAGGACCTCGTCGATCTCTCCGGCCTCCGCCGCCCCCTCCGCATAGCGCGGCGCCGCGCGCGCGGCCTCGAGCAGGCGCGCCCGGATCGCGGGGGCGTCCGCCGCGAGATTCCGGCTCCAGGACGGATCCCCCTCGAGCGCCACCACGACCGCCGTCTCCTCGTCCTCGTCCGGAGACCAGAGGAGCGCGTGATCACCGGCGACGGCGAGCGTCCAGTCGCC
>JAUIMK010000455.1 GCA_030432735.1 bacterium
GGCATCCGACGGGCAAGCTCTACAAGCGGCTGCTGAAGGACGAGTACTGGGCGGGCCACGACACCCGCTTGCTGTAGGCCTGTGAGCGGACGCCGCTAGGGGCGGATCTTCGCGAGCTTCTCGCTGCGGCCTGCTCGACGTACGGGAGTACGTCTGCGCGGGCCTCCGCTCCGAGGCTCGCGAATCTCCACCCCTATCGACGCCCTTGGGTCCGTGCCGATACGAGACGAGCCGCGAGCGCAAATCTGTCGCGCGAGGGACGGCTGTCTCCGGGCGGCGCCGGGTCCGATCGGGCGTTGACGGCCGGGCTGCCCATCGTACCGTCGAGGCGTTCACGAATGCGGTCTTCCGAGGCCCGACCGGAGTTGCCCATGACCGACCTCTCCCGCGCACAGCAGGCGTGGAACGACTTCGCCGACGCGCTCAAGCGGATCGGCGAGAAGATCGTCGCGCCGACGGGCGCCCGCGGCGAGCGCGAGCGCGCCGAGGGGTATCGCTACCTGCTCCGCCTCGTCTCGGCTGCCCACGACCTGGAGATGGAGTCCGACCGCCGCTTCCCGGAGCTGCGGCGAATGATGACGCCGATCCGGAAGTTCAAGGGCGACGGAACGGACACGCTCTACCGCGAGGCGAAGCTCGACGAGAACCTCGTGTACAAGTACACGATCCGTCGGGGCGACGACCTCTTCTTCTCGGCCACCGTCTACGCCTACGACCCCGACGATGCCTACTACATCGTCGATCATCTGATCGACGACGATCTCGTCTGGGACAACGTGTTCGGACAACGGATCGCGGAGGTCTACCTCTCCGAGAAGCGTCCGGAGGGCGCACGAAACTGGATCGAGCTCAAGGGCCGCGACCCGATCCTCTTCACCCGCGAGTATTTCGACACCTTCGTCGACGCCGTCGATCGTGGCGAGAAGCAATCCGCGGCGATGACCCTCGAATGCCTGTCGGAGACCGCGCCGCTCCTGCACTACGACGAGGACCAGCTCGAAGCCGGACTCCGTCGCGTCGTCGACTTCGTGGAGGACGCGACGGACGTCTCCCTCGGGCTCTCGATCTTCATCGGCCTGAATCGGATCGAGTACGAGGGGACGAGCGAGAGACGCGGGAGCATGACGCGGATCGAAGAGGGGGAGCTCGTCCTCGACGAAGACTCGTCGGACGAGTACACGCCCGAAGAGCTCGCCGCGATGATCGACCCGAAGCTCGTCCGCAACAACCTGCCGGGACCGGGGATCCAGTACATCGGCGGCACGTTCAAGCTCGCCCCGGACGAGGTGATCCTCGTCGAAGGCAAGGACGTGCCCTGTCGCTACTGGAATCTGCAGATCCTGACCCGCTACCTCGAGAGCGGCGACTTCCGCCACTACAAGGTCGGCATCCAGGGAAGCGACGTCGCGCTCGACGACGACGGCACGTTCCGGATCTACGCCGCCCCGGAAGACCCGGGGACCATCAACTGGATCACCACCCAGGGCAACCAGAACGGCCAGATCCTGATCCGGACGCTCCTCGCCGATCCGCTCATGGAGGCGACCTTCAGGGTCATCAAGGCCACCGACATCCCGAGCGCCGACCGGCGCTAGCCCCCGGCTCGACCCACCGCCTGCGTGGGCTCGGCGGTCGGCGTCGACCCGACCGAGCGAACCCGAAGACAGCCCTGAGCGCCCAGGGTTCGCTGGGCGGGCGTCAGCCCGCCGAGCGAACCCGAAAATAGGGCAGCGTGATCTCGTCCGACATCTCCTCGAAGAACACCTCAAGGGGCGCGCCGATCTCGACGTCCTCCGGCGCGACGCCGATCAGGTTCGAGAGCATGTGATAGCCCTCGTCGAGCTCGACGATGACGACCGTGTAGGGCGTCTCGAAGACCGGCTGCTGGGGACGGTAGACCGTCGAGAAGCTGTAGAGCGTGCCGCGGCCGCTCGACTCGACCCACTCGAGGTTCTCGCTCAGGCACGCCCCGCAGCAGGGCTGCGGGATGAAGGTGTAGGCACCGCAGTCCTTGCATTTCTGGACCGTGAGGCGGCCTTCCCGGCACGCCCGCCAATACGGCTCCGAGATCGACGTCGGACGCGGGAGCGGAATCTGTCGATCGCTCATACGGGCTCCTTTCCGAGGGCCATGACGTCGCAGAAGAGCGCGCCGGAGCCACCGTTCGTCGCGAGGGCGACCTTCGGCTCGTGGAGTCGAAGCTCGGGAACGATCTGTCCCCGGAGCTGCTGGACCGCGGCGATCGGCTTCTGGAGCAGCTGCGCCACGCCCGCGTGGGAGTAGGACATGATCCCGCCGTTGGTCGCGACGGGGAGGTCGCCATCGATCCGGATCCGCCCTTCGAGCACGAAGTCCGCTCCCTCGCCTTCCTTGCAGAACCCGAAGGCTTCGAGCTGCCGGATGATCTCGAAGGAGAAGGGGTCGTAGAGCTCGGCGAAGTCGATGTCCCGGTGGCTGAGTCCGCTCTGTTCGAAGGTCATCTCCATCGCGCGCCGCCCGACCCAGCCGTACCGTTCCCAGACCGGCGCGGTCACGTAGGACATGCCCTGGCGATCCATGCCGCCGCCCAGGATGTAGATCGGCTCGCAGTCGAGGTCCTTCGCGCGCTCGGCGGTCGTGAGGACCATCGCGGCTCCGCCTTCGGAGGCGATGCAGCAATCGAGGAGATGGAAGGGATCCGCGACCATCCGCGACGCCTCGACCTCCGCGGGCGAACACTCGCGGCCGTAGAAGACGGCGTCCGGGTTGAGTGCCCCGTTGCTCCGGATCGACGCCGCGACCTCCGAGAGCGCCGCGCGCGGCGTGCCGTAGATGTGCATGTGTCGCTGGGCCATCAGCGCGAACTCGGCGGCGGTGTAGAGACCCCAGCATTCGACGAACTCGTTCTCGGGCCGCGTCCACGAGACCGTCGACTCGCGGTCGGTGTACTCACCGCACTGCGCCGTCGCGATCACGACCGTCTCGGCCTGCCCGGTCTGGATCGCCGCGGCGGCCTCGAGGACCCCCTCGAC
>JAUIMK010000456.1 GCA_030432735.1 bacterium
CGCCCTTCGGCAGATCCTTCTCGTGGGTCGCCCCGGCGATCGGCCGGTTGATGTTCGCGAATCGGCCACCGCTCTCGGTGTCCCAGGTCCAGACTTCGGGGGGCGTATACGTGTCGCTCATGGGGCCTCTCCAGGGGTCGCGCGGCGGGGCCGCTGCGGGCGTCGCGGCGACGATACCTCGGGGCGGGGCGTCACGCCGTGGGCGAAGGGCCCGCGTGCTTCCGCTCGACCGGACCGCTGGGTATGCTCGCGTCCTGCCCTCTTCGTCCCGGTCGAAGGCGGCCGTCCCTCCACGAAATCGCCCGCCGATGCTCGGCCCCGACGGAGCCAAGGAGTCCCCCGATGTCCATTTCCTTCTACGACGCGAGCGTCGGCAGCTACCTCCAGATCCTCGAAGGCGTCGCCGGCGTGCTCGAGACCGGCAGGAGCCACGCCGAGGAGAACGGCCTCGATCTCCAGGAAATCGTGATGACGCGGATGCGCGAGGACATGATGCCCTTCCACTTCCAGATCGTGTCGACGGCACACCACTCCTGGGGCGCGATCCAGGGCATCCAGAAAGGCGAGTTCTCACCGCCCTCCTTCGAGCTCGACGAGGACTACGCGGGGCTCCAGCGCCTGATCGAAGAAGCCCGCACCGGTCTCTCGGGTCTCGATCGAGCCGACGTCGAAGCCCTCGCGGACGGCACGTTGATCTTCAAGCTCGGCAAGAACGAGATCCCCTTCACCGCGAAGAACTTCGTCCTCTCGTTCTCCCTCCCGAACTTCTACTTCCACGCGACGACGGCCTACGACATCCTGCGGATGGCGGGCGCCCCGCTCGGGAAGGCGGCGTTCCTGGGCCCGATGAAGGCCGGCGTCTGACGAACTCCGCGACCGGAGCGGACCCGCCGGGTCAGCGGACGAAGAGCTCTGCGACGAAGTCGGCGTGGGCCTCGACGGCTTCGGGCTTCGACGGGTCGAGGCCGGTCAGGCGCTGGACCTCCGGCGCGACCGCGAAGATCATCGACGCCGCGCCGACGAGGGAGTACTGGGCGTGTGCGCGCCTCGACGCCGCGAAGCGCGCCATCCCGGGAATGCTCTCGTAGACCGGGCGCAGCTGGTTCTCGACGAGCCACTGCAGGCGTTCGTCGTCGTGCTTGCCTGCTTCGAGCATGAAGCGGAAGAACTCCGGATGCGCGGCCGCGAAGCGAACGAAGATTCGAATCGCCTCCCGCGCGCGCTCTCTCTCGTCCAGCGCCACGAGCAGCGGACCGCGCTCCTCGATCACGGCCCGGATCCGGGCGAAGAGGAAGTCCGCCGCCGCGCGCCAGAGCTCGCCCTTGCTCTTGAAGTGATAGGTGATGAGTCCCTGATTGGTCCCGGCGCGCGCGGCGATCTCCCGCGTACTCGCGGCGCGAAAGCCGCGCTCGGCGAAGCACCCGGCCGCCGCCTCGACGATCCGTTCGCGGGTGCGCTCGCGCTGCTGCGTCCGCTGGTTCATGGACCCATATTATTCACTTGACAAGCGAAATGCAACCGGGAAGAATCGTGCCTGCGAGGCCGATTCCGGCCTCCTGCGCCCGAACGCCCGGAGGACCGACCTCGATGGAGAACCCCCGCCTGCCCGAGTTCGACGAGAGCTCCCCGCTCCGCCCTGCGCGCTTCGGACACCTCGTCCTGCGAAGCGGCCGATTCGAAGAAATGGCCGCCTTCTACAAGACCTTCCTCAACGCCGAGGCGCTCTACGAGACGAAGAACGTCGTCTTCCTGACCTACGACGACGAGCACCATCGCCTCCTGATCGCACGCATGCCGAACGCGAAGCCACAGGACCCGCAAGCCTGCGGCCTCGCCCACTTCGCCTACCTCTACGACTCCCTCGACGACCTGATGTCCGCCTATGCGCGACTGCGCGCGGCGGGTCTGACGCCCGCCTACTGCGTCGACCACGGCTTCCAGTTCTCGCTCTACTACAAGGACCCCGACGGCAACGAAGTCGAGATCGGTTGCGACAACTTCGCGACGCGCGAAGAGATGAACGCCTGGTTCGACGAAGGGCACTTCGCCAAGAACGTCTTCGGTCACGTCTTCGACCCCGAAGAGGTCTACGCGCGCCACCAGGCCGGCGCGACGCCACAAGAGATCTTCGCCCTCACCTATCAGGGCGAGATCTCCGAAGGTGCCCGGCACATGAGCGAGAAGTGATGGGCACGCCTCGACTCACTCCGCTTCGCCCCGAGGACCTCGACGAGGCCCAACGCACGCTCTACGACGCGATCGTCGAGAGCCCGCGCGGCCGCGGCCCCCTTCGTCCCATGATCCTCCGCGACGACGGCTCGCTCTGCGGCCCCTTCGACGCCTTCCTGCGGAGTCCCGAGCCGGGGCTGCTGCTCGAGCGGCTCGGGATGGCGATGCGCGAGGACGTCGCGATCTCGCCCGCCGCGCGCGAGGTCACGATCCTCGTGGTCGGACAGGCGTGGGGCGCGGAGTTCGAGTGGTGGGTGCACACGATGCTCGCGAAGGGCGCCGGCGTCTCGGAGGAGGAGATCGATGCGATCGGACACGGGCGTCGGCCCGAGTTCGCCGATCCGGCCGTGGCCGCCGCCCACGACGTCGCGGTCGAGCTGGTCCACCGCCGGCGGGTCGCGGACGAGACCCTCGAGCGGGCGCGGGAGATCCTGGGGGAGCGCGGACTCGTCGAGGTCGTGACCCTCGTCGGCTTCTACCAGCTGATCTCGGGCGTCCTGACCACGTTCGAGCCGCCGCCCCCCGACGGCGACTTCGAAGTCGTCGGCCCTGCGACGAGCGGACGTCGCGACGAATGGACCTGAAGGATGTGATTCGAACGAGCCTCGCGGCACGCGATTTCAGCGATGCCCCCGTCGACGACGCGAGTGGTCCACCGCTCGCGGGCTAGCCGCGGCGGGATTCCCGTTCGCGCAGTGCCGTGAACGTCTCCCGATCGACGGGGATGCCGGGCGGGATCACGTCGGCGGGCGGCGGCGCGTGGTCGTGCGCACGACCGCG
>JAUIMK010000081.1 GCA_030432735.1 bacterium
ACCCTCGGCGCGGCGAGCCTCAAGCTCGAGGACGTCGACCTCTTCCTCTTCCATCAGGCGAACCTGCGGATCAACGAGGCGGTGGCCCAGCGACTCGAGATCCCGAAGGAGAAGGTCCGCAACAACATCCAGCGCCTCGGCAACTGCTCCGCCGGCGCGCTGCCCATCCTGCTGGCCGAGGCCTCGCGGGACGGCAGCCTACAGCCGGGCCAGCTCGTCTCCCTGACGGCCTTCGGCTCGGGATTCACCTGGGCGAGTGCGGTGCTCCGCTGGGGCTGAGCGCGACCGGATCGGGGCGCGGCGCGGCGCCGTATCGCGCTGAATCGGGCCCGATCCCCCACGCGAGGTTCGCCAGAGACGCCGCCGGCGCGCCGCGTCCAGCGTCCCTCCGCCGCGCCTCAGGCGCAACGGATTGATGCTCTGCGTCGTTTCCATCTAGCTGTTTCGAAAGTTATTTTCGATCCAAGCCGACAGGCCCCTTGCCTGGATGACGCGCCGTGTCTAGAATGCGCCGCGATTCAGGGGCGAGACGCACCGCGTCACGCTGCCCGACAGGCCCCCCACCGGCATCCCATTCGCCCGCGAAGCTCCCCGGCGCCATTCGAGCTCCGGGAGCCCGTACTCCCGGGTCCTCGCGAAATCCGAACGGGACGAGAACAGGAAAACGAAGCCATGGCCACCACCCGATCGACGAAGGCGACCCGAAAGGCAGCCCGCGGAGCGAATAAGACCGACTGGAGCTGGGAGGACTTCCGCCCCGACTGGGCGAACGAAGGCATCGACCGGATCACCTCCGAGCTCGAGAAGTGGAGCGACGAGCTGCAGACGCGCAGCGAGAAGTTCCGCCGCGAGAGCCAGAAGCGGATCGAGAAGAACGTGCGGCAGGTCCAGCGGGAGCTGCGCAAGGTTCCGGCGATCAAGCGCGCCGAGGCGCTCCGGGACGAGCTCGCCGATCGCGTCGAGAAGAACGTCGATGCCGGCGTCGATCAGATCTACACGAGCCTCAAGCTCGCTCGCCTCGACGAGGTGAAGAAGCTCGAGCGCAAGATCGCCCAGCTGAACCGAAAGCTGCGGACCCTCGAGAAGGAGCAGGCGGCCTGATCCCAACGGGCCTGCGCGCCGCACAGTGAGTCCGACCCGCGAGAGTGGGCGGACATCGCCCCCGCCGCGGCGCCCGCCTCCCTTCTCGTCACTCCGGCTTCGTCGCAGGAATTCGTTCCTCCGGAGCCGCGAGCAAAAAGAGGCCCGAGCCGCATCCCGCGGCTCGGGCCTTCTTCGTTTCCCGATCGGTTCGCCGAGGCGATCCGGAGTGGCTAGAGCTCGAGGGGCGAGAGAGCCATGGCGCTCTGCCTGACTTCGGCACGCTCGTCGTCGGGCAGCGGGATCAGCCCCTTGTCGGCGAGGTAGCCCTCTTCGCCGGACGCGTTGTCGCTCGTGAACTCGTTCACGAACTCCTGAAGACCCCGCACCGTCCCCACGTGCGCCTTCTTCACGTAGAAGTAGAGGGAGCGGGAGATCGCGTACTCGCCGTCGGCGATGTTGTCGAAGGTCGGCTCCGCCCCGTCGACGATCGACCCCTGGATCTTGTCCTCGTTCTGATCGAGGAACGAGAAGCCGAAGATGCCGAGGGCGGTCGGGTTTGCCTCCAGCTTCTGGATGATGAGGTTGTCGTTCTCGCCCGCCTCGATGTACGCCCCGTCCTCGCGGATCGAGTGCGCGACGCGCTTGAACTCGCTCTTGTTCTCCTTCTTGAGCACCGCGAGCACGGGGAGCTTCTTGGCGCCCCCCTCCATGGCGACCTCCACGAAGGCGTCACGGGTTCCCGAGGTGGGCGGCGGGCCGAGGACCTCGATGCGTCGATTCGGCAGCGACGGGTCGACGTCGCTCCAGTTCTTGTACGGGTTCGGGACCAGGCGGCCGTCGACCGGGACCTCCTTCGCGAGGGCGAGGAAGATCTGCTTCAGGGTGAGCTCGATGCGCTCCGCCTGCTTCGAGTTGGCGAGGACGATCCCGTCGAAGCCGATCTGGACCTCGACGATCTCGGCGACCCCGTTGCTCGCACAGAGCTCCACCTCGCTCGCCTTGATGCGGCGGGAGGAGTTCGTGATGTCGGGCGTCCGCTCGCCGACCCCCTGACAGAAGAGCTTGAGACCGCCACCGGAGCCCGTGCTCTCGACGACGGGCGTCTTGAACGAGGTCTTCTTGCCGAAGCGCTCGGCGACCGTGGTCGAGAACGGGAAGACCGTCGAAGATCCCACGATGTGGATCTGCTCACGCGCGGCGGCGCTCTGCGTGAAAGCGAGGGCCAGGGAGAGGCCGAGCATCGCCGAGAGAGCCAGGCGCTGAATCGTCATCCTTCGATTCCTTCGTGATGGAGAGGGGGCGGGCCGATGCGGACCGCCGAGCTCGTTGCGAGCGTCCGGGCGCGAGGACCGCGCTCCGGAGGAGGTCGAGGAGACTCCCCTCGAACGCCCGCGAATCTACGCGCCGGTTGTGCGCGGACCTTGAAGGAACGGTGACAGTTCCGTGACGATGCCCGGGGCCGCCGCCCCGCGGCGGCGACCCTCGCAAGTTGCCGAAATCAGGGAAGAAACTCTATGCTGGGGCGCCTGCGGTGGCCCCCGCGTCGTTCACACAGCCGAGAACGACCCGATTCCGGCCCCGAAAACGCACCTCCAGAGGAGGTCCACCCCGGGAGCACCATGTCGCAACGTCCGAATACGAAGGTCGATCGCGACATGGGGACCCTGCGGGACACCGTGCTTCGGATGGCCCGCCTGTCGGAGGCGATCCTCGACAAGAGCCTTCAGGCGATCTGGGAGCGCGATCCGTCGCTCGCCCAGGGCGTCAAGGAGGACGACCTCGCGATCGACCGGCTCGACGTCGAGATCGACGACACGGTGCTCCGGATCCTCGCCCTCGACGCCCCGGTGGCCAGCGATCTCCGGCTCGTGGTCGCGATCAAGTCGATCGCGACGGACCTCGAACGCGTCGGCGACATCGCGCGCAACATCGCCGGCTGCGCCCGCCGCCTCTCGAAGGAGTCCGAGATCGGGCTGCCGCCGGAGCTCCACAGCCTGGCGGACGACAGCCGCGCCGCGCTGCGCAACGCGATCCAGGCCCTCGCGGACCTCGACCCCCGCGCCGCCCGCGCGGTCCTCGAGGCCGACGACAAGATCGACGAGAAGGAAGACGAGCTCATCCGGGCTTCGATCGACCGCCTCGAAGACGAGCCCGACGAGACCCGCCAGCAGATCGACGTGATCTTCGTAGCGCAGCATCTCGAGCGGGTCGGAGACCACGCGACCAACATCGCCGAAGAGGTCGTGCTCGCCGCGGAAGCGACGAACCTGAAGCACTCGGAGAAGCTCGGCACGAGCTAGTCGGCCGCGTCGGCCTCGGCTTCGAGCTTCGCGAGCGCGGCGGCGAGCTCGTCGAGGACGCGCTGCTCCTCGGCGGTGATGCCCGCTCGCGCGTCGATCGAGGCGCCGTCCTCGAAGGGGCGCTCGTCCATCTTCGCGATCCGGCGTGCTTCGCCGAGGAGCTTCCGCTCGGTCTTCCGGGCCGACCGGGCGTCGCTTTCGGAGAGCGTCGAGGCGAGCAGCTCGCGCCACGCTTCGAGCGCCTCGGTGGGCGGGCTCTCGTGTAGCCAACGACGCAGGGTCGTTCGCGCGAACTCGCCGTGCTGCTCGATGCCGATCGCCTTGGCCGCCTCGAGCACGCCCTGACGCTCCGCCTCGGTCACGGACCCGTCCGCCCAGGCGACCTCGACGAGCGGGGCGAGGGCCAGCGCGGCGAGGCGTTCGATCTCTTCCTGACGGGTCGGCACGGGCGTCCTCCTCCCGGGTCACGTTCCCGGTCGCAACGGGGCAAGCATAACCGGTGCGGGGCGGAAGCGGGCGGGCGGTGCTAGCGGCGGACGGTGCGCGGCCGAAGCGGGCGCGTGGCGCTAGCGGCGGACGTTGCGTTCGGTCTCGAGCATCTGGAGCGCGGCCTCGACCGATCCCTCGGTCGTCCGTAGCAGATCCCGCGCGCGATCCCGATCGACCGCCCCGAGCTCCATCACCATGCGGACGGCGCGGCCCCGGAGCTTGCTCGAGACCGGCGTCACGTGGGTCATGTGGTGGCCCCGGACGCGGCCGAGACGAACCATGACGGCGGTGGAGAGCGCGGTCAGGATCATCTTCTGGGCGAGCCCGCCCTTCATGCGCGTCGAGCCGGTCACGACCTCGGGCCCGACCCTCGGTGCGATGGCGATCTCGACGGACTCCGCGAGGGGCGAGTCCGGATCGCAGGTGATCGCCACCGTGCGCGCGCCGAGCTTCCCCGCCGCCTCGATCGCTCCGAGCACGAAGGGCGTGGTCCCGCTCGCCGAGAGACCGACGATGACGTCACCGAGGGTGACGCCGCGCTCCTCGAGCTCGAGGGCCCCGGCTTCGGGATCGTCCTCCGCGCCTTCGACGGCGTTGCGCAGCGCGCGATCACCGCCGGCCAGGATGCCCTGCACCGAGCGCGGCGGAAGCCCGTAGGTCGGCGGGATCTCCGACGCGTCGAGCACGCCGATCCGACCGCTCGTCCCGGCACCGACGTTGAACCAACGACCGCCGCCGCCCATCGCCGTCGCGAGCACGTCCGCCGCTTCGGCGACCTGCGGCAACACGAGGGCGACGGCCGCGTGCGCGACGCCGTCCTCCGCGTGGATCAGCTGGAGCATCTCGAGGGTCGGCATCTCGTCGAGGGCGTGGGAGCCTTCGAGCGAGGCCTCGGTCGGTCGTCGATCGGCCATCCCTGTTCGTTTCGGCGTCCTGCAGGGGAACTGAAGACGCGCAGCCGGGCGATGCCCGGAGCGGGACCGTAGACTCCCCGCCATGCCCTTCGAAGTCGCGGAATCCACCCTCGAGAGCCTCGAGTGGACGAGGATCACCGACGCGCTGCGCATCGCCTGCCGCACGCCGGTAGGCACTCGCCTCCTCGCGGAATCCTCCACACATGCGCTCTTCGAGCAGACCGAGGAGGGCGCGCGCGCGCGACTCCAGGAGACGAGCGAGGCCCGGGCTCTGCTCGACGAGGACGAGGTGCCGCCGATGGGAGGCTGCGCCGACGTCCGCGCGGCGCTCGCGCGCGCGGAGAAGGGCGGCGTGCTCGAAGCCGCGGAGCTCGCGGAGGTCCGCCGCACCCTCGAAGCGCTGCACGCGACGCTGCGTTTCTTCGATCGCCGGCGCGAGGCGGCGCCCGCCCTCTTCGAGATCGCGGTCCACATCGACGAGGCCCCGGGCCTCGAGGCCCGGATCGGCCGCTGCATCGACGCGAGCGGCGAGGTGCGCGACTCGGCGAGTCCGACCCTCGCCAGCGCGCGCAGGGACGTGCACCGCCTCGGCGGCGAGCTGCAGACGCGGATCGAGCGCAGTCTCCAGCACGCCGACATCAAGCCGCATCTCTCCGACGCCTACTACACCGTGCGCAACGGCCGCTTCGTGCTCCCCGTGAAGAGCGACGCGAAGGGACACGTCCGCGGCATCGTGCACGACGCCTCCCGCTCCGGCACGACGCTCTTCGTCGAGCCCGACGGCATGGTCGAGCTGAACAACAGACACCGGCAGGCGGAGCTGACCGTCGAGCGCGAGATCCTCCGGGTCATGCGCGAGCTCTCCGCCGCGGTGGCGCGCGAGGCGGAGTCCATCCGGGCGAGCCTCGAGCGGCTCGGGCGCCTCGACCTGGCCTTCGCCCGCGGCGTCCTCTCGCGGGACATGGACGCGGTCCTCCCGGAGATCGGGACCGACGGCGTGTTCGAGCTCCCTGGCCTGCGACACCCGCTCATTCCGCGCGACGAGTGCGTCGCGAACGATCTCCGCGTGGGCCGCGACTTCCGGGTCCTGATCCTGTCGGGCCCCAACGCCGGCGGCAAGACCGTCGCCCTCAAGTCGATCGCCTTGGCCGCGTTGATGGTCCGCGCCGGCCTCCACGTCCCCGCCGACCCGGGCGCGCGGGTCGATCTCGTCGAACGCGTCCTCGCGGACATCGGGGACCACCAGGACATCAACGAGAGCCTCTCGACCTTCTCCGCGGCGATGGCCAACCTCGCGGGCATCCTCCGCGCCGCGGGACCCGACACGCTCGTGTGTCTCGACGAGATCGGCGTCGGCACCGACCCCTCCGAGGGCGGCGCGATCGCGCAGTCGGCCCTCGAGGCCCTCGCCGACGAGGGCGCGCGGGTCGTCACCACGACGCATTACAACCTGCTGAAGGAGATGGCGGAGGTCGACGACCGCTTCGAGAACGCGAGCGTCGAGTTCGACCCGCAGACCCTCGCGCCGACCTATCGCGTGCGGATCGGTGCGCCCGGGGCCTCGTCGGCGACGACGGTGGCGGCGCGCATGGGCATGCCCCAGGGCGTGCTCGACCGCGCGTCGTCGCTCCTCGATCGCGAAGACCGACGCCTCGACCGGATGCTCGCGGAGCTCGCGGCGAGCCGGGCCCAGCTGGAGAGCGAGCAGGCCGCCGCCGCCGCGCTGCGCACGGAGAGCGAGCAGGTCCGCGACGAGTTCCGGACCCGGCTCGCGCGCCTGCAGGAGCGTCGCGACAAGCTCTTCGGCGAGATGCGAGGCGAGCTCGACGCCTCGTTCCGGGACGCCCACGGCGAGGTCGCCCGGATCATCGCCGAGCTCCAGCGCGCCCCTTCCTCGCGGCGCGCCGCCGACGCGAAGGCGAAGCTCGAGTCGCTGCGCGACGAGACCGAGCGCATCCAGAAGGCGCGCGGCCTCGAGCCGGAGAAGGTCCCGACGGAGACGGCCTTCGCGCCGGTCGACTGGCCGAAGGCGCGGGTCGGCGACGCGGTCCGGACGCCCGGCGGCGGCGAAGGAACCCTCGTCGCGCTGCCGGACCGGAAGGGACGCGTCGCCGTCCAGGTCTCGGGCCGCAAGGTCGTCCTCGGCCGCGACCAGCTCTCGAGCAGCGTCGCGGGGCGCGGTCCCGCGAAGGCGATGGCGCCACCGCCCGCCCGTGAGCCGCGCCAAGAGCCGCTTCCGCCCGCGCGGATCGGCGGGCTCGTCGAGGTCGACCTCCGCGGCCTGCGCGTCGAGGAGGCGCTCGAGCGACTCGACGTCGCCCTCGACCTGGCCGCCGCCGAGGGCCGCGACGAGATGCGCGTGATTCACGGGATCGGCACCGGCGCCCTCAAGCGCGCGGTCCGCGACCACCTCCCCCGCTCCCACTACGTCGTCGAGACCACCGAAGCGGCGCGCGAAGACGGCGGCGCGGGCGCGACCCGCGCGATCCTGACGAAGGACTGACCTCCGACGCGCCCCAGTCGGAACGAGGATGCGATGAGTGACGAAGAAGAGGACGAGCGACGCGAGGACGACGACGACTTTCCGTCCCTCGACGAGATGATCGGCACGTTCTTCAGCGAGCCGGCGCTGTTGCCCGTCGTCGTGGTGATCCTCGGGAGCGGCGGGGCCTTCGGTGCGGCCGTGCTGATCCTGACCGCCGTCGATCGCAATCCCTTCGCAGCGGCGGCGTTGGTCCTGATCGCGGGCATGACCGTCGACATCAGCCTGCGTGCCCGCAAGGAGGCCGCGTTCCGGAACCTCGCGCTGCTGATCGGGCTCGTGTGGGCCGCGTCCGTCGTGCTCGCCGGGGTCGCGTTCGTGACCGGGATCGCGACGGCCTGAGCGGATCACCGGCCCGGCGTCGACCCGCGCCTAGACGAGCTGCGTATCGCCTTCGCTCGCGAGATCGGCGAGCAGCGCGTCCGCTGCCCGCTGTCCGGCGCGCGTGGCGGACTCGAAGGTCGGCCCGACCAGGTAGTCGCCGGCGTAGTAGACCCGTCGCCCGAGATCCCGGCGATCGCGCTGGACCTTCGCGAAGTTCGCGAGCTCCCGGTAGTGACCGACGCCGAAGAAAGCCTGGCTGGCCCGCCCCACATGCGTCGTCATCACGCGCTCGCCGATCCCCGGGATCGCGAGCTCGAGGGAGCTCAGCAGGTTCTTCGCAACGACGTCGCTCGCGGTGTCCGCCCAGCGCGTGGCGAAGGCGTCGCGCGCGCGGATCACCAGCTGGCTCCGCCCCTCCGGCGCGCGGCCTCCGCTCTGGCCCGGCTCGACCACGATCGAGGTGATCGCGGAGTCCTCGCGTCGCGGCAGTCGGATCTCCTGGGGCAGCCCGGCGTGCACGCCCTCGAGCGCGACCGACAGGGTCACGACCGGGCGTTCCTCGACCCGGTCGAAGAAGTCCCGCTCGGCCGGCGTCAGCAGCGGCCGGGCGATGCGCGCGGCTTCGCTGGCGCCGACGGCGATCACGACGGCGTCGAAGCCCGACTCCGCCCGCGTTCCGTCGGCGTCGAGCAGCTCGAGCCGGTATCCGCCGGACGCGAGCTCGTCGACGCGCTGGACCTGGGTCGCGCGCTGAATCGCGACGCTCTCGGCGGCGGCCTGGGCGAGCTCGACGAGCGGGCGGCGGGGAAGGCCGGGCGGCGCGGGGCGACGGCCTCCGATCCCGCGGCTCTGGGCGTGCAGGAGGAGCGCTACCCGGGAGAGCTCGTCGACGGAGTCGCCATGGACGCTCTGCACTTCGGGGGCGAGCCAGAACTCGAGCGCGCCACGGCCGAAGTAGAGCGAGACGTGATCCGCGACGCTCCGATAGTCGAGATCCGCGGCCCGTTCCGGATGGGTCGCATCGAGCAGCGGCGCATAACGTCCCATGAGCCGCCCCCAGCGGAGCAGCTTGGGCCGCTCCCAGATCGGCGGGCCGGGAATCCGCGCCGCGCCCCGGAGCTGCAGGCCGTCGACCGGACGCGTCTCACCGCCACGGAGGAGCGCCGTCTGCACCGGCCGCAGCGGCGTCAGGAGATCGCCGACGCCCCGCTCCGAGAGATCCCGAGCGAAGCGCGCGAGGGCTTCGTCGCGTCCACCGAGGACCGGCCAGCTGCCGTCCATCCAGTGGCCGGCGCACCACTCGCCGCGCGCGCGTCCGCCGACGGCGGTCCGGGCCTCGAAGACGTCGACGCGATGTCCCGCGGCCCGGATCGCGGTCGCCGCCCGGAGCCCCGCGAAGCCGGCGCCGAGGACCGCGACCCGACGTCCCGTCGTCGCTTCGTCCGGCTGCGCCGCGTCGCTCATTCGCCGCGGCCCGCTTCGTCGCCGGAGCGAGGACGATCGCCCTGGCGCTCGCGCAGGTCGTCGATCACGTCGTGGAGCGTCTCGAAGGCGACGTAGGCGCGGCCGGCTTCCTCGAGCGCAGGCGCGAGGGTGTCCTTGGCGTAGGCGAGGTCCGCCTCGAGCGCACCGCAGAGATCCGATACCCGCCCGTTCCCGATGTGGACGCAGAACGCGCCCGGGTTCTCCGCGCGATGCGTCGCGATCAGACCGCGCTTGCAGCTACCGGTTCCACATCCGCAGGCTTCGTTCGGTCGCCCCGGAGAGAGCCGCCAGGTCTCGCCCTCGTAGCGGAGGTGGTTGGCGTTGAACTCGAAGGAGACGCCGTTGATCTCCTGCAGGCGTTCGAGGTTCCAGTCGAAGCCGTCGGACAGGATCCGGAACGGCACGTCCTCCGCCTCGCACCACGCGAGCAGGTCGGCAGCGCCGGGGTCGAGATCGATCGTCTCGAGGAACTCGTAGAGCTGCTTCTCCGGGAGCTCGAGGCCGTCGAGGAGCGCCATGACGTAGGTCCAGGCCGTGAACTCCCCGTCCGCGAAGCGCTGCCAGAGATTCGCTCGGCGCTCGGGCAGGAGCTGCTGGGCGAGGGTCGAGCCGACGTCCTGGACCGAGAAGGTCCCGTCGAAGTCGCAGAAGATGGCGAGCGGTCGATCCGCGGGAAGGCTGTGCGTAGGCTGGTTCAAGATCTCACCCGATGGCTGGCTGGGAGCGTGGGACGGGCCTCGGAAGCGTGGCGGCGAAGCGCTCAGCTGGAATCGGCCGGGCGGCGGCGCGACGGGGCGCGCGCATCGGCCGCCCCCTGCGCGGCGCGCCGATCTCAGGGCCTCGCGTCGGCTGGGTGGTTAGCGCATCCTCGCGCGATCGGGAGGGCAAAGCCCATCGCGTCGTGTTCCCACGGGAACATCGCGTCCCGGCGAGGAGGAGACGAAGCGTGGGAGCCCCGTCGAATCGGACGGATGCGAGCGCCGTTGCCGATCGGGAGAAGTCTCGCGAACGATCCGCCGCAGCGGCGCTCGCCGCGCGACTCGACGGCGCCGGGCGGCCGCTCCTGCTCGACGGCGCGACCGGGACCGAGCTCGAGCGGGCGGGGCTGCGGACCGGACTCCCGCTCTGGTCGACCCACGCGCTCCTCGAATCCCCGGACGCGGTCGAAGCGATCCACGCGGCGCACCTGCGGGCCGGCGCCGAGATCGTCACCGCCAACACCTTCCGCACCCAGGCCCGTCCCCTCGATCGAGCCGGACTCCCGCCGGAGAGCGACCGGGCCCTCACCCGCCTCGCGGTCGATCTCGCGCGAAGCGCCGTCCGCGACGTCCGCGAGGTCCGCACCGTCCGCGCGACGGCGGGAGCAGGCGTGGAGGACACTCCGCCGCGCTGGGTCGCCGGCTCCCTGCCGCCCCTGGAAGACTGCTATGCGCCCGAGCGCGTCCCGCCCCGGGCCGCGTGCGATCGCGAACACGCTCGCCAGGTCGACTTGTTAGGCGAGGCCGGTGTCGACCTGCTGCTCGTCGAGACGATGAACACCGCCGCCGAGGCGGAGAGCGCCGCGCGCGCCGCCGCGCGGAGCGGCCTGCCCTTCGTCGTCGGCTTCGTCTCCTGGGCGCCGGGCCTTCTCCTCTCCGGCGAAGACCTCGCGCAGGCAGCGTCGCGCGTCCTCGACGCCGGGGCCGCGGCGGTCGGCGTGAACTGCGTCCCGCCGTCGAGTCTTCCCGCCTCCCTGCAGAGGCTCGCGCCGACCGGTGCACCGCTGCTCGTCTCCCCGAACCTCGGCGAGCCCGATGACGCGACGGGCTTCGCGCGAAGCGAGGCGCTCACACCGGACGCGTTCGCGGCGAGCCTCGCTCCCTGGCTCGCGCAGCCCTCGCTCCGGATCCTCGGCGGCTGCTGCGGCACGACCCCCGACCACGTCTCCGCCCTCGACCGGGCACGGCGCGCGCTCGCTCCCGACTGACACGCGCCGTCACCCGCGGACGACATTTTGTGTCACCGCCGATCCGACGCTGCACGAGGGAGTCCGAGGCGCTGCCGGCGCGCTTCTCCGAAGCGATGGGGCGCCCCGCTCGCGCGGGCCTGGATGCGAGCTGGGGAATATCCCCACGGTTGGCACGGCCATTGCTTTTGAGAGCCCAGGAATTCATGGGGCGCTTCTGAGGAGCGGGCCCCCATTCCCGCGCCCGGGCTGGCTACCCCTCCCTTCGCACAATTCGTGCGAGGAGCCGGTCCGGGCGCTCTTTCGTTCGGCGCTCGAAACGCGCGGCGAGGCGGCCCCACCGGTGGCGCCGCGCCCTACGAGGGAGCGCGCGCGTCGAGCCGGCGCCGCATCATGACCCGCCGCGCCGGATCGAGCCCCGCCGCCGCCTCCGCGGCCGCCGACGCGACGAGCGCGTCGGTCCACTCGCGGTGCGGGATCTCCTCGAAGCCCGCGCGCGCGTAGAAGGGCGCGTTCCACGCGACGTCGCGGAACGTCGACAGCGTGATCGATGCGAAGCCCCGCGCGCGGGCGCGATCGCACGCCGCCTCGACGAGTCCGCGACCGAGGCCCCTGCGTCCGAACTCCGGGAGGACGTCGACCTCCTCGAGGTGGGCCTCGTCGCCGTGATCCTCGAGGAGCACGAAGCCGGCGACGGTCTCGTCCGCCCCGACGCGCGCGACGAGGAGACGCCCGTCGCGTTGGGCGCGCGTCAGGGTCTCGAGGTCGGTGACGTCTTCCGCGGCGTCGGGCGGGAGATCCCGGGACGAGAAGCGGGCCGCGGCACGAGCCTCGATCCCGGGACAGAGCGCGACCTCCTCCGGTCGCGCGAGACCGATCTCGAAGCGGCTCATCGTCGCGGCGAGCCGCCCTGGAGCGGTGCTCCGCCGAGCACCCGTCGCGCGATGCCGGCGAGATAGACGGATCCCGTGGCGCATAACATCCGACCGGGCTCGAGCCGAGCGCGCGCGACGCGCACCGCCTCTTCCGGGTCCTCGATCGCGAGCGGTACGACGGTGTCCCACCCGAGCCCGAGCCGTTCGGCGAGCTCGTCGATCCGCTTCGCCAGCCAGTCCGCCGGCAGCGATCGCGTGGGCTCCGCGCGCGTGGTCACGATCCGTCCGCGACCGGGCGCTTCGAGCAGCGGCGCGAGGACCTGGTCGAGGTCCTTGTCGCCGGAGACGGAGAGGACGAGGTCGAAGCCGCCGGGCGCCAGGGATTCGAGGGTGCGGGCGAGCTCGGCGGCGGAGCGTGCCGTGTGCGAGCTGTCGACGATCACGAGCGGATCCGCCGCGAGGCGTTCGATCCGACCGGGCAGCGAGCACCCGGCGATCCCCGTCCGGCACGCCCGCGCGATCGCCGCGTCGGAGTGGACACCGAGCGCACGCACGCACGCGATCGCCAGCCCCGCGTTCGTCCGCGCGGCCTCTCCCGGCGTCGAGAGACCGCAGGCGACGCGGAACCCGTCGACGGCTTCGAGGCGCAGCGCTTCGTCGGGGCCCTCCCCGGCGCCGAGGCGGTAGTCGCTCCCGAAGGTCCGCAGCTGCGTTCCGACCTGGGCGGCACGGGTGAGCGCGACGCTCATCGCCGCGTCGCGCAGCGGCCCGACGACCGCCGGGACCCCCGTCTTCAGGATGCCCGCCTTCTCGGCGGCGATCAGCGCCTCCGTGTCGCCGAGCTTGTCCGTGTGCTCGAGCTCGATGCTCGTGATGCAACAGACGTCCGGCGTCACCGCGTTGGTCGAATCGAGTCGTCCGCCGAGCCCGACCTCGAGCAGCACCCGATCGACGCCGGCGTCCGCGAAGACGAGGAGTGCGATGGCGGTGGTCGCGTCGAAGAAGCTCGGGCGCGTCTCTTCCGGGCCTTCGCGCAGGGCTTCGACGACGGGGCGGATCCGCTCGACCGCCGCCGCGAGCGTCGCACCGTCGATGGCACGACCGTCGATCCGGAATCGCTCGACCCAGCTCGTCAGGTGGGGCGAGGTGAAGGTCCCGACGTGCTCACCGAGCGCGAGAAGGAGCGACTCCGCGAAGAGGCAGGTCGAGCCCTTCCCCTTCGATCCCGCGACGTGGATGATCGAGAGCGACTCGTCCGGCCTGCCCAGCGCATCGAGCAGCGCCTGGATCGGACGCAGGTCCAGCCGGCGATAGGCGTAGTCCGTCGCGCGCTCGCGATTGATCAGCCCCTCGAGATACGCGGCGGCGTCCTCGAGGGTCCGAATCGGATCTTCCGGGCTGTCCGGGGGGGGCGGGGGCATGGATCGCTGGGGCTCGAGACGGGCGCCGGTGCTCGAGACGAGCGCCGGGGCCCAGGACGAGAGAAGGCGGCCAGCACCCTGACCGCCTTCTCCGGAACGTTCTCCGTTCGTCGGGTGCGCGGCGGGTCGGTGCGGGACCGCGGCGCGCTTCTCGACTACTGGAGCATGTACTTCTGTCGCTCGCGGTAGGCCTTGAGCGCGGAGCTCGTGGACTCGACCGACGGGTAGAAGTACTTGACGGCGTGGCCGCACTCCTGGCACACGCGATAACAGAACTTGAAGCCTTCGACCTCGCGAACCGAGCCGACGTCGATCTTGTTCGCGTCCGTGCAGCAGCTCGAGGGTCGCGTCGGCGACACGATCTTGCGGGGGTAGTCGTTCTTGGGGGCGTCCGTATCCGAATACTGGATGATGTTCTTCGTGAGGCGGTGGGACCGCTCCTCGGAACTCTTCTTTCGGATGTTGCTACCGATTCGTCTCAAAAGTTCGTCCTCGCATCGTAGGGGCCTGCCTGGTTCCCGAGCCTCACGCCCAGGTCCTTCAGCAGGACCGATCGATTCTCGAAGGGCCGCACACATGGCGGCCCGTCCGTCGTCCAGAGCCGACTCGCTCCCTCGTCCTCGGAGAGCTCCAGGAGAAGCGAGCTCCGCGTTCCGTAGCGATCGGGCCTGGGGTCTCCCGCAGCGCCGCTCGGGCTCTCCGGGATGTGAACGCACGTCGCTTCGAAGGGGCTCACCACCCCTTCGACGCCGACGTGCTCACGGCAGATCCGGGCCAGTCCATCGAAGAGATCGAAGGACGGGTCCGTCACCATCTTCTCGACGCGCGATCGGATGCGCGTCAGCTTGAGTGCGCGGGGCTCGTGCACCTGTGGCTCGCCGGGCGCGGGCGAAGCGCGCGGCGGGTCGACGATGTGCTCGAGCCCTTCGAAGCCCGGATAGGCTTCACTCATCTTGAGGTCGTCGCCGGCGCGGGACGCGTCCTGCTCGAGCAGCGCGGTGTTCCCGAGTCGGGCGGCGATCGTTTCGTCTTCGACGTTCCCGACGATGTGCGGGCCGGCTTCGAGCTCGAGGACGGTGGGGCGATCGCGATAGACGATCAGGAAGGCATCGCGCCCATCCGCGACCATCAGCTGGAAGGGGTTGTAGACACCGGCCTCGAGGTCCGCCGCCTTCACCGCCGTGTCCGCCGCGCTCTCCGACTCGAGCGCCATCATCACGACGTCCCCCCGACTCCGGAGCGCACTCGCCGACTTGCCCGCGGTGACACTGTCCGGAAGGGGACGGTCCGGAAGGGGACGCAGATTCGTGAGACCCGCGAACACGCCGCGCTGGCTCAGACCGACCCAGGTTCCGCCCGCTTCGAGGTCGAGGGGCGAGAGGATCGGACCCGTCCCCGAAGACCGGATCGCGAAGTCCTCCGCCGGCCGTGCCAGGAACTCGTCCCGGTTCGCAGCGACGACCAGAGGTCGGCCTGCGATGCAGCGATGAAGGACGATCAGCGTGCACATGTCCGGCGCTGTCTCCTTCGCGGGCTGCGGGCCGGTCTCTCGCCGTCGTTCGACTCGGCTCGATCGCGCGGAGCAGGAACGGGCGGACCGGTTCGAGCTGCGGGGCGGGCGGGCCGGCGAGGTGACGAGGCCGGGCGTGGCGGCGGGGTCACGATCCGTGAACGCGGAATCGTTGGGGGACTCCCCGAATCCAAGGGCGCGGATCTTAGCAGCGCCCGACCCTCTACGCAACTGATTTTGCTAGAAAAATCAGATAGATATGGGCATTCCGGCCGATTCCTCATGAGCCTTGCCGCCCCGCGTCCCACCGCCTGCCTGCTCGCGGCGTCCCAGGCGCATTCGAGGACGGCGGGTCGCCAGGTCCTCAGCGCGAGAACGCATCGACACGCGCGAGTCGCTCCATCAGCCGGGTCAGCCCCTCGTAGGCGACCTCACCGAGCGCCTCGAACGCCTCTGGCCCGGGCAGCGGCCCCCGCGCCGCGACCGCGCCCGCCGTCGAGACCCCCACCGCCCGCTCGTCCACCAGCGAGAGCACGCGCCCGTAGCCTGCCGCGAGAAAGGCAGTCTGGATCCCGTCCGGGGTGGCCCAACCGCCCTCCTGCGGAAAGCGCGCGGCATGCCCCAGGCGAGCCGCGGTCCGCCAGAAGAGGTCGCGGAAGACGGGGTGCGAGCGCAGGTCCCGAACGAATCGGCTGCGCTCGCCGGCCCGCGGATCGACCACGAGGACCCCCCGGAGCGCTTCGAGCCCGCCGTCCGCTTCGAGCGCCTCGACGAGCGCCGCGCCCGCGCGGTGCGTCGGGCCATCGGCGGCGCCGGTCTCCTCGCCGGACGGCTCGACCATCGCGACCGCGATTCCGATCGTATAGGGCGCGGCCTGGCGTGAGAGCGCGCGAGCGAGCTCGAGCAACGTCGCGACCCCGCTTTCGTCGGGCCCGCCCCCAAGGGACACAGGCGCCCAGGGTGCCGCAACGAGGATCCGATCGTCGCTCGCCCCGGGAATCCAGGCGATCAGGGGGGCACCGGCGGGCGTCGCCGCGGACTCCGTTCCAACCAGCTCGGCCCCGGTCCAGCGCAGCTCTCGCTCCACGTAGGCCCGGGCGCGTGCTGCCGCCTCGCTTCCCGGGCCCCGGGCCCCCAGCCCTGCGAGGGCCACGTAGTGTGCACGCGCCCGCCGCGACGAGAACTTCTCGGCGCTCTCGTCCATTTCCGGATGCGACGGGACGCCCGAGCAGGCGGAGATCAGGAGCCATCCACAACACGCAATCCACCCTGCCAAGCGGTTGGATCGAAACTGCTTTCGTTCATGCGAGCGTGTTCGCAGAATCAAGATCGGAGGTCTCCGGGCCCGTGGCACCCTCGGATATCCGCGTTTCGCATGCAGAATGATTGACACATCCGAGCACTCACGGACACTTCCCTGACGTAGGCCCGCTCCTCGCGGGGCTTCTCGAAAGTCGGAGGCAGAGCTCTACCCTGAGAGCTCTGCCTCCATTTTTTTTGCGGGCGCGTTGAGCGCCCTTGGGCCGCGGGCGCTTTTTT